>JAIJMN010000004.1:0-29101 GCA_022735715.1 Prevotella sp.
ATATATTTGTAACTTGTTGTAAATCACCTATAAAGGTACAAAATATTTGTGAGACTACCAACTTTTTTATGAACTATTCTTATCCCGAACTGGGGTAATCTACTCACAAAACCTGAAAGTACATTATTGTCACTCAAAATGCCGTACAAAGCAACTCCATCGGATTTTTCACTTTTCACTTTTCACTTAAAACCCATCGGATTTTCAAAAGGAGTCCTTTTGAAAAGCTAAAGTTGTCCATTGGCTCAGCAGTAGTTGTCGTTCAGCACAATTGAAGTTGCCGTTTGGCATAACCAAGCGGCAACTTATTCTGAATAAGATTGATTTTCAACGGGTTACAAATCAGCGTATTCCACCCTGCGCGAAGTTTCGTCCGGCGTCAATACGCAGAAAAATAAATAGCAAAATGGTGAATCCCCATAGCGAAGATCCGCCATAACTGAAGAACGGTAGCGGAATGCCGATAACGGGGGTGAGGCCCAGCACCATTCCAACATTGATGAACACATGGAAAAGAAACACCGAGGCTACACAATAGCCGTATATCCTGCCGAAGGTGAACGGTTGCCGTTCGGCAAGCTTCATCAGTCGCAATATCAGCGCCAGGAACATCAACAGCACGCCAGCCGAACCTACAAAGCCCTCCTCTTCGCCCACGGTGCAGAAGATGAAGTCGGTGTCTTGCTCGGGCACGAACTTCAGCTTGGTCTGTGTTCCGTTCAAGAAGCCCTTGCCTTTGAGTCCGCCCGAGCCTATAGCTATCTCACTCTGGTGCACGTTGTAACCGGCACCGGCGAGATCTTCGTCCAGTCCGAGCAGCACATTGATACGGACGCGCTGGTGAGGTTCCATAACATTGTTCAAGACGTAGTCGGCCGAGTAGAAGAACACTACCGATCCTACGGCAAAACCCAGTATGAGGAAATACTGCGGCAGTCGTGTACGCAGTCCGTTGAGCAGCAGATACACTGCAATGGCAGCACAAGAAAGCAGCTGAATCCACGTCACGTCAAACGGAATCACATACACCGAGAAGAGCATTGCTAAAACAGTGACTCCCAGACCGTAGCCCAATATCAGGCGGGGCTGCCTGCGCTGCTTGGTGTACACGTCGACCATGCACGCCGTGAATATCTGTACGAGCGTCAGCACTACAAATCGGCCCACCGAAGTGGGCGTGTCGAGCATCAGCACACTCTCGTACTTGATGCCCACAACGAAGTACACCACCATGGCAACACCCGTAAACAGTATGCTGCCGGGCATTCCCTCGCGGTAGAGAACAAGGAAGAAGGTGAGGTAAACAAGCGCCGACCCCGTCTCGCGCTGACCCACAATGCAGAGCATGGGGATGAATATGACGGCGCAAGCGGCTGCAAAATGCTTCCACCGTCCTATGTTGAAGCCGTACGAACTCATCAGTTTGGCAAGCGCCAGGGCGGTTGCGAACTTGCCGAATTCGGCAGGTTGCAGTCGGAGCGGACCTATGACGAGCCACGAATGCGAACCCTTGATGTCGTGCGGATTGAATATTGTAGCAAACAGCAGCAGCAGCAACACTCCATATATGACGTACGAGAAGGTGTCGAAGAAGCGCGTGTCCATCATCAGAATGACAAATCCCAGACATATACTCGTGCCTATCCATATTATCTGCATACCCGAACGTGTGCTCAGAGCGAAGATGTCGTTCTCGCCGTAGGTATAGCTGGCTCCGCAAATGCTAATCCATCCGAACGCCATAAGGCCGATGTAGAGTGCTATCGTAATCCAGTCTACCTGCGACCAGAAGTTCAGCGGTTTGTCGGTTGTTGGCATATATACTTATAATTCTAAGTTGTTATTTGAAATTTTATATAATGACAGCTATTGCTTGGCAGCCACCTGCTCTTCTGCCGGCTTCTGTTTCTGCTCGGCTTCCGAATGTGCTGCTGTCTTGGCTTTCTTCGCTGCAGTCGCCTTCTTGGCTTCGACAGCCTTGCGTTCCTGTCCCGGGAAACGTGGTCCGTAACCAATACGGCGGTGCTGCATGGCCTCAGCCATCGACTCACCGGCAGGCGACAACTTGCCTGTGAGGTACTGTTCCATCATCAATCCACCTATAGGCACGCCGAAGTCGGCACCCCATCCGCCGTTCTCCACATACACGGCAATGGCTATCCTGGGCTTGTTCATCGGTGCAAAGCCCATGAATACAGAGTGGTCGCGGCCGTGGTTCTGCGCCGTACCAGTCTTGCCGCACGCCTCAAACGGCAGTCGCGACAGTGCACGACACGTTCCCTTCATTGCCGACGAGCGCATACCTACCACAACATAGTCGTACGCACGGTGGCTGGCCTTGGTGAAGTGGCGGTGTGTGAACGCCGTGTCGAGCGGCATGTCCTGCACCTTGCGCACTACGTGAGGGGTGTAGTAGTAGCCGCGGTTAGCTATTGTGGCGCCGAGATTGGCTATCTGCAGTGGTGTCAGCGTGACCTCTCCCTGTCCTATAGAGATTGACACGATGGTGAGTCCGTTCCACGATCCGCGGTAGTTGCGGTCGTAGTATTCGGCATTAGGAATCATTCCGCGCTTCTCGCCAGGCAGGTCAATGCCCAGTTTGTAGCCGAATCCCATGCTCACCATATAGTCGCGCCATACGTTCATTGCCTCATAAGGGTTCTTATACTTCGCGCGGTTGCCCATCATGTAGTAGAGTCCCCAGCAGAAGTAGGCGTTGCACGATGTGGATATGGCATTGACAAGAGATATAGGTGACGGATGCGAGTGACAGCCAACGTGCAGTCCACGACAATAAAAGCCACGATGGCAAGGGAAAGCAGTTCCAGGTGTGACAATGCCTTCGGTTAAATACGTCAGAGCCTGAGAAGTCTTGAATGTCGAACCCGGCGGATACATACCCATAATCGAACGGTTGAGCAGCGGTTTCCAGGCATCTCGCGACAGCAGTCGGTGGTTCTTGGAGCGCGAGCGTCCCACCATTATGCGCGGATTGTAGCTCGGTGCCGACACCATTGCGAGCACTTCGCCCGTCTGAGGGTCAATGGCTACGATGCTGCCAATCTTTCCTTCCAACAGGCGTTCGCCCAAAGCTTGCAGCTTAAGGTCGATGGACAGCGTGAGGTCCTTGCCTGCCACGGGCTGACGGTCGTAAGCTCCGTCCATGTATTTGCCTTGAATACGTCCGCGGGCATCGCGCAGCAATATCTGAACTCCTTTCTCTCCGCGCAGCTCCTTTTCGTAATATTTCTCCACACCGAGCTTGCCTATGAAGTCGCCGGGCTGATAATAGTCGTCCTCCTCAATGTCTGCGGGCGACACTTCGGCAACGTCACCGAGTATGTGCGCACCACACGACGTCTGATACTGACGTATGCTGCGGCGCTGAACGTAAAATCCGGGGAATCGGAACATCTTCTCCTGAAAGTTGCTGAACTCCTCGTTGCTGAGCTGACTCATAAAGAGCTGCTGTGTAAAGCGTGAGTAACCTGGGTTTTTCGCATAGTTCTTGATGTCGTCCATGCGCTTTATGAAGAATTCCTTGGTAATGCCAAGCGCATTACAGAACTCGGTTGTGTCGATACGTCCTTTGGCTTCGTTCATCACAACCATAATGTCGTAAGCAGGCTGGTTGTACACCAGCAGCTGACCGTTGCGATCGTATATTGCTCCACGCGACGGAAACTCAACCTTTTTAAGGAACGCGTTGGAGTCAGCGTTCTTCTTATAGTCGTCGCTCATTAATTGGAGAGTAAACAGACGGATAATGTACACCGTGACAATTGCCACGGCTACACCTCCAATTACAAAGCGACGGTTTTCGAGAGTGTACCTGCTCATCTTTTACGACGTATGTTTTCAATTACCAATATAAGCACTATCGTCAGCACGGCGCTGCTCACTGTGCACAAAGCCCATTGTGTCCAGTTGTACAGATTGAACGCCTCAAGACTGAAGAACGAGAGCGTGTACAACAAAACGATAATGATCATGTAATTGACATATTTAGATACACCGAGCGTAAGGGGCGACGGACGCAGGTCGTCGGCACTGTCGCGCGGTGCAAACAATGTGAGTACATAAGGCTGTATGAGTCCGACGAAGGTCATCGAAGCCGAAGCTACGCCGGGAGTCGACGAGAATATGTCGACCGCCAAGCCCATGGCAAAGCACCACAGGAGCACCGCCCAACGTGGAGTGCCGCGTCTTAGCGTCAGCGCAAAGTAAACATACAGCAACGGGGTGGCATAGCCGAACAGATGAATGTGGTTGAGCACAAGCACCTGAGCGACAAGCAGAATAACGAAGAATATGATATTTCTTACTGTGTTAAGATTCATTTTCTGTATGAGGGTGATTACGTTATGTTTATTGGCGGGCCTTAAGCGAGTCCTGGGCCGCCTGAAGTATCTCCATCTTCTTCTCCATCTCGGTGTCGTTGATTACGCACACGTCGCGCAAACGAGTGAAGTCAGTGGTCAATGTCACCTTAAGACGGTATGCCATACCGTCGGGTGAGTTGTAAACGTGCTTGATTCGTCCTACGATAACACCCGATGGGAACACCGACGAGTAGCCCGATGTCACCACATAGTCGCCCAACCTGAAGTGGGCATGGCGTGGAATGTCGTCGATATAGGCATATTCGGGCGCCCCCCCGTTCCAATGCAGATAGCCGAAATAGCCACGTCCGCGTATCGAACAGCTTATGTTCGACTGCGCGTTGAGTACAGGTATTATGACAGAGTAGTGTTCGGACGTGAGATATACGATGCCTACAACACCCGTTCCGCACACTACGCCCATGTCTTTGCGCACACCGTCGACACTGCCCTTATCGATTGTGATGAGGTTGTTGGCCTTGTTGAGCGACGAACTCACCACCTTTGCAGGTATGGTGCTATACTGTCGCATCACGCTCTGCTGCATACGCTCCACAGCGGTAGTGTCCTTCTGCGTCTTGCGTATCTGTTCGGCAAGCATTTCCACCTCGCGTTCGAGATACACATTGCGCTCGGTGAGCTGGCGGTTTACGTCGGTGAGCGAGAAATATTGGGTCACAGCCGAGCTCCACTCGTACACCTTGCCGCTGACGGCGTTGGCCGATGTGAACCATACGCTGCCCTGATAGCTGTTGTAATGAAACAGCAGTGTGAGGCTCAACACCTCAAGCAGCACGAAGACAAACCAGTGGTTGTGGCGTGAAAGGAATTCTAATAGGTTGCGCATTTTGTTGTAAAAGTAAAAAAGTAAAAGAGTAAAAAAGTAAAAAAGTAAAAAGGTAACGTCGGCACCTATTATATATAGTAAGCCGATTTGCAAGGTATTGCCCTACACTTTTTACTTTCTTACTTTTCTACTTTTTTACTTTTGTCTGTTTTATCTCATCAGGAATGAGAAACGTTCGATGTTCTTCAGAGCTACACCGGCTCCCTTTGCAACGCTGTGGAGCGGATCCTCGGCGATATGGAAAGGTATATTAATCTTCTCGGTGAGTCGTTTGTCGAGTCCGCGAAGCAGAGCGCCGCCACCACTGAGGTAGATACCATTCTTTACGATGTCGGCATAGAGCTCTGGCGGAGTGCTTTCGAGTGCCGAGAGAACGGCGTTCTCAATCTTGGCAACGGTCTTGTCGATGCAGTGGGCAATCTCCTGATAGCATACGGGAACCTCCATCGGCAATGCTGTGATGCGGTTCGGGCCGTGTACGATGAAGTCTTCGGGAGCCTCATCGCCCAACTCTGTCAGTGCAGAACCTACGTGTATCTTGATACGTTCGGCCATACGCTCCGAAACTTTCACGTTGTGCTGGCGCGACATATACTCCTGAATGTCGGCTGTAAGGTCGTCGCCTGCGGTGCGGATAGAGTTGTTCGACACGATACCTCCAAGTGAAATGACTGCGATTTCGGTAGAACCTCCACCTATATCTACAATCATATTGCCCTCCGGTGCTTCTACGTCTATGCCGATACCGATGGCTGCTGCCATAGGTTCGAATATCAGATATACGTCGCGACCGTTAGCATGCTCGGCACTATCGCGTACTGCACGCAGCTCAACCTCGGTAGAACCCGAAGGCACACCGATAACCATGCGCAGTGACGGCGAGAAGAGTCGGCTGCCAGTGTGAACCATCTTGATGAGTCCACGCATCATCTGCTCGCATGCGGTGAAGTCGGCTATAACTCCGTCGCGCAGCGGACGTATTGTGCGGATGTTGTCGTGAGTCTTCTCATACATCATCTTGGCCTTTGAGCCAACAGCTATCATCTTGTCGGTACGACGGTCGAGCGCCACTACCGAAGGCTCGTCAACAACGATTTTGTCGTCGCTGATGATGATGGTATTGGCTGTGCCGAGGTCCATCGCTATTTCTTGTACGAATGAAAAAAATCCCATTGATGAATTTTGAGTTTTGATTTATATGAATTTCGAATTACGAATTACGAGTTAAGAGTTAGTTGCCTCGTGGCAATTATGAATTATGAATTATGAATTACGAATTACAAGTTAGTTGCCTGTGGCAATTACGAATTCTGAGTTGCGAATTCTGAATTCAAAACTTAAAAATTCCAAATCGGCAAAGCCGACAAATTCCTAATTCCTAATTCCTAATTCCTAATTCTTCTTTGCAAACCACTCGTGGATTGCTGTATCGTAGTGGCTGCTTACGCCGAATGCGTGCTCGGCGAACACCTTACGCTCTGCGAGGTCGGTCTCAGCACCCTTCTTGTTGATAATGTCAAGGAGCATGCCATACTCTGCCTTGCTCGGAACGATAACAACGTCGTTGAAGTTCTTGGCTCCGGCACGGATGAGCGAGATACCACCTATATCTATCTTCTCGATGATGTCGGCTTCGCTTGCGCCGCTTGCTACAGTCTGCTCGAAAGGATAGAGGTCTACAATCACAAGATCGATTTCAGGGATTGCATATTCAGCCATCTGCTGACGGTCGCCCTCATTGTCGCGACGGGCAAGGATGCCGCCGAAGATGCGCGGATGCAGTGTCTTGACACGTCCGCCGAGTATTGAAGGATAAGATGTAACGCTCTCAACGGCCTGACACTCGTAGCCAAGCGACTCGATGAAAGCCTGTGTACCACCTGTAGAAAGGAATTTAACACCTTCCTCGTTGAGCTTCTTCAACAGCTCGTCGAGACCGTCCTTATGAAAAACTGAGATAAGCGCAGTCTTGATTTTTTTTGTTCCAGCCATATACTTTTACTATTTTCTTTGATTAATTTGCAAAGTTAGCAAAAACCGCGGATATACCATATTAAAATAACTAAAAATTAGATTATTAGGCTGTTTTGTTGATATTGGGCACTTGCAGTGTAAGTGATGGTGTGGGGGTGAGATGTTGTTGGGGTGTGATTTGAGTATTAAAAAACGGCAAAAATGACAATGGCGAGCGGTTTCGCTAAACATTGCCAACATTGCCGTTGGTATAATAAGGTGGTGTGGGGGTGAGATGGTGTGGAGACAACCCAACTACAACTCCTCGATGAACTTCTTCATCTCTGCCTCGTGCTCACGAACCTTGAGGAAGAGGTGCCACTGGTTGCGGGCACGTGTGAGGTTGTGCTCGGGATAAGAGCACTTCCAGTAGTGGTCGCCGTTGAGATAGTCCCAGAGGAAGCGTACTGCCTGCATGTACGGGAACAGTTCGGCTGCGTAAGGCAGCAATGAGATTTCGAGCGGAGTGAGGAAGCTTGAAGCCGACTCAACGTATCCACGTGTGAAAGCCTCGAAGATGTCCATGCGGAAGTCGATCTTGTCGAACTCGGGAGAGTCCTCGGCGATGGTGTTGGCAGCTGTGCGCAGGAAGTCGCCGTAGTCGCTCACGAACAACGAAGGCATCACTGTGTCGAGGTCGATGACGCAGAGTACGCGGCCCTGCTTGTCGAACATCATGTTGTTTACCTTAGTGTCACAGTGGCACACGTGCTTCTGGAGCTTGCCCTCGCGGAAGAGTCGCTCGCCAAGACACATGTCGTCCATGTACTTCTCGATTTCGTCGATGAAGTCCTTAACGCCTGCTGCACGTCCGGCACGGTCGTTCTTGACAGCCTGACGCAGCTGGTCGCGACGCAGTTCCATATTGTGGAAGTCGGGAATGGTCTCGCCCAAGCGGTCGGTAATGTCGGCTACCTGCGATTCAAACTTTCCGAATGCCTTGCCGGCGTAGTACGACAACTCCGGATTGACAGCGTCTACGGTCACTGCATCGGGAATGAACATAGAGATGCGCCAGTACTTCCCCTCCTCATCCTTGATGTATGTCTTGCCGTTGTCGGCCTTGATGAATGTGAGCACACGACGGTCTATATCGTCAGCGCCCTCCTTTACGAGCAGCTCACGGATATGTGTGGTAACCTCCTCGATGTTGTGCTGCAGCAAGGCGACATCGGTGAATATCGAGTCGTTGATACGTTGAAGCACATAGTCGGGTGCGTCGGCCTCGGCTGTGGTGATTTTGTAGGTGTCGTTGATTAGTCCGTTGCCTAATGGCTTCACGTCTGCCACGGTGCCAGTGATGCTGAAGTGGCTGATGATTTGGTTGAGATTGTTCATTTTTTATAGGTTGTTTTTTAAAATATTTCTCTGTTGTTTGCGTTAATAAAATCGGGCGTGTGCCCCAAATAAGACTCTTAGATTTGCAAATTTACTCAAAATACCAAATAAAAAGGCTAAATTCACACAATTATTGTAACAAGTAACTTATCATTTAACAATAAATAATATGAAGAAACTGTTTTCTATCGTTATGTTGGCGCTTGTATGCGCCCTCACAGCCAACGCCCAGCTGCTGTACAGCATATCGGGCAAGGCCCTCAAGAAGCCGTCGTACGTGTTCGGAACGTTCCACATTGCCAACACGCCGTTTGTAGAGAAGGTGGCAGGCATACGCTCTGCGCTCGACAACACCGAGCAGGTGTACGGCGAACTGAAATGGGACGACATGACCAATCCTGACTCGCTGCGCGCCATGCAAGCCCACATGATGCTGCCAGAAGGCAAGACGCTGAAGACGGTGCTCAACCCTACGCAGTACAAGAAGCTCAATGCGCTGCTGAAGCAGTATATGGGTGTTGACCTGAACAACCCCGTAGTTGGCGCTCAGATGGGACGCATGTCGCCTGCCGCACTCGTTCCGCAGTTGCAGGTGTTGCAGTATATGGCTGCACACATGGGCGAATTCGACCCCACCAACACCATCGACCAGTACTTCCAGGTGCAGGCAAAGAACAACAACGAGCCTGTGGGCGGTCTGGAGACTATGGAATTTCAGATGGGTGTGATGTTCGGTGCTTCGCTTGAGCGCCAGGTGGCTCAGCTCGACTGCTTCCTCAACCATACCGACTACTATGCCTCTACGACAGAACGTATGGCTAAGGCTTATTACGAGCAGGACATCAAGACGCTGCTCGACATAATGAACGAGACGTTTGATGCTGCCTGCAACCCAACACCCAATGAAATGGACCGCCTGATATACCGCCGCAATGCCGACTGGGCTAAGCGTATGCCTGCCATTATGAGCGAAAAGCCTACGCTGTTTGTTGTTGGTGCTGGTCATTTGCCAGGCAAACGCGGCGTATTAGAGTTGCTGAAGGCACAGGGGTATACTGTGGAGGCAGTGAAGTAACTCTCAACTTTCAACTGGAGCTCCTCTCCTTTCACCTTCTGCTCTTGAAGAACTGCGTCATCAACTCTCTGCATTCGTCTTCGAGAATGCCCGTAGTGACTGTACATTTTGGGTGAAGCGCTTTTGGTGCAAACATGGAATAGCCTCGCTTGTCGTCGCTTGCGCCATACACCACACGCCTTATCTGCGTCCACCCTATCGCTCCGGCACACATGATGCAGGGTTCGAGGGTGACGTATATGGTGCAGTCGGTGAGGTATTTGCCTCCCAACTGGTTGGCAGCCGACGTTATCGCCTGCATCTCGGCATGCGCCGTGACGTCGCCAAGGGTCTCGGTGAGGTTGTGGGCACGCGCTATGATGCGGCCATCAGCCACCACTACCGCTCCAACGGGTATCTCGCCGGCATCGCGAGCCGCCATAGCCTCGTCGAGGGCACGGCGCATAAACTGCTCGTCGGCAGCCTGTTGCTTCTGTTTTTCGTCCATAATAGTATGTTTGGATTGATTGCAGATGCAAAATTAATTGATTTTATACGAAAACGTAAATTATGCAACACAAAATAATCCATCTACATCAGACAGCCTCAACCAACGACTATCTGCGCACTCTTCAGTCGCCTCAGGACGACAGCATGACCGTAGTCTACGCCGACTGGCAGACTGCCGGACGCGGACAGGGCAGCAACAAATGGGAGAGCGAGGCTGGCAAGAACCTGCTGTTCTCCATTCTGGTGTGCCCAACGAGCGTAGACATCACCCGGCAGTTCATTTTGTCGATGGCTGGAGCGCTCGCCATAAAGGCCGCTCTCGACAAATATACAGACGGCATCAGCCTGAAATGGCCCAACGACATCTACTGGCACGACCGCAAAATCAGCGGCACGCTCATCGAGACATCGGTGAAGGGGCGCATTCTGGCACGTTGCATATACGGCATCGGACTCAATGTCAACCAACGGGAGTTTCACAGCGACGCGCCCAATCCGGTGTCGCTATATAATATAATAGGTGTAGAGACTCCTACAGAACAGCTGCTCGACGAGATAGTGCAGCACTTCGACCACTTCTACTCGCTTGCCGTCGGCGGACACTCCGACCACATCGTCAGCCAATACCATGCCGCCCTGTATCGCCGCGAGGGACTACACCTCTACGAAGACACCTCAACGGGCGAACAGTTCAGCGCCCGCATCGACCACGTTTCGGTTGACGGCCGCCTGCATCTGGCTCTTTCGGACGGCACCAGACGCGAATATACGCTCAAAGGGGTAAGGTTTGTTTTGTAAAACAGACCTTACCCCTTTTTCTGTTATATCTTCAGCGTAAACTCAAACTTCAATCCGCCGCCTTCGTTCTGGCTCACACGTATCGTTCCTCCATGCAGAAGCACGGCGTTCTTGACTATGGCGAGACCCAGACCTGTGCCTCCCATCTTGCGCGAACGGCCCTTGTCCACTCGATAGAAGCGCTCGAAGAGGCGCGGCAGGTGCTCGGTAGGCACGCCAACACCGGTGTCGGCAAAGGTGAATGCCCACTTGGCTGAGCCGCCTTCGTCGCTCATGTCCGACTCAACAAGGTCGGCACCAGGACGCTGAGCCGTAAGAGTTATGGTGGTGCCTTCGCCCGCGTAGGCGATGGCGTTGTCGGTAAGATTGCGGAACACGCTGTAGAGCAGACTCTGATTGCCTCTGACCACGATGTTGTCGGGCAGAAGATTGTTGAATGTCATGTGCTTCTGCTGCAGTTGCAGGGCTGTCTCCTTCTGGATGTTCTGCACCATCTGCGATATGTTGACGTTCTCGGTGCTCGTCATCTCGGGCGCGTCGTCCATGCGGTTGAGCGTAGAGATGTCGTGCAGGAGCGACGTGAGACGCTGGCTTTGGGCATAGCAGCGGCCCAGAAACTGCTCGCGCATCTGGTCGTTGATGTTGGGATTGTCGAGTATTGTCTCCAGATAGCCCTGTATGCTCGCCACGGGGGTCTTGAGTTCGTGGGCTATGTTCTGTGTCAACTGGCGTTTGAGTATGTCCTGTTCGCGTCGTGTCGACTGCAGGCGCTTGTAAATCTTGATTATGCGCTCGGCTATTTCGCCCAGCTCATCGGCTGGAAACGCAACCAGGTCTTCCGTATCGAGCGACTCACCGTGGTCAGCTCGCGAGGCGAAAGTGCGCAGTTTCTGCACGTTGTCGCCCAGACGGCTCGTGAAACGGTAGAGCACTACGGTGAGCAGAAGTATCGTTATGACGGCAAACCAGATGTAGTGCTGGTCGGTCTGCAGCGATTTGGCGAGGTCACTGGTGTACGGCAGTGCCGAGCGTATAACGATAGAGTCGTGCGGAAAATACGTGGCTGAGTAGAAATAGTCGCTGTTGAACGTCTTGCTGCTACGCTCCACGGTTGAGCCTGAGCCGTGCTTGAGTGCCGTTGCCACTTCGGGACGGGTGGCATGATTGCTCATGTGCGAGTATTGCTTCAACCGGCTGTCGTACACTACGCGTCCGTCGGTACGTATCAGTGTGACACGCAGGCGCGGCATGTAGTGGCGGCGCACGTAATCGTTGAACGACTGCTCTGAGCGGTCGGCCGTGTTGCTGTAGAACTCTGCCATGCGCGAGTTGTAGTCCTGCAACTTCAGATTGAGCGTGTCAATCTTATACTGCTTCTCGCGTGTCTGCTGGAAGATGATGAACGACACGGCAAAGAGCAGAAACAGCGACAGTACAGTGAAGTAAAGTTTTGTTCCAACGGATATTCTCATAAGATTATAGCTTTAGGCATCAAAGTAGTAGCCGAAGCCGAGGCGCGTAACGATGCACTTGGCGAATCGTCCTATCTTCTTGCGGAGTCGTGTTATGTTGACATCGACGGTACGGTCGAGCACCAATACGTCCTTGGGCCAGATGCGCTCGATGAGTTCCTGGCGCGAGAACACGCGTCCACGCTCGTCGAGAAGCAGGTGGAGAAGTTCAAACTCGGTCTTGGTGAAGGGTATGTCTTCGCCGTCTACGCTCACAGTCTTGCGGTCGAGGTTCATCACAATGCCCTGATACGACAGCGTCTTTGCATCTTCCTCGCCGTTCTCCTTGGCTGTACGGCGCAGCACGGCACGCACGCGCACCATCACCTCACGCAGCGAGAAGGGCTTGGAGATGTAGTCGTCGGCACCGAGGTTGAATCCAGTGACGGTGTCGTTTTCGGTGTCGCGTGCCGTAAGGAATATTATCGGCACCTGTGATGTGGCAGGATTGTCCTTCAACTGGCGCGCCATTGCAAATCCCGACATGCCGCCCATCATCACATCGAGCAGCAGGAGGTCGAACGAGGCGATGTCGAGCTGCAGGGCTTCTTCTGCCGACGTGGCTGTCACAACCTCATAGCCTTCTGTCTCAAGATTGAACTTCAGGATTTCGAGCAGGTCCTGCTCGTCATCTACAACAAGTATGCGTGCATTCTGTTTCATTGTGCTTTATGTTATTCTCTTTTACGTTTGCAAAGATAAACATAATACTATTCACATGTATTGCGGAGGCGTTACATTTTCATTACAAATAACCGGCTGAAGGCGCATCCGGCGTATGTGCCGAAAAAAAGGAGTCCTTTTGCTCATCAAAACGAGTCCTTTTGCAAGCCAAAAGGAGTCCTTTTGAAAATCCGAGGGATTTTAAGGGGAAAGTGAAAAGGGAAAAGTGAAAAATCCGAGGGATTTTAGTTGAATTGGCTTTGACAATTAACTCACAAACCTGAAATTATAATATTGTCACTCGAAATGCCCGATGAGTCCAGACAGACTGCGTGCCATAGTCACGAATTATCATGAATTGCACATGAATTCAAGCAAACAATGCCTCTTATAGTTTGACTTGCGTCAACAATTATAAGCAAAAAATCAAATTTTAGGCGTGTTGTTTGCGTACACAGCGGTATTTTTCTACCTTTGCAGTGCAAAAAGGATAACAAAGTAATTAAAGAAAACAGTTTAACTTAAAGGTAAAAAGATTATGGTATCTATGGTAATTTTCGGCTTTCTTGCAATTACAATTGCTCAGGCCGTAAGCGTGGCAAACAAGATTGACACGCAAAAGTAAAAAGAATTTGGTAAGTTGTTAAAATACAGACAGCGGGTTAGCTCAGAGGCTAATCCGCTGTCTTTTTTGTATATTCTATATTTCGCCACGGAACGTAGAAGCAGGCAATGCATCGCCATTTATGAGATTGGCGCGTGTGAAGGGTTGCCATCCGTAGCGCACAAAGCGCGGATGCTTCACCGCCGGCGAGGTCAGTAGGACGGTGGTGCCCGACACTACGGCGGTGGCGGGATAGTACATTCCCTCTTCTTCGGCTATCTCGAAGGTAGACGGCGATTTTCCGTCGGAGGTGCAGAGGCCGTCGGCATAGTCGAAACTTACGACGAGTGCGTCGCCCTCGCGCACCACACCTTTATATATAGGGCCCGATGGCGTAAGGGCCATTCCGTAGGTCTTGCTGAGCGCCCAACGTGCCAGTCGCTCGCCTACGGGCTGCTTGCGCTTGGGATGTACGTCGAGCGAGTCGCCGCAATCGCTTGTAACAGCCATGCCTGTATTGCCGATGTGCTTCATCAGCTCAAGCTGGCTGTAGCGGAACCACGGCCACGACGGACGGTTGAGACTCGACAACTGCACGAAGTAGAAGGGCATATGGGGATTGCTCCAATTTGTGCGCCAGCTGTCTACGAGCAGCTTGAACAGCTCGGCATGTGCGTCCTTGTTGTGTGCGTTCGACTCGCCCTGATACCACACCACTCCCTTTATGGGATATTTCTGCAAGGGCAGTATGCCGCTCTCGTAGAGATAACACGGCTCGTAGGGATGGCGTCCCAGACGGGTGTTGTCGTTGGTGAGGTTCTTGGCGGCACGTCCGCGCACCCAACCCTGTATGAAGTCGTTCTGAAGCCAGTTGCGCAGTATGGCAGGGAAGCGTGTCTCGAGCGTGTTGCGGTCTACCCACGACTCGGTGGGCGACCCGCCTATGGCGTTGCAAATCAATCCTACGGGCACATGGAGCGAATCGCGCAGCATGCGTCCGTAATAATAGCCTATTGCAGAAAACCACTTTGCGTTGTCTGGCGTAGTGGGTTGCCATGTCGTGGGGCGGTAGTACTGCAAGTGATTGAGCGAGTCGAGACATGAGGCGGGCCATGCCACGTCGTAAGTTTCCCAACGTCCCTTCATGTCGTAGAGTCGCAGCAGGGGGTCGTTGGCGCTGTTGATGTCGCGCTTGTAGCTCTCTGCCTGGCACAGCATGAACGCCATGTTCGACTGGCCCGAGCACAGCCACACCTCGCCTATTGCCACATGGCGGTACACATTGGTCTGTCTGCCAGCCTTGACGGTAAGCGTAAGGTCGTCGGCAGCCTCCATCGGCTTCAGCACGACACACCACTTGCCACGGTTGTCGGCTGTGGCTGTAGCGGTCTGGTTGGCTATGCTCACCACAATCTTCTCGCCTGCATTGGCTGTGCCGTGTATGTCGAGGGGCACATTGCGCTGCAACACCATGTAGTCGGTGTACAGCTGCGACATCTGCAGGCCTCCGTAGTGGCCCGTTATGCCGCTGTACACGGTCTTGGCAAGTATTCCAGCTCCCTCGGGATTGGGATGGATGGCGTCGGGAAGAAGGTTGGGATAAGGATACAAAGGCTCGTGGAAGTCGATGAGTTCGGCTCCGCTAAGACGTGCCACAGTCTCTATGGCAGACTGAATCTCGCCGTGCCACAGCTTGGTTCCTGAAATAAAGCGCGGATGACGGTCAGCAATAGGAGTCATACGAGCCAATATGAAGCGCACCTTGGGATTGACCGCACGCAATGAATCCATTATAGAGAGGTAGTCCTTGACAAATTCGTCGCGGTAATTGGGCCAGTTGCGTGGGTCGGTATCGTTGATGCCGAGGTGTATCACGGCTATGTCGCCCTTGAAGACGAGCGCCTCCTTAAACTCCTTCTGCACCACATAGGGGCGGTGAGCGTGATAGAGCAGCGTGGCACCGGGCTTGCCGAAGTTGCCCACTACATACTTGTCGCCCAGCATACGCTGCAATTGCGAGGGATAGGAATCGCGCGCACGGTCTTCAATACCGGTGCCGTAGGTGATGCTGTTGCCTACGCAAGCCACGCGTATGGGCTGCGCCTTCTGCTTCTTCTTGCTTGCTGCCGACATCTCAACGGCAGCCAAACACAACACTCCGAGCAACAATGCGGGGAGCATAGCATGAAAATTCATTCGCTTTAAGATCATAGTAACAAGGTGGTTTTTAAAGTTTTTCGGTTTATTCATTATGATTTTGCAAAGTTACACAAAAACTATAAGAAAAAAAACCGTATTTCATTAAATATTTAATAAAATCAATATACAATATAACATGATAAGCCTATGCTATACAGTATGATAAGTACGTACATATAACGTGATAAGTCCGTATATACAATGTGATGTGTCTATATATATATAATGTGTAATATCAGCCTGCCAATAGCATAATGTTTGTTATCGCACACACCTACAACGGCTATCTAAAAGTAAATTAAAAACACCAAAAACTCAAAATTTTATTTGGTAGGTAAAAGTAAAAAAGCTATATTTGCGATGTCAAAGTGACACAAAGTAAGTAACGTATTATACTACAATAAAACTATTAAACAACTTAAAACCTTATCGCTATGAATGTTGAAAAAATAATGCATGATCTCGAGGCGAAGCACCCAGGCGAAGCCGAATACTTGCAGGCAGTGCGCGAAGTATTAATCTCAGTAGAGGACGTGTACAACAGTCATCCTGAGTTTGAGAAAGCAAAGCTCATCGAACGACTCGTAGAGCCGGAGCGCATCATCACCTTCCGCGTGCCTTGGACAGACGACAATGGTGAGGTACACGTAAATATCGGCTACCGCGTACAGTTCAACGGTGCCATCGGCCCGTATAAAGGCGGCTTGCGTTTCCATCCTTCGGTGAACCTCTCTATCCTTAAGTTCCTCGGATTTGAGCAGACATTCAAGAATGCACTCACCACTCTGCCTATGGGCGGAGGCAAGGGCGGCTCTGACTTCTCTATCCGCGGACGCTCCGACGCTGAAGTTATGCGTTTCTGCCAGGCATTCATGACTGAGCTTTATCGCCATATCGGTCCTGACGAGGACGTTCCCGCAGGCGACATCGGCGTAGGCGGCAGAGAGATAGGCTATCTGTTCGGCATGTACAAGAAGCTCACCCACCAGTATCAGGGCGTGCTCACAGGCAAGGGTCTGGAGTTTGGCGGTTCGCGCATCCGTCCTGAAGCTACCGGTTTCGGTGCTCTCTACTTCGTCAATCAGATGATGGCTACTCGCGGACTCAGCCTCAAGGGCAAGACTGTTGCTATCTCTGGATTCGGCAACGTGGCTTGGGGTGCTGCAAAGAAGGCTACAGAGCTTGGCGCTAAGGTCATCACATTGTCTGGTCCCGACGGCTATATCCTTGACGAGGCTGGCATCGAGGGCGACAAGATTGACTATATGCTCGAACTCCGTTCTTCTGGCAATGACGTGTGCCAGCCGTACGAGGACGAGTTCCCTGGATCGAAGTTCGTAGCAGGAAAGAAGCCTTGGGAAGTTAAGGCCGACATATACTTGACTTGTGCTACACAAAACGAGCTTAACGGCAATGATGCCGAGACCATCCTCGCACACAAACCTGAGTGCGTAGCCGAGGTTTCGAACATGGGCTGTACAGCTGAAGCTGTCGAGAAGTTCGTTGCTGCTGGCCAGCTCTTTGCCCCTGGCAAGGCTGTCAACGCAGGTGGCGTAGCTACTTCTGGTCTTGAGATGACTCAGAACTCTATGCGTCTGAGCTGGAGCGAGAAGGAAGTTGACGAGAAGCTGCACTACATCATGCACTCTATTCACGAGCAGTGTGTCAAGTACGGCAAGCAGCCTAACGGCTACATCGACTATGTTAAGGGTGCTAACATCGCTGGCTTCATGAAGGTGGCCAATGCTATGATGGCTCAGGGCATAGTATAAAGATTTGATGATAGGTAACTCTAAGATATTAAAAAGAACATTTATGACTCTGGCTGTGGCAATAACAGTTGCCGCAGCCAGTTCGCAAATCCAGCACGGCAAGGCCTCGTTCTACTCCAAACGAGCCACCGGCGCACGTACAAGTAGCGGTGAAAGGCTGCACCACGACAGCCTTACATGCGCACATAGAACTCACCCGTTCGGGACTTTGCTCAAAGTGACCAACGAACGTAACGGGCGTGAGGTCATTGTGCGCGTCACTGACCGCGGTCCGCATACCCGTGGACGCATAATAGACCTCTCGCATGCTGCCGCCAAAGAGTTGGGCATTATCAACCAGGGCGTAGCTGTGGTAAAGGTAGAACCCGTAAGAAAAACCAAAGTTCCATTCAAGCCCGAACCAGAGAGTATTCCTGAGATCGATTTTGAAATCACCGAATACACTCTTCCTGCCAGTGGCGTCCTCCACTTCCCCACTTATGGCAAGAAAACCCATCAATTGAAGGATGCCGACAACAAATCACATAAGTCACAAAATGAGGTTGGCGGCAATAAAAGTCAAGAGAAAACGAATGCCAATGGCAAGACTGTCAAAGAGAAAAAAGATTCTAACCACAAGACCGTTCAGCCCCAAAAGCGTTCCAACGTTCGCAATAAAAGCAAGGCGAAAGGCAAAAGAAAATCTGTCAGAAGAAAATAAAATTCACCACGAATAGCACTAATCGCACGAATAAGGGACAATAAAGATTCGTGAGATTGGTAGGATTCGTGGTGAAATCAAATATATTAGCGCTGCGTTTCAACCTTAACAACCGTAATATACGAAATCGGACGTCCGTCCTTCTGTGCCGATACCATTAGACGAATTTGTCCGTCCTTGATGCGGCGGTCGGCCTTTACCATAGCCGTATAGCGCAAACCCTGACCTGGCATTATGTTCTCTACACGCACACTCGGCGAGATATAGATGCGTTTGTTGGCATCAGCCTCAACTACAGTAGGCATAAAGTTGTATATAGGCGACTTCGTGTTGTTGTAAATCTCGAACATAACGCGTCCTATCTCGCCCCCGTTGAGCCGTCCATCACCATCAGTATCGGTGAAGCGCACGTTCTTTATCGTCAGTTTGCCGTCCGTATTGCCCGACGAAATTGTCTCAACACGACTCGATTCTATCGAAGGCTGGCGCTCAGCCACATTATTACGTACACCATTTTGATTGGTTTGCGGCGTTACGCCGAAGTCTATGCGGTCATCGCCCGAATTGGAATGGTCAACCATATCATTCGGGTTGAAGTTATCGGTAGCGTTGCCGTAAGCATAACTGTCATTGCCGTAAGCATAACTGTCATTGACGTAAGCATAACTGTCATTGCCGTAAGCACGATTGTTGTTTCCGTATGTGTAAGTATCATCGCCATACTCTCGCGGCGAGCCCTGCTGGCGCTTCTGCTGTTGTATGCGCTCATTGCGGCGCGACAAGACCTCGTGCTGTTCCTGACGCTGCTGACGCTCAGAAGCATCGCCTATAGCACCGCCTACAACCGCACCGCCAGCCATACCGATAATGGTTCCGATGTCGCTGCCCCTCGGTCTGCCTGCAATACCGCCAATAGCCGAACCCAATATGGAGCCAAGCGAACCTCCGGCATAAGCTCCCGAGCCGGCACCAGTGGCACAACTGCTAACCAGAAGCGCTGCACTCATTGCTAAAACTATAGATTTTTTCATACCAATATCCTCCCTAATTGTTTTAAGTGTCTATTATTCGTTTGTTGCAAATTTATATAATTCTGCAAAAAAAGACAATATATTTACTATAAAAGAAATATAAATCGGTCGGAGTATATCCCAAATAGGCATTTTTATACTACCTTTGCAACATAAACACCTAATACATTATATATAATGGCACGTCACAACGAACTCGGAAAATGGGGCGAACAGTATGCTGCCGACTATCTGCAGGGCTTAGGTTACGACATTATTGAACGTGACTGGCGCTTCGGTCATCGCGACATTGACATCATTGCACGCACAAGCGACGGCACAACGGTGGTGTTCGTGGAGGTAAAGACCCGTACCAACAACGTAGTGACAAAGCCCGATGATGCTGTAGACATAAAGAAGATACGCAGCATCGGTTTTGCAGCCAACAACTATATCAAGACCAAAGGCATTGTCGACGAAGTACGATTCGACATCATCACCATTGTCGGCAGCAACAACGACAACGCTCAACTGGAACATATCATCGAAGCATTCAATCCGTGCTTGGCTTACTAAAAGCGAATAACTAATATGAACGACAAACAATCTACATACGACAGTATGATGCAACGCGTAGCGGAATACGACGACGAGGATGCATTCAAGTACATCTTCGACGACCTCTATGCGCCTTTGTGCTTGTACGCACGCCGTATGGTGCCACCTGGCGCAGCCGAAGACATTGCGCAGGAGGTGTTTGTAGATCTATGGGAAAACCGCAACGACATCATAATCGAGACTTCGCTGAAGGGCTGGCTGCTTACTGGCACACGCAACCGATGCCTCAACTACATCAAACGCCAAGCCGTTCGCGACCGCTACAATTCGTATGCTGCCACCAATATCGACATTAGTGTGCGACCAGATGACCTGCTCGGTGTGAGCGAACTTGAACTACGACTCGAACAAACGCTTGCAAACATGCGCGAAGAGTGGCGTGTGGCGTTCGTTATGAGCCAGATGAAACACGCCAAGACTGCTGAAATCGCACAGCATCTGGGCGTATCGGAAAGGTCGGTGGAACGTTTCCGCAAGAAGGCGATGGAAATAATTGAACACGAAATGAAGGATTTCGCACCACTGATTATTACGCTTGCAAGTATTGCGCAATAAAAACAGCAATACACATTTATTATATATATAAGAACACAATTACTGAAAGACAAGAACACAATTGCTGAAAGGCAAGAATACGATATAATAAAAACAGAATAGCACGAACCAAACGAAGCGGGCGACATTCCCCCCTTCGTTTGGTTCGTGCTATTTGTCTGAAATCCAGCTATTGCTTATTTGCCCCACTTTTTGCGGAAAGCAAACTTCTTCACCTTCTTCATATCCTTGCTCATCCGGTTCACTGTAGACGCATAATCGGCATTGCCCGACACATTGGCGTTCTCTTCGCGGTCGGTATTATGGTCGAAAAGCATCGTATTTCCGGACTTCTGCCACTCGGCATAGTTGTATCGTTGGTCCTGCAGATTGTCACCTCCCTGCCACTGAACGTACACTTCGCGCTTCACACTGCGCGACGGATTGCGCAGAATCGGGGTGAGACTCTTGCCGTCGAGCTGCTGTTCGGGAGCGTCAATGCCGCAAAGATCGCATATAGTAGGATAAATGTCGACCAGTTCAACCATCGACTTGCTCACGCCCTTAGCCATTCCCGGCACACGAACCATAAGCGGAACGCGTGTGGCAGTAGTCATAAGATTGTGCTTACCTACAAATCCGTGTTCACCAAGGTTCCATCCGTGGTCGCCAAATACGATGACAATGGTGTTGTCAGCCATTCCCAATCGGTCAAGTTCGTCCATAAGCTGTCCGAACAAAGCGTCAACATAGCTCACGCAAGCGTAATATCCTGTCTTGACAAGGCGCAAGAACTCCTGGTCGTCGGGAGTGCTTACGCTGGCATAAGCGTTAATCTCGCCTGAGTTCTGCACCTCGGGCGGCAGTCCCGTCGGACGATACTGATTGGCTGCCATGGGCACAGCGGGATACATATCCCAATACTTCTTGGGTGCGCAGAAGGGCAAGTGAGGCTTCCAGAAGCCGCAAGCCAGGAAGAAAGGTTTGCCCATATCACGCAGACGGCGCAAGTCTGCCAATGTCTTTGCAAGCACATGGCCGTCGTCGTAAGCACTGTCGGGCACGTCGGCAGACTCGCAGAAGGGTCCGCGCATTGTACGCGGATTGATATGTTTGCCCGATCCGCTGTTCAGCCATAGTTCCCAACGGTTGTACTCAGCCCAATATACATCGTAACCATCGGGATGCCAGCGCCAAGGAGACTCACTCCAAGAGTCGGCATGATCCTCGATGTGGTGCATTATCTTGCCGTTCGACACGGTGTGGTAGCCATGCGAGGTGAGCCAACCGGAAATAGGTATGGCGTCAGGAGCATCAACGCTCGCCTTGCACGTATAGTCGATGAAGCGTGTAGGATAATTGGGATACATTCCGGTGAGCACACTTGCGCGCGAAGCACCGCTTACCGGTGCATTGCAGAAGGCGTTGTCGAAGAGAACAGCGCCCTTGGCGAAGCGGTCGAAGTTAGGAGTATGGATATCCTTAACGCCATAGCATCCCATTTCGGGACGCAAGTCGTCGGCCATAACGAAAAGCACGTTCATGTGCTTCTTATTTGCAGCTTTGGCATGTGTCGCAGCAGCTTGCATTGAAGCTGCCGTGGCACATGCCATATAAAACAATGTCTTGCTGTTCATCATTATTTATTTGATTTGCTCCACTCCGGGTTTTGCTCAAGATTCTTGTTGAGTGCCAACTCCTCAAGAGGCAGTGGATAGAGGTAGTAGTACTCCTTCCATCCTGTAGGCTGACCGTAGTAGTAAACATAACCCTCATTGTCGTTGGCTCCGCCAGTCACCTTCACCTTGTCGGCAGATGCATTGCTCACCCAAACACCAGTGGGCTGACGGTCTACGTAGTTGCCTTTGTGCCAACGACGCAAGTCGTCGAGACGGCGACCTTCGCCCATGAACTCTACACGACGCTCACGACGAATCTCCCAAAGTACCGGAGCCACATCGGGATCGCGCTTCGGATCGAAGTCGGCTGTAATGTCAGCCACACGCATGTCGGCTACATGTGCACGCTTGCGCAACTTGTTGATGGTCTGGTCAGCAACGCTCTGGTCGAAGCGACCGAGTTCGAACATAGCCTCAGCATAGTCGAGCATAACCTCCTCAATGCGGAATAGCGGAGCGTCGGTGGTACATACGCCGCTGGCATTGCTTGCATCGGTGTGGGTGTTGTAGTATTTCCACACCCAGAATCCCATCTGCGAAGCGTTCCAAGCCTGTCCCTTGTTGTTTGTGCGGAAGTGCGGTTGCAGGCTGCATACAAATCCCTTGAAGTTGCTTGTAGGCAGACGATGATATGTTTCGCCCGAAATGCCAGCCATAAGGTCGATGAATTCGCGGTCCTTCGCATTGTCTGTGTAGCTCCAAGTAGTCTTATTGGATGCCACATTCACCTTGTACGGCGGACAGACGGTGAGATAAAGGCGATAGTCGCGTGAGCGGAACTGCTCGTAAACGTCGTGTCCGTTGCCTGTATAAGGACGTCCGTCGGCACACAGATAGCTGTCGACAGCATCGCGGGTGGCCTCGATATTCGACTCAGCTGTACGCACCATACGTGTCAGTCCGTGGCAGAGCTGGCTGGTGGCGTAGTGCTTGTAGAGTATGATACCAGGCTGCTTGGCAAGGTTTTCAGAGTTGAACACCTCGTCGTAACGTTCCATTATGGTAGGATAAGCAGCCAGAAGTTCGGGCGCTACACGTACACATTCCTGCAGATACTTCTCGGCATCAGCCATATTGTGATACTTGCGCCATGTGCCTTCAAACAGACAGAAGCGCGAGATGAATGCCTGCACAACGGCACGGTTGACGGTATTGTCGCCATCGCCAGCCGGCTTGATGTTGGCTTCAGCCCACTTCAGGTCGTTAAGGATGTTTTCTGTCACCTCGTTGCGTGGTGTGCGTGTGCCGTACAGAGCAGGGTCGTTGTCGGGAAGTACACGGTCTACCCATGGAATGTCGCCAAACTTCGACATCATCTGAAAATACTTGTACGAGCGGAAGAACAGTCCCACACTGCGCCAGTGGTTTTTGTCGGCTTCCTGCATCTGCGATCCGGCAATGCCATCGAGCATCAGATTGACGGTACGTATGTAGCTGTAGTCCCAGTCGGACGATTGCGACTCCGCCTTAACCTTGCCGTAAGCCCACTTGTTTTCGTTGTCCGAGGGGCCTTTGAGCATATTGTCCGACTCGTAGTCGCCCTGGAATATGGAATCGGTCTGGGCCGTGCCATACGAATATCCAAAGAACACGTTGTACAGACCCCACGAGTATGTCTTGAAATTGTCGTACGTCGTGAAGACTGAACCTTCGGTCTGCTGGTTCTTAGGGTAGACGTTCATGAAGTCGTTGTTGAGACACGACGTGAGCATCGCAGCAGCCGCAATATATATTAAAAATCTCTTCTTCATAGTTTTTTAGGTTTTTAGTAGAGTTAAAGGGTTACGTTCACACCGAACGAGAACTGACGCATATACGGATAGGTGAATCCGCGTGAGCCATAATCGCTTGTAACGACACGCTCAGCATCCACACCCTTGGGCAGATGGTCAAATGTGCAGAGGTTCTCACCGCTTACGAACACGGCAGCACGGCTCAGTCCGATGTGCTTAAGCCATGTGCGTGGCAGGGCATACGTCAGTGTTATGTTCTTGATTGTAAGGTAAGCGCCGTTGAGCAGATAGCGTGTCTGTGTGAGAGTGTTGGCCTTTGTGTTGCCTGCCGATTCCTTGTACAGACGCGGATAGAATGCATTGGTGCGCTCCGATGTCCAGTAGTCGAGCTGGTTGCTATAGAGTGTCGACCACGGGTCGTATATAGGATAGGTCAATTCGTTCATAAGCCAGAGGTCGCGCTTGCCCACTCCCTGCAGAATAAACGACAGTGAGAATCCGTTCCAGTCAACTCCACCGTTAATGCCATACTGATAGCGGCGTGTACTGTTGCCTATAATGGTGCGGTCGCCGGGGTCGGATGTGGTCAGCGTACCGTTGTTGATGATGCCGTTGCCATCCATATCCTTGTACAATACGTCGCCGGGGTTAGGCGTATAGCCCTCCACGCGCGGCATACCTTCCTTCAGTTTGCCGTTGTCGTCGAAGTCGGAAGCCTGATAGAGGCGGTCGGTAACGTAGCCCCAGATTTCGCCCAGATACATTCCCTTGCGGTAAGTTCCGCTGCCGATGAGTCCGGTCTCGTTGTTGTACTTTGTAATCTTGGTGCGCGAATCGTAGAGGTTCATGCCCAAACGATAGTTAACCTTGCCGATGCGGTCGTTCCAGTTGAGCGACAATTCCCATCCGTTCGACTCAAGGTCGGCTGTGTTCTGCAGCGGTGCAGAAGCTCCGAGCACACCCGGCAGCTGCATACCCGGTGCGAGCATGCCCTTGGTCTGGCGGTTGTACCAGTCGAATACCATATTGAGTCGGTTGTTGAAGAGTCCGAGATCAACGCCGAAGTCGAGTGTAGACACTTTCTCCCATGTGAACGTATTGCTCACGAGCTTAGGCTTCTTGAGGGTTGTCACCTTCTCGTCGCCTACCACCCAATTGGCACGAATCGATTCCATACCAGGTATGTAGGCGTAAGCCGAGATGTTCTGATTGCCGATGTTACCCCACGACATGCGCAGCTTGAGGTTAGAAACCACCTTGCGGCTCCACTCCATGAAATTCTCCTCGCTGACGCGCCATCCTGCCGATACTGAAGGGAAGAATCCGAAGCGGTTCTTCTTGGGGAACTTAGAGGATCCGTCGTAGCGTCCGTTGTTCTCGAACAGATACTTGCCCTTGTAGGCATAGGTGAGACGATAGAACAGACCGCGCACCGTGTAGCGGCTGTAGTCGTCGCTTGCATAGTAGGCACCTGTGGCCTGCGACAGCGAGGGCAGTTCCTCGTTGATCATGTCGGTGCGGTAGGCTGTGTTGTAGCGGTAGTCGTTGCTCTCCTGGTTGAAGCCTGCCATGACGGTGAAGTCGTGGTCGGCTATGCTGCGAGAGTAGTTGGCATAGAAGTTGATGGCGTTGTAGTCGGTATTGTCCTGAGTGTGTGTGAACTTCGAATTGGATACTGACTGCTCCTTGCGGAACTGGTCGCCGTGTGCATATTCAAACTTCTTGTCGAAGAGAGTCTTCTCGCTCGTCTTGTAGTTGAACGTGTACTCGCCTATTACCTGCAAGTGCTTGATAGGCTTAAGCGTAATCTTGCCGAATATACGGGTGTCGTTCTTGATGTGATCGCGCTGTCCTGCCAGTGCTATGAAGTTGCGCGGAGTGTTGACGGGCAGCACTTCGCCGTTGATGTCCATGTCGCCTGTGGGGAAATAAGAGGGGAATGCCACGGCTGCGCCCCATATTCCGTAAGGTGCATTGGTGTAAGGCATAGCCGAATTGGAGCGTGCATACTTCACGTCGAGCTCGGCTGTGAGCCATGAAGTCATGTCGGCCTTGACATACGACGACATGTTGTAGCGGCGGAACGAGTCCTTGTCGCTGTAGAGTATACCGTCCTGATCGACTACACCAAGACCGATGCGATAGTTCACCTTCTTGTTGCCACCGCTGAGCGACACGTTGTGGGTCTGCTTGAAGCCCGTCTCCATCATGTCGGCATACAGGTCGGTCTCGGCAAGGTTGTAGCGCAGTCCGTTCACCTCGGTATATCCGCCGGAATATTTCGACGGGTCGGCGTTGTATTCCTTGAGCAGTTGGAGCCATGTGTCTACGTCCTGGCCCGTGCGATAGTCAACACAGCCCTGATCCTTGTAGGCCTGTACGGTCTGCAGCGGAGTGGCCTTGCGCGGGATGTTGGCAGCGCGACTGAAAGAGAAGTTGTTGGAGTAATTGATGTGGAAAGCCGATTCCTCGCCCTTCTTGGTAGTTACGAGGATTACGCCGAATGCGGCGCGCGCTCCATATATTGCCGACGATGCAGCATCCTTGAGCACCGTAACCGACTCGATGTCGTTGGGGTCGAGCATGTTGATATCCATCTCGACGTTGTCGACGAGCACGAGCGGACTGCCGGAGTTGATGCTGTTGACACCACGCACGTTGAACGACATGCCCTCACCGGGCACTCCCGACGTACCAGTGACCTGCAATCCGGGCACAGCGCCCTGCAATGCCTCGTTGACTGTAGACAAAGGACGGTTGCCAAGCACATCGTCCATCTTCACACTGCTTACGGCTCCGGTAAGGTTTGCCTTCTTCTGTGTGCCGTAGCCTACAACTACGATTTCGCCAAGCGACTCGGTATTCTCGCGCAGAGTGATGTGGGCAGCCTCAGATGCCTTCACTTCCATGTCCTTGAATCCTATGTATGAAACGACGAGTGTGGCGTTGGGCGATGCCGTAAGCTGATAGTTGCCGTCGATGTCGGTAACGGCTCCGGTCTTTGTACCCTTCACAAACACGCTTGCACCGATAATGGGTTCGCCCGTAGAGTCGAGCACACGACCCTTAATGATGCTGCCCTTGGGCTGTCGTGCGGCAGTCTGCTGGTGGCGTGCAAGTACTATCTGATTGCCCGAGAAGCTGTAGCTTATGCCCGTACCAGCGAGCATCTTGGCAAGCGCATCCTTCAAGGGCACTTCCTTCAGACTGGCATTGACGTGCTGCTTTGTGTTGATGTTGTCGGTAGAAAGCAGGAATGTCATGTTGCACTGGTGCTCAATCTGGCTCATAGCCTGCTCAAGAGTACCTCCCTTGACGGTGATTCTTGCACTTGTGTTCTGCGCCATTGCTCCACACGGAGTGGAAAGGCTGAGCATGAGCGATGCTGCCAGAGCCGCGGGCAGGTGGGTCCACAGCCTCAGACGCGAATGTACATTCATCCGATTGTCTTGTCTCATAGTAATAAAAGTTTTGTTTTTAGGTTTGTATATTATGTTTTAGTTTTTAGCTTTGCTGCTGTATATGTCTATGCGGTTGCGTCCGCCGAGTGTTGTCGTGGCGGTCCATCGTATCGGTGTGACGAGGCGGATGTCGGCGAGTATCTGTTCGAGGCTCTCGCTGGCGAACGTAGCGCGTATCTTGCGGTGCATCAGGCTGCTGTCGTGCAATACGATTTGGGTGTTATATCTGCGTCCCACCTGCTCAAACACTTTGCAGAGCGGCATATTACGGAATACGAGGCGCCCTGTCTTCCACGAGCCGTATTCCTCTACGTCGACACGATTGAGTGTCCACGAATGGTTGCGGCGGTCGTACACCACCTGCTCGTTGGGCTTGAGCCGCTCCAGTGTGTTGCCGTCGTGCATCACGTCAATGGCTCCGCGCTCGAGCGTCATCTCTACATTGTCGCTGTCGTCGTACGAACATACGTTGAACCTTGTGCCGTGTGCCATCACCCGCAGTCCGCCGTCAAGACAAACGTTGAAGGGATGCTGGCGGTCGGAACTGACGCTGAAGAATGCCTCACCCTTAAGATTGACCGTGCGTTCGCGGCTGTCGAAGGTCTGCGGATAACTCAGACGGCTATCCGAATTGAGCCACACTTCCGAGCTGTCGGGCAACATCACGCGTGCCGTAGTGCCTGCCGGGGCTGTCACTTCCACCATTGCTGTGGCTGAAGGGTGGCTGCGGTCGTGGGTGTACATATAATATAAGGTGGCGGTGGACATGATGAGTGGCAGCACAAGCACGGCTGCCACACGGCTGAACATAGTGGCAGCTGCATGGCGCAGACGGTTGCTGCGCACCTTATGGCGCACATTTCTGTAGGCAGCTTGAGTGTCGATGCTGCGCATTTCCGTAAGTCGGCTGGCTATGTCGGAGGCTTCTGTCCAAAGCCTTTGCATGTCGTTGTCTGTCATTTCAATTCAGGTCTTTATACTACAATGACAACCCTGCAGCGAAAAAGCGACAGAAAAAATGAAGTTTTTTTTAATTCAACATTTAACATCGCGCATAAAAAAAAGGAGCCCTTTTGAAAGCCAAAAGGAGTCCTTTTGAAAAACAGATGGGAAAAGATTGGGAAACAGCAGGAAAACGATGCTCAAATGACAACTATCATTGTGGGGTATTCAGAAAGCAGAGTGATGCAAACTGAGTAATGAGGAGAAACTGTAGGAGGAGGGTGAGCAATCTTTACTTCAATTCAATCGGTTTTCCGACGCATCCGTTAGGTGCCTGCACATGCAGAAGAGCTGCGATGGTAGGCGTAATGTCCGTCATGAAGGTCTCGCGCGTTGTAGCTCCGTGCTTAACGCCCCACCCCATAAACACGAGAGGGATGTGAGTGTCGTACGGATTCCACGCTCCGTGGTCGGTGCCCTTCATGCCGTGGGTGTAGAAGTTGGGCTTCAACACAATTGCCACATCGCCGCTACGCTCACGGTTGTATCCGTTTATGATGCGAGTCTTCACCTCTTCGGGAATGCTCTCGGTCATCGTCTTAGCCATATCGCATGCGTACAGCACGCAGGAGTCTTCGTTCAGAATGTCGACAACGGTCTGCTTTATCTTCGCAAAGTCCAGATTGCCAGCCTTGATGACATCACGATTGAAGAACACCTGATAGTTCATCAC
>JAIJMN010000150.1:0-5855 GCA_022735715.1 Prevotella sp.
TTTTAATGTTCGTAGCTATCGCAGCTATCTCTTTCGCATCATGTGGTAACAAGACTGCAGCTCCTGCTGCTAACGCTGACAGCGATACCGTACAGGTAGCTGACACAACTGTTGACACAACTGCTGTTGATACAACTGTTGCTCAGTAATATTTAGCTCGAACAAAAAAAATGAGTGATTAACCGCTGACCCTCAGGGTCGGCGGTTTTTTTATGTCCTTACCGCTACAAATACCTTATTCAGTATGACAACAAAAGCTTTATTATCAATCATCGGCATAACATTCGCCACTATTGCAAGTACACCAGCATACGCTATCGGTATAAATGTTGAGAATCCGAACACTATAATCACATCTACAACAACTGCCACCACACAATGGCAAGCAGGAAGAATTGTGAGCAAAACAGAAATCAAGGCTAACGGACTTGAACATTATTTCTGCAAGAAGAACATTGACAACCAGCTCTTTGCACGCATATATGGCAAATCGTACAAAACCAACTGCACATTATCACGCACCAACCTGCGTTATCTGCAACTGTTGCACTACACTATTGACGGAAAGACAATGACAGGAGAGATGATTTGCCATAAGGACATAGCCAACGATTTGATTGAAATATTCCGTAAACTATTTGAAGCCCACTACCCTATCGAGCGCATTCAGCTCATTGACGACTTCGGAGCCGACGATGTAACATCGATGAACCATAACAATACGTCGTGCTTCAACTACAGGGCGGTGGCAGGATCAAAGAAACTGTCGAAGCATAGTATGGGAAAGGCCGTGGACATCAATCCGCTTTACAACCCATACGTAAAACAACGTGCCAATGGAAAGACAATTGTCAATCCTGAGAAAGGCCGCCAATATGCCAACCGAAGCAAGCATTTCAAATACAAGATCGACCGCAACGACCTTGCCTACCGCCTGTTTACACAATATGGATTTACATGGGGAGGCAGCTGGCGTTCGCTGAAAGACTACCAGCACTTCGAGAAATAAAAGACCAAAACAGAGACGTCAGACTGCTATCTTCAGCAAAACCTACAGCAGACCAAATCTCTCAATACACCCCACCCTTAGCTATCTTGAATGTCTTTGCCCCATACTTCACAATATACACGCCCACATAAGCCTCGTTATTCACAAACGAGGCATAAGGCATACGACCAAGCATGACTCCGCTAATGGAATAGACAGACACCATAGCCGACAGTCCAATAACATCTGGACTGCCATAAACAGCACTTATTCCATTAGTTGCGTCATTCAGTTCCACATTGCGCCAATCGCTCCAAGGCATTTCCACCCCTCGTTTTACAGTCTGAACACGCCATCGATACACCACATTGGGATGTAGCGAAGTGAATTCATATTCAGCATTGTACACATTATATATATATAGCACATCGCCTGCGGCACGCGTTGCAGCAAAGTCGCTCTCCGAGAAAGCGCCATCATACATACCTATTGAATATATATAGCACCGTGCAGTAGGCGCAACATAAAGGTTGAAAGGCTTGCAATACTGATTGTCAAAGACTATCAGTTGCCGTTTCCCATCAGCAACAATTTTTATTCTATCAATAACATTTCCGTCATAATCAATAAGCGACAACATAATATCAGGCTTATCATCCTTATAAGCGGCAGAAACAAAACTTATCGTGACCTTTCCTGACTTGTTGTTCTTGATATGTGGTGATATGAGGAAACTGTTTTGAGGAGTGGAAGTTCCAAGTTTCAGACATTCCACACCATTAAACACATTATCACCAGTCCACCCTTCATTACTCGTATGAGCATCAAGTCGTGACGACAAATCCGTAGTTCCGTCACTCTTATTTCCACTTCCCCAACCAGTGAAGTCTTCAGCCAAGAGTAATTTATCTTCGGGTGAAACCTTGCCAACCTCCTCTAATTGAACATTATAGCAATCGGCAAACTCCACTTCATTCCACTTAGCACGGAATGAAGCAGAACCTGTCTGTTCAGAATGCAACTCCGTAGCCACCGAAGGAGCACCACCCATAAACAAGAACGAAATCAATCCATCTGAACTCTCCTTGATTTCAGTCAGCGGCTTGCCAAGCAACTTTGTTCCCGAACTGTTATTATTGAACAAAGTAGCCGCAGGCGACGAGCTGTCAGTCAACTGAGTATTGCCCGACGTACCCGGATAGGTGTCGCCTTTAAGCGATTTGTTACTTCTATCGTTGTCGGCCGCCACTATACCGAAGCGCGGATGCGACACATCAGTATTCACTTCATTGTATTCCCAAATCGAACTATAATAGTCAACATGAATGACAAGCAAGCCATGCGAAGGCAACTGCTTGTCAAACCCAGTCTGTTGGCGATTCTCAAAAATGTAATATTCACGTGGCTTATTGTCGTTATACACCACATACGACTTGGGCGACTCGCTCAAAGCAGGCAAATCGTACACATCAGTAGGCTCAGTCAGCACCTCAGGTTGCATCCATCCGCTCACCCAACGCTGGTATGTATTATAGCCAACGGGACAATAGCCATTGCCGGCATACGAACCATAGTCCATGACATCCCACAAGTCCATGCCAAAACAATCGCCACCCGACGTGTCGTATATATCTGGCAAACCCAGACAATGGCTAAACTCATGGCAAGCCGTGCCTATACCAGCCATATTCTTACTGCCGTAGTCGTTCAGTTCGGCAGTACATCCATATGTATCTATCTTCACCTTATTGAGAGTGAGACTATATCCGGCTGCCTTCAGAGTCCACTCATGCGGCCAAATGGTATTAGAGAGCAATGCCGGACGTGAAGCTTCGCCATAACCAGCGTATATCACGAACACCTGATCGACCTCGCCGTCACCATCCCAATCATAGTCGGCAAAGTTGACCTTATCAGCTACAAGCCGGCAAGCCTCATACACCATACCACCTGGATCCTTATCATTGCCTCTATCGTCATTGCCACCATAATCAGCCATATTCTTCGACACAGTAACAGGGCCTACAACATCGAACGACAAGTCGAACTTTCCGTAGCTCTGACTATAGAAATAGTCGTGTACGGAACCCGAATTGCCGAGCGTGTTATAGCCCGTCTTGTTGAAGAAGTCGTTCCATTCGGCATTGTCATGAGCCAACTGCATCTTCACATCCTGAAAATTTACAAGAATGACAAGTCCCTTGCGCTTGCCCGTAACGCCAATGCCGTCGCCACCCGTTGCACCAGCCATACGTGTAAGTGCAGGTTCAGCAGTAGCCATAACATTCTGTAGCTTGGCAAAGCGTTGCAGACGAGCCTTGTTGCGCTTTGCCGCAATCTTAGAAGCAAAGCCGGCAATGCGCTCCACCTCAGTCTTATGTCCTGCAAGAAAAGCCTTCTCCTTCAGCGAACGTCGCTCTGCATCATGCGCCACCTGTGCCGAAGCACGCAGCACACCGTCATCAGCCATATACGCATAACAATAAGCCTTGTCTGCGTTCATGGCTATCGGCATACCGTCTTCGGTAGACATAAAGTGGAAGTTCTCGTCGCCACGCACCATGACAGTAACCATACTGCCATCGGGTTGGCGCACCTGTGTCTTACAGCGCTTTGCCGGTACAGCCATCATAGACAATGTACAAAACAAGGAAACTAAAAAAGAGATGTATCTATAATGCTTCATGGGACTATATATAAGTTTTAAGATATATATCCACAAAAGTATAAAAAAAATAATAAATGCACAAATTTAGAACTTTTATATATAGCAATAAATCTATTTTGATTTTAAATACGTAAATTTGCGCCATCGAAATGAGTGATTAAACAAAACGGAAATGAATATACTTGAATTATCACAGACACGTTTCTCGGCTCGCAAATATACCGACGAGCCGGTAAGCAGCGACGACCTCAACTATATATTGGAGTGCGTACGTATGGCCCCATCGGCTGTAAACAGACAGCCCTGGAAGTTTGTCGTTGTGCGCAGCAAGGAGGTAAGAGAGAAACTTTGGCGCGCATACGACCGTGAATGGTTTCGCACCGCCTCACTCTACATTGTATGTATGAAGAACAACAATGAGTGCTGGACACGACGCTACGACGACAAGAAGCATGGCGACGTGGATGTGGCCATTGCTACTGAGCATCTGTGTCTTGCTGCAACCGAACGCGGATTGGGCACTTGCTGGGTGTGCAACTACGACACCAACGTAATGAGCGAACTGTTCCCGTCGGACGAATACGAACCGGTGGCCATCATACCAATCGGACATATAGCCGAAGACTGCCCACGTGCTGAAAAGAAACGTAAGGCAATGGACGAGATTGTAGAAGAAATTTAAAGACAGAAAGACAAATGAAAAGATTATTCATAACAGCAATGTTCATGCTGATTACCGTGATGACAATCACAGCTCAGACCGCATTGAAGAAGGTATATAATGAGAACATCGACCCGATGGAGCAGATTGACAAGGCTCTTGTCAAGGCTAAGGCCGAAGGCAAGTATGTAGTTTGTCAAGTAGGTGGCAACTGGTGTCCTTGGTGTCTGCGATTTGCCGACTTTGCCGAGAAAGACCAGGCTGTCAACAAGGTAATTAACGACAACTTCGTCTACTTGCACGTCAACTACAATCCGCGCAAGGCTGGTGGCGAAGAGGCTGCAAAGAGAGACGCCCGTCTGATGCAGCGTCTTGACAATCCGGCACGCTTCGGATTTCCCGTATTCGTTGTACTTGATGCCAATGGCAAGGTGCTGCACACACAAGACTCAAGTTTTCTGGAAGAAGAAAAGAGCTACAGCGAAAAGAAGGTGCTGCGATTCTTCAACAACTGGACTCCTGCTGCTGTAGAGAACAAGAAATAAACAATAAAGAACAACTAATAAAAGGATAATAACAACAAACACACTAAAGAGTATGAAAAGAAAACTAATTTACGTTGCAGTAATGGCTGCAGCTATCATGGTTTCTTGCAATGGCAAGAAGACCGCACAGAACGAAGCAAACAACGATTCAACATGCGTAGCTGACACAACCGTAGCCAGCGAGAATGTTGACCTGGCTACTGTTGCCGGCACTTACGAAGGCACACTGCCTGCTGCCGATTGTCCGGGCATTAAGACCGTACTAACTATCAATGCTGATAGCACATACGAGCTGAAGCAGGACTACATCGACCGTAAAGACGGACACGACGAAGCAAGCGGCGTGCTGCAAGTGCTCAACGGCAATGTCCTGATGCTGGTACGTCCGTCAAGCGGCGAACACACATTCTATAAGGTTAAGGACAGCAAGAGCGTCGTTATGACCGACTCGCTTGGCAATGAGGCAGAAGGCGAAATGGCTAAGTTGTATGTGCTGACTAAGAAGTAAAAGAAACCTTTCTGAAGGTATAAACATAAAAACGGGAACAGCGGACAATCCTATGTCTTCTGTTCCCGTTTTTCGTATCCAGTAATTTATTTGTTCTTCTTAGCTTTCGCATCAAATGTGTATGTAAACCTAAGGTTTGCATAATGGTGAATATAGTTTACCGAAGATTCGCTGCGCTGATATGCTGAGTAGTCACTTTCGTACCAAATGTCCTTGTTGAAGATATCGTCAACATATAGCGATAGCCTGCACTTGTTCTTGCAGAAACCATAACTGACGCTTGCTTGCGACATAAGTTTGTGTCCGTTCATTGCTGAAGTGGCATAGCCCGAACGATAATCGTCAGACAATCGTATATACAGTTCGAACGGCGAGAGATGGAGCGTAGCTTCTATTCCAGCGCTGTTATATAGCGGACTGGTGTTGTACGAAGCGTCTTCGTAACGATAGCGGTTCCACTGCAAACGGTTGAACAGCGTCAGCTG
>JAIJMN010000151.1:0-5830 GCA_022735715.1 Prevotella sp.
CGGCAGCCATACGTGGCACCCTACCGCCTCGCCCGTAACCTTTCCGCCCGACAAGGCTTGGCTGAAATATGTGCAGAGCCGCCGAATGGAATTTGCCTGTGGCGAAGCTCCTTACCTGGCAAGCCGATACGACTCCACTTCAGGACTCGAAATACCCCTAAACAAACGCATAGGAATACTCGACCGCAAATTCAGAGTAATCAACGAGAACACCCCGCACACCGACAGCGAAAACGCCCGACGCACATGGCTCAACAAAGCCTTCCTTGCACTACAGTCCACCTACGGATTCGACCTGCAAGCCGACAACGTGTTTCTGGCAAGAGAAAACATTTTCAACACATTCTGCGACTACTGTCTCGACCGATGGCAACGACTGCCACGCATAGAGATAATGCTCAAGGCAGCCGAGATTATAACATGGAACATATGGCAGATGGACGGCATCAGTCACACCGTGCCCGACACCCAGATTCCATGCTACATCATGGCATGGCAAGGAGCTTCGCCGCTCAAGGGCGAGAAAGTAATGTTTAAACGACTGATTAGTAAACAAATATAATGGACTCAAACAATATCATTGATTTTAGAAGCGAACAGCAGCAGGCTATCGCCCAGACTGTCAGATACTTCAAGCGCAAGCACAACATGCTGTGGAATGCCAAGATGCGTTTCGGCAAGACACTCTGCGCTCTTGAAGTGGCACGCCGATGCGGCTACCGTCGCACACTCATACTCACCCACCGACCCAACGTGCGCGAGGAATGGTTCAGCTCGCTCAGCAAACTGGGGATGGACGGTTGGCTCTACGGATGCCGACGCCAGCAGGCCTTGCCCTCTACAATGCAGTCGGCTGGCGCACTCTCATTCGAAGCCGTTGAGGCGCAGGCACAGAAGGACTCCGGCGTCCATTATGTATATTTCGCCTCAATGCAGGACCTGCGTGGCTCACGCCGCGTCAACAAGCAGAAGGGCATAGAGAAGAACAACGACATATTCTCAGCACAATGGGACCTCCTGATTGTAGACGAGGCTCACGAGGGCGTCTACTCACGACTCGGACAGGAGGTAATTGCCGAGCTGCAGAAGAACAGCTCTCTGCGCACCCTCTACCTCTCGGGCACTCCATACGACATACAGCGCATGTTCGACACACGTGAGGTGTTCCACTGGGACTACACCATGGAGCAACACGCCAAGGAGCAATGGGCTGCCCTACATCCCGACACTCCCAACCCCTATGAGGGCATGGCACAGATGAACATCATCACCTACGACCTTGCCGACCGTATGCGAAGCCTCACCAAGGCCGACGGACTCAACTTTGCCGAACTGCTGCGCACAGAGACCACCCCCGGCAACTCCTCGCGATTTGTACACGAGGCCGACGTGCGCAAGTTCATAGCGCTCATAGGCAAGGACAGCAAGGACACCTCCATGCCTTATGCCAACCCCTCGATGCAGCCGTCGCTCAACCACACCCTGTGGTATGTGCCGGGCGTAATGGCAGCCCGATGCCTGGCAGAGATTCTCTGCGAGGACTCTCCCGCCAACCCATTCCGCGAGTACACAATAGTAAATGTGGCTGGCAACGGCGAGGCTGGGTCTGACCGCCTCGACATCTACGAGCAGACACGATTCGAGCGAAACGCCCTGGAGCGTGTGAAGACTGCCGTGGCGCAGCACGACAAGACCATCACCCTATCGTGCGGCCGACTCACCATGGGTGTGTCAATACCCGAATGGAACGCCGTCCTTATGCTTGCCGGAAGTGCCGAGACGGGTAGCATGCGCTATTTCCAGACTATATTCCGATGCCAAAGCCCATACGCCGACGGCAACATCAAGCAGAAGTGCTACGCCATCGACTTCGCTCCTAAGCGCACTCTCGCCGTTGTAGACCAGTACATCAACAACAACACATCATCGAACGATGCCGACGAGCGCCGACAGAAGCTCACCCAATTCCTGCACTACTGCCCCCTCATAGAGATTAAGCGAGGCAAGCCCACCCTCTACGATACCGAGAGCTTCATACAGAGCATCAACTCCGCCTACTCCGAAACACTCATACGCAACGGATTCCGCGACGACTGCCTATACGGCAATCTCGACAACCTGCGCCAGCAGGACATGAAGCTGCTCGACCAGGTGGCTGAAGCCATGGTGCTGGGCACCCTTGCCGAGCGCCAGCGCAACAAGGAGACGCTCACCAAGAACCCACGCAAGACCCCTGCCGCCACAAAGGACAACACCAACAAGACCGAACTCTCGGCGAGCGAGAAGGAAGCCCTCACAGCAGCACGCGAGGCTTCGGGCAGACTCACGCCTCGACAGCGCGCACTTGCCATACTGAGCCAGATATCCACCCGACTGCCGCTCATGATATACGGCACGTTGGAAAGCGTCGACGGCCTGTCGCTCGACTCGTTCATAAAGAGCATCGACCCCGAATCGTGGCGCGAATTCATGCCTACCGGCATCACGCTGCGCATGTTCGAGCGCCTCAAGCACTTCTATCGCGAAGACATATTCGTAGCCACAGCCAAGGCCATCGTGGCACGCCTGCACAAGGCGGACTCCATGTACGTGCCCGACCGCATCAACTGTATAGCACAGATACTCTCCGACTTCTGCTACCCCGACCGCGAGACCATACTCACCCCGTGGCAGACCGTCAACCGACACATGGCTGACACCCTGGGAGGCTACTGCTTCTTCGACGACTCCTACAGCAAGATGCTCGCCGAACCACGCTTCGTCTACAACGGCGACACCACACAGCACACCATGATGAACCCCAAGGTGCGCGTGCTCGACATAGCCTCAAAGACCGGACTCTACTCGCTCTACGTGGCTTACTCGCTCTACAAGCTGCGCAGCAGCCAGTCGCAGGGACTCTTCGACACACTCACCGACGACGAGGCTCAGCAGCTGTGGGACGACATCGTGTCGAACAACATATTCGCCGTGTGCCGCACCCGTATGGCCGACCGCGTGACGCGACGCACCCTCATGGGCTATCGCGACAGCAGCCGTGTCAACATCTGCCACATGGCAGACATGAACTCGCAGGTGATACTCTACAAGCGCAAGTTCATACGCACCGTCACCGACCCACGCAACTTCTCGAGCAACAAGAAAATGAAACAACTCAAATTTGACGCCATCATAGGCAATCCGCCCTACCAGGTCAACATAGGAACACAGAAGGACAACTACGGCATTCCGCTCTACAACCACTTCGTAGACACAGCCCGCGAGATGTGCCCCGACTACATATCCATGATCATGCCCTCACGATGGTTTACCGGAGGACGCGGTCTCGACGCATTCCGACAGTCGATGCTCGCCGACCGCCACCTACGCTCCATTTCCGACTTTGTCGACTCCAAGGAGTGCTTCCCCACGGTCGACATCTCGGGCGGCGTCAACTACTTCCTCTGGGACTGCAAGCACGACGGCAGCTGCACCTTCACCAACACCCTCTACGGCAGCACCGACACCTCCGAGCGCCGACTCGACCAGCACCCCATCTTCGTGCGCAACAACCGTGCCCTGACGCTCATCAACAAGGCAGCATCAGCCAATGTGCCGATGCTCAGCACCATGGTGTGCGGACAGACTCCCTTCGGATTTGTCACCACCTTCCGAGGCACAGCCAATCCCGAGACCGATGCCGACACCGTATTGCTCAAGTCGAGCAGCAACGACAGCTATGTGCTGCGCAGCGAGGTGAAGAAGAACGCACAGCTCATCGACCTCCACAAGGTGGTGTTCTCAAAGGCCACCTGCGAGCATGCCGGCACTCCCGACCGCAACGGACAGTTCCGCATACTCTCCTCACTCGCCATACTCGCCCCCGGCACCGTGTGCACGCAGAGCTATCTGGTGGGAGGAGCCTTTGCCGACGCCGACGAGGCTGTCAACTACATGGCTTATCTGAAGACGAAGTTCGTACGATTCCTCATGCTTCAGACCATAACTTCGCAAGACCTCTCGCCCGAGAAGTTCATGTTCGTGCCCTCGCAGAACTTCACCTCCCATTCCGACATCGACTGGACCCAGCCCTCAGCCGACATCGACCGACAGCTCTACGCCAAATACCACCTGACCGAAGACGAAACGGCTATGATAGAGAACACCATCAAGACTTTTTGAACGGTGAATGAGTGAATGATGCAGGCAAACAAAGGAACTATCATGGCATTAGAAATAAGAAGCATGAGAGTGTGTCAAAAGTCTAAGCAGCACGCCCCGAAGGGGCATATTTCCATAGGAGGGTTGGCTTTCTGGGGCCTCGTAAGCAGTCGGTTCATACCACTCCCCTCCCTACTGTGGAGGGGTAAGGGGGTAGGGATTTCAACACTCAACATTATTTTAGCTCCTCGTTCCACAGCCGTTTTCAGTCGGGCGAAGAGTCGGTTGAATGTGGTGACGGGCTGCTTCAACACGCCGGGCACGAGGCGTTCGCCTACGATGATGCTGCCGTCGGAGCGCAGGTAGACGCCGTTGCCGGGCTTGATCATGGGGCACACGCAGGGCATGCGGCTGTTGACAGACGGCTCGCCCACCCTCTTGCAGCTTGCGCAGCAGGGCTTGCAGTCCTCGTCGGCAAGCACGAGCAGCATCTTGCGGCCATACTGCTTGCAGCGTTCTACTACTACGTGGTAGGAGCCTACGGGCAACGCCGTGGCAACATCCTCCGAGCAGTCGCACACGAAGCGTCCAGAGATGTACATCTTGCTGTCTGCTGATTCATTTGCCGACTGTACGCGGCGGATTGTTATGTTTATTGTCTTCATAATATAATGAGTTTTGTGGATTTTTGAAAATGACCTTAATGACTAATGACCTTAATGACTAAATGACTAAAAGAGTTTTGAATTTTGAGTTTTGAATTTTGAGTTATTCTCGGCTACGCCTGCGATTGAGAATTTTTCAGTTGTGAATTGATAATTCAAAACTCAAAAACTCAAAATGCGCGTAGCGCACAATTCAAAACTCAAAATTCAAAATTCAAAATTCAATACGTCTTCCGGAAACTGTTGTTTAGCTCAAAGCTGACAAGTCCTTGCTTGCGCCAGTTCTTCAGCATTTGCTGAACGGCGTTGCGCGACGTATTCGAACCCTTCACGGCGATACTGTGCTGTAGGACCTGCTCAAAGCTGAAGGTGGTGTCCAGACGCTCGAAGATTGAGTCGTTCCTGCCTCGTCGTGTTCGCTCCGTTGTGGATTGTCCGCTGTAGTCTCTCGACGAGAATGCCGCCTCTATGCGGTCGCGGAAGAAGTGCAGGGCGTTGTCTATCTGATAGTCGGCAAGCACGTCGAAGGCTGCGAGAAACGAGGGTTGCTGCTGCTTCACGATCAGTTCCTTCCACAGCCCAGGCTGCTGTTTCAGGCGTGTCTCGGCTCCTGCCAGTCCGTGGCGGTCAATCAGCTGTGCAGCCACTCGGCAGAGCATCAGACAGGTCATCATGCGCATCGTAGTCGGGCAGATACGGAATCGTTGGCGTGCCTTCACCTTGTCATCGTTCTTCATCGTCTCCAGTCGCACCTGCTCCAGCCATTGCCTACCCTTTGCCTCCAACTTTGGCAGCACCACCTCGCCCTGCATCAATGGCAGCAGGTGGGCTATCTGACGGATGCGCTCACGCTGCTTATCGGTCAGCACATAGAGGTTCTCTGTAAGAGGAGTAAAGGTGTTGTCGGGCGTGCGTGCTATGGCTATTCGGCTTTGGAATCCGTCCGTGTAGTTGGTGACTACTCGATACAGAGCGTCGGGCGTTCCACACATCACCACGTTCCACAACAGGCGGTCGATATGCAC
>JAIJMN010000152.1:0-5774 GCA_022735715.1 Prevotella sp.
AAGCCCCACCCCCTGCCCCTCCCCCGTAGGGAGGGGTGTTATATGCTTTTATTGCCCGTAAATATTTTACGCTTATGAAAATCACAATAATTAAGGTTGGCGGTGCCGTTGTGGAGGATTCTGCACAGCTTGCCGCTCTTCTTGAGGGTTTCAAGAAGGTTGAGGGATACAAAATACTGGTACATGGAGGCGGCCGTCGTGCCACAAAGGTGGCTGCCCAGCTCGGCATAGAGAGCAAGATGGTGGGCGGACGACGCATCACCGATGCTGCAATGCTTGAAGTGGTGACAATGGTTTACGGTGGACTGGTCAACAAGAACATCGTGGCTCAGTTGCAATCGCTTGGTATCAACGCCATAGGATTGACCGGAGCCGACATGGATGTGATACGCTCGCACAAGCGTCCGCTAAAGGACGGTGTCGACTTCGGATTTGTCGGCGATGTAGACAAGGTGAATGCCGAACGCCTCAAGACCCTTATAGATGCTGGTATGACCCCCGTTCTTGCTCCTCTGACGCACGATGGTGCCGGAACGATGCTCAACACCAACGCTGATACGATAGCCTCTGAGACGGCACGTGCGCTTGCCGCGCTTTACGACGTAACGCTGGTGTACTGTTTTGAGAAACCCGGTGTGCTCGCCAATCCCGACGACGACACAAGCGTAATCCCTACCATCACCCGCAATGACTTCAACCGACTTACAGCCGACGGAACTATATCTGGCGGAATGCTGCCCAAGATAGAGAATGCACTCGCTGCTGTAGATGCAGGAGTGAAGAAAGTGGTGATAACCAAGGCCGACAGCATTGGCAAGGGAGGAACAGTTATTCAGTAAGAAGACTGAAACTGTATAGTTGAAAAAAAAGAACTGGCCGCCAGTGTCAATTAAGACTCCGACGGCCAGCCAATCGTTAGTATGTTATGAAAAATTTGAGAGTCCCCGAAACTTCACAGCTTCAAGGTTTTCTTCTTAGCTTGATGCACTCTTCGTAACATTTCTCATGGACGCTGGTGAAGGGGTTTAATGTTGCGTCCAAACATGTTTTAAGTGCACTTCTGCTTGGTGTTTTAACTTAAAATGATTTATTGAGAAAGCATAGAAATATCTTATTTGAGTATGGTGGGGGCAGTCTGTCCAAGCGGCTGGTCTACAGTACCGGTGCTGCTCAGTCCGTTGTGGCGTGCAGTGTCCATACGCATAGTGTCTGTCATAGCCACCGAGGCACCCTCATGCACCCGAGGCGCATATGCGGCAGGCACTCCTGCGGGCACGTCTTCGGTGCTCTGGAATGACATCTGTGCCGCCTGGCTCAGTGTAAGTACTATAGCCACCATTGCAGCTGCCTTGAATAGCGGAGCAAAACGCTGGCTTATGAGCACCTTGCGTGCCTTCACCTCTTGCGGTTCGCCAACCATAGACAGCAAACGCTCGTCGAAATCATCGCCCAGACGGTCGGTCTTAGGCTCTGTCTGCTCATAAACGAACAGCGGACGATACTTGGCAAGCTCCTCAGGAACGCACAACTGGCTGAAGAATGAGCGCAGAATCTGCTCCTCCTCAAGTGTTGTCTCGCCCTGCCAGTAGCGGTCAAGAAGTTGGTTTATGTATTTATAGTCCATAGTTGTCATATTTCTGGAATTGTTGTTTAATAGTCTGCCGCGCGCGGAAGATGTTCACCTTCACCTGGTCCTCGGTTATATCGAGTACGGTGGCAATCTCTTTGTAAGTCTTGCCCTCAATGTCGCGCAGTTGCATGCACGACCTTTGCTTTTCAGGCAGAGAGTCGATGAGCGTCCTTACTATCGTCACACGTTCGCGTTGTACGGTCTGTTCGTATGGTGTTGAGGCCGTATCGGCATGGTTGTCGCCTCCTTGTGGCGTCGTTTCGTCGAGCGAAGCGTTCTGGTTTTCGTGCAGTCGCATGCGGTCGAGAGCCAGATTGCGGCAGATAGTGAGCGAGAATGCTTCCACCGACTCAATGGTATCCCATGAGTCGCGACGGTTCCACACCTTTATCAAGGTGTCTTGCACGATGTCTTCAGCCTCTTCGCGGCTCAGCGTGATGCGCATTGCCAGTCGGAAGAGCATGTCTTTCATCGGCAGGATGTCGTTGCGAAAACTAATCTTTTTCATCTGTGCTCTAAATGAATGACGATTGACGGCTGGTTTTGTTACAGTCGCCAGTCTTTATTTAACCTCGTTTAACAAATTTCTCACATTCTGCGAGTATTTTCACGCGTGCCAGCTTCATCACGACATAATAAAGCACTACGGCAATGACAAATCGTGTGATGAGCAGGGCTATCATGTTGCTCAGCGGCATTGTAGCCACATACGCCACGCCCATCACTCCTGCGGCTGCAAGTGCGAACGGCATGACGTCACAGAAGAACATCCAGTAGCCGTAGCCTATCAGCCGGCGTACGAAGAACAGCCACACCAGCAGCCACGACGTATTTAATAATGTATAGGCTATGACCATTATGCGTATGCCCATGGGCCAAATCATTATCATTGTGGCTATCTGGACGAGTCCCAAAGTGAACGTACACCAGAAGAAAGTGCCCGACTTTCCCTTCGATATAATCATGTTGGAGAAGAGCGTGGAGAGCGGCATTGCTGCGCCCGAGAGGCACAGTATCTGTATCAGCTGCGCCGAAGCGAGCCACTTCTCGCCAATGGCTGTGACGATAAACTCCTTTGCCACGAGTCCGAAACCGAACAGCAGGGGGAACGTTATGAACGCCGTGAAGCGCATCATCTTGCGGAACACGTCCTTCTGTCGGCTCTCCTCGCCGTTGAGACTTACGAGTACGGGCTGCGCCACTTGCGCCACCATGCTCTGTACGAGCGAGTAGCACTTGGTGTTCCATTGATAAGCCTGGTTGTAATTGCCCGTGTCGCGGGGCGTGAAGTAGTGGCCCAGCAATATGTTGAGCACATTGTTGTTGACGTGAGTCATGATGGTGGTGGCAAGAATCTTGCACGAGAAGCGGAACATACGGCGTACGGGAGCGAATGTTATGCCGTGGATAGAAGGGCGCCACGGCGAGAAATGCCATTGCAGCAGAGTGTTGATGCCCACATATACAAGCCCTTGCGTGGCGAGCGACCAATAAGCCATGCCCGCAAAAGCCATGCCCACACCAGTCAGACTCGACAGTATAACAGCCAGAGCACCTGCTTCCGCCTGCTGCTTGGCGCGCAGATGCTTGAACAGATAGGCCGACTGTGCCGTGCCGAACGATGCTATGACAATACTAAGAAAGGCGTAGCGACACAATGGCACTACGCGCGGCGTGTGATAATACTCGCCAATGAGCGGAGCGGCAAGAAAGAGAATCACATAGAGCGACGACGCCATGATGATGTTAAACCAGAACACCGAGTTGTAGTCCTCGTGCTTGGGATGCTCTATGTTGGTAAGCGCCGTGCGGAAACCGCTGTCCTGCAGCGCCGTGGCAACAAGCGAGAAGATGCTTATCATGGCCATCATGCCATAGTCGGACGGCGACAATAAGCGACCCAGAACAATGCCGAACGCCAGCCCGACGAGCTGCTGTATGCCGCTGTTGAGTCCGCCCCACAACAGTCCTTGTGCCGTTTTCTCTTTCAGTGTACTCATAATCCTATTGAAGAAAAAAAGCCCCGCCTAAGGCGGTGAGGCTATACCATAAACATAATGATGACTTGCGCAATGATGACGCGTATGAACATGCCGAGCGGATATACCGACGTGTAAGCCACGGCGGCACGGTCGCCCTTGATGGTTTCGTTGGCGTAGCTCAGCGCCATTGGATTAGCCATGGCTCCGCAGAGCAGTCCGCAGATGGTGCCGAAGTCGAACTTCTTTGTCTTCAGTGCTATTGCACCCACTATGAGCAGCGGAACTACAGTCAGCACCAGTCCTACGCCCACCCACAGTAGTCCTTCGGGGCGTACCACCGTAGCCAGGAAGTCCTGTCCGGCAACAAGTCCGAGGCAGGCAAGATACAACGCCAGTCCGAGCTTGCGCAGCATGAGCGATGCCGAACGTGTGGTATAACTTATAAAATGTACGCGCGAGCCGAGTGCGCCGATGATGATGCCCATGATGATAGGGCCTCCGGCTATGCCCAGCTTCACCGGTGTGCTCATGCCCGGAATGCTGATAGGTATCATGCCCAGAGCCAGACCGAGCAGCAATCCGAAGAATATGGCACCCAGATTGGGCTCGTTGAGCACCTGTACGGCGTTGCCCAGATAAGCCTCGGCATGGTCGATGTTCTCAGGAGTGCCCACCACGGTGACGCGGTCGCCGTATTGCAGGTGCAGATTGTCGGTAGCCAGCAGCTTGATGTCGCCTCTCATCACGCGGCTCACGTTCACTCCGTATGTCTGGCGCATGTGCAGCATGCCGAGCGTCTTGCCGTTGAGCTTGGTGCGCGTCATCACTATCACGCGGCTCTCCACCGTGTTGTCGATGGCGTTCCAGTCGATCTTCTCACGGTTCCAGTCCTTCTCCACACGCTCACCGAACAGAATTGTCATGGCAGACACCTCGTCGCGGTTGGTCACCACGAGCACGTTGTCGTCCATCTGCAGCTGCGTCGTTGCCAGCGGCACGATCACCTTGCCGCATCGCCATATGCGCGATATTATGAAGTGGCGGTGGGTCATCTGCGACACATGGGCTATGGTCATGCCCGATATGGCAGGATTGATTACCACAAACTGCCCCACGAAGGTGTTGTCTTCGTCGTCGCCTGTGCGCGGTTCGAGGTCTGCTGGGCGCACAAGAAACTTGCGCATGAGTATCATGGCGAATATCACGCCCACAACACCCAACGGATAGGTCACGGCACATCCCAAAGCTGCACCGCTGCTCGACTGATGCGCGTTGGCAAGAGCCTGCTGCGCGGCACCCAGAGCCGGCGTATTGGTAGTGGCACCGCACAATATCCCCACCATATCGGGCACGTTGATGGGCAGCACCAGACACAGCGACAGCGCCATGGCAGTTCCTGCCAGAATTATGCCCAGGCCCCAGAGGTTGAGCGAAAAGCCCTCGTGGCGCATCATGCCGATGAAGTTGGGGCCCACGTGCAGACCGAGCGCGTACACGAAAAGCGACAGTCCGAGCGTCTCGGCGAACGTCAGCATCTGTGCGTCGGCTGTAAAGTGGAGGCTACCAGCCACAATACCGATAAAAAATACGAAAGCCACTCCGAGCGAAATGCCCTTGACGTGGATCTTTCCCAATGCGAGTCCTATTGACACGATGAGCGACAGAACCACGATGGTCTGCACTGCCGAGTGTGTCACAAAAAGACTTTCAATCCATTCCATTTCTTTGTCTTAGTTGAATTATCCTATGTTTTTTCGTTTGGTTTTCTATGTCTTTTTAAGCTGTTGCAATCAGGCTGTTGTCAAAACAAGTCCTTTTACAGAGCAAAAGGACTACATTTGGAAACCGGCAGCAACGAGCCTGGTCTATGGTATAGTTTTAACCGACTGCAAAGTTAAGCAAAAATCCTATCATCTGAGATTTATTTCAATATATTTACACGCAAATCATGCAAGCCGGCTCGATTAGCTTCGCTGAAAAGCAAAATAATGTTCTGTTTACTTGATTTGTGTCAATTTATTTCAAATTTAACCAAAAAAGTGTCCAATTTCTTGTGTGGTCGGACACAAATTATTATCTTTGCAACGTGTTCGAGAGAATGCAATGTTTTTTCATTAGGTTAGTAGTTTGATAGATTTTAAGGTAAAGATTATGTTATTAGA
>JAIJMN010000153.1:0-5729 GCA_022735715.1 Prevotella sp.
AATTTCTTCATTCTCGCTTCTTGTACTACTTTATCTGTCTTATGTAAATCTTTTCAAAGAACTCTTTCTTTTAATACTTTCTTCATCCAAACGTAACTCGTTTTGCTTGAGGTTTCGTTCGTTCTCGAAAGCGGATGCAAAGGTATGACTTTTATTTGAATCTCCAAAACTTTCACTGAGAAAATTCAGCATTTTTGCTGTATTTTTATTGGAAGTTGATTCATGTCAACTATTCTCTGTTTGCGCAAACAACTACACCTTATTATATATTTAGGACTCCATATTAAAGTGCATACTGCAACCCTATGCTACAATCGAAAGTGTCAGACAACACCTTGTCGTGATATTTATAATGCGTGTCGCGCCAATAATTGGACACTTTCATGTCGAGATTGATGCGCTTAGACAATGCAAGACAGAAGCGGGCATTGAGCACGAGCAGCGAAGAGTTACCCTTATCGCCCTGGGCATTGAGATAAATTGGGTTGGTATTTGCCACATCCTTGTTCTCATAACCCTTCCATGTGAATATACGATAGTAGTCAGCACCAAACGACATGCTGCCAACTTTGCCGAATTCCATCAAGCAACTTGCCTTAACGCTGTATCCGCTACCCATATTGTAGTCGCGGTCGATTACATGATAGTAGTCGCTAAGGCTTCCGCCAAGCAGTATGCCGTCAACGAAGATGCGCTGTTCGAGCTTAGTAAGATTGCCCACCTTGGGGAAACGGCAGATAAAGCCCGGACCTATAGACGCTGCCTCCGAGATGCGATAAGGCACAACGTCCGATCCGTTCTTCACAGGTTCGGAATCGTAATAGTTGAAATGCTGGAACAGTCCGAACACCATATCAGCTCCATTCGAGATGGTTACGGGAGTGCTCCACAACCGTCCGAGAAGATGAACACCCGTGATGAGCGGTTGGTTTCCGCTAAGTCCAAACTGCAAGTCGGCTGTAAAATAGTCGTAAGGCTTAGTTTGTTCACGGTCGAACGGGTCGCCATAGTTAAGGTTGAAATGCACATACGGATTGCCCTCACCACGAAACAGCGCACCATTATCTGCAAGATAGCGATAGCCAACCGACGCTGCAAAGTGAACCGGAATGCTCTCATAGTCGTGATACTTGTAATAGCTGCTGCGCACACGCCAAGCATCGCCATACAGAATACGATTAAGTCCCTTGATAGGACAAATCAACGTGCCGACAAACTCTCGCATGAAGCGAGGAAAACCACGCAAGCGGTCGTCGTAGACAAGATTGCTAATACGATTGGTCACCTCACCTATGCACACTCCACCGAACGTAGTAGCCATGAGGTCGTTGATGGCAGGTGGCTCAATCTCGCACGTCGTCTCCCACATCAGGCTTCCGCAGAACGAGTAAGGCACTGATTCCCAGAACGACATGCCGTGCGAACGGGCAGCATTGAAATAGAGTCCGCCATGATAAGGATGAGCAAAAAGATTGGTAGAGAACTGGTCGTTGTCCCAGACGAATCCCGTCTTGATATTGTTCTTGATACTGCTCCATGAAATCTTGGCAAACTCCTCGTTCATGACATAGCGGTCGAAGAACTGCACACCTACATTAATGCCGAACGCTTCGAGTGCGGCACGCCACGGATGTTTCTTCTGTCGCAAAGGATTGTCGAAAGCAAATGCAGTAGTATCGGCATCGTAGGCATTCACGCCACGCCCGTCGTCAGCATCAGTATAGAAATGTCTGTTGCGCGAGAGTCGCCATGCCAGACCCGCCTCGAATATGGCACGTTGCCTGTAGCGGCGTGCATGGTTATAATAACGTGTGTCGCCATAGCCCACAGTAGCAAACAGACTCGTGTAATTGCCCAGTATCAGGTCGGCATTAAGACGAGCCTGAAGCGAGAACAGACGTTCGGGCTTGCTGTTGGAATTCTGCTCAAACGACTCGATATGATAATATCCGAGGTCGCCACTGAGCGAGAAACGCGGAGTGATGTTGAAGTATTGGCCTATACGATAGAACAAAGCGCCCGAGAAATGCTTGTCGAGTCCGAAGTAATGGGTGCCTACACCTATTATATTATAGGTGCTTCGGTTGCGGAAACGTATAGCCAAGTTGGTCTTGGTAGCTGTTCCGCCGTAAGTCATGATGTCGATACGGGTATTAGGATTGACATTGACGAGTCCAATCTTATGCGCAAGCGTGTCGCGACTGTAGTTGATAAATCCAATCTGCACGCCTCGCGGATGTGCGACACACACGTTAAGCAGTCCTATCTGCGAACCGTTGAGCGTATCGGCATAGTTATAAAATCCGGTCTGAACGCCTCGCATATACGACGAACAGATATTGGTGCCACCTATCTGCATGCCACGCTTCATGCCCAGCGAGATATTGGACAGGGCACTCAACTGTATGCCGCGAAATCCATCGCCAGCCACATTATTAAACATAGCCACCTGAACACCATTGCCACTTTGCAACAGATTGGACACGCCGGCAATCTGCACGCCACGCATGTCGCTGCCTACAGCATTGACAACACCTGCAATGTTGACACCACGCAACTGTCTGCGCACCGTAGCCGAGACACTTCCTATCTGCACACCGCGCAAAGTGTCAACATCGCCAAACAACGCCAGATTGCCACTGCTGTATAATGTAGAGTCGGCACCATGATGATTGATGCCTACTCCGATGTTGTGAGTCTTGCGGACATCGTTCTGCGCCTGCCCCATGAGAGCCGAAAGCGAGAAGAGAGCCGCCAATATGAGTTTTGTATTCATTTTCTACCGAAACACTTGTCTACTATAAGCGCCAGCGCACCGTCGCCTGTCACGTTGCACGCTGTGCCAAAACTGTCCATCGCAATGTAAAGCGCTATCATCAGCGCGAGCGACTGCTGGTCGAAACCGAGCATTGACGAGAGAATGCCGAGTGCAGCCATGATGGCTCCACCTGGCACACCCGGCGCTGCAACCATCGTCACACCGAGCATCAATATGAATCCCGCCATCATCTGGAAGTCGTAAGCTATGCCCTGCATCATCATGAGTGCAAGCGAGCAAGCCACAATCTTCATCGTACTGCCCGAAAGATGGATAGTGGCACACAGCGGGATGACAAATCCGGCAATGTCCTTGTCCACACCATTGATAATGGTCTGGCGCAGCGTGACGGGAATAGTAGCAGCCGACGACTGCGTTCCGAGCGCCGTGAAATAAGCCGGCATCATATTGGCAAGCAACCTGAACGGATTCTTGTGTACGAAGAACGACGCCACCACATACTGCAATATGAGCAGGAATATGTGCATGACAAATATCACGCCGATAATCTTGACAAACACGCTGAGCACCTTGAACACCTCGCCAGAATGTGTCATGTTGAAGAATATGCCGAAGATATAGATTGGCAGCAGCGGAAGCACCACCACCTGTATGGTCTTGGTGATGATTTCGCGGAACTCGCCGAACACGTTCTTCAGCGCCTTGCCGTCCAGATGGGCAATGCCCAGTCCGAGCGTGAACGCCATCACCAACGAAGTCATGACGTTGAGCGGTGCCGGAATGGCAACGGTGAAATATGGCTTGATGCCATCAGCCTGACTGATCTGCGCTATCTTCAGATTGTCGGAGATGAGCGACGGGAAGAATGTCTGCCCCACTCCATACGACAGAAAACCGGAGAAGATAGTGGCCCCATACGCCAACAGCGCCGTGACAAGCAACAGCTTGCCCGCACCCTTGCCTATATCGGCAATTGCAGGGGTGACGAGTCCGACGATGATGAGCGGAATCAAGAATCCGAGGAACTCACTGAACAGCGCGTTGAACGTAACGAACACGCGCACGGGCATGTCGGGTGAGACGATGCCAAGACTGATGCCAAGGATAATGGCAATAACGATTTTAGGCAACAGGCCTAACTTTATTTTCTTCATAGCACACAATTATCTGCATAAGGCTGAATGAGCTACAAATTTAACGAAAAGAACTGAAAGTCACAAATTCGCATACAAAGATAAGCTACATTTGTATGTGGCATATCCATATTTCTCAATTATTTTGCCTAATTTTGCAGTCTACAGCCACCCCTACTTTATTATATATAGACAATAAGACATGAACTTGCCATCTGACTTCATCTCATACACCCGTCAACTCATGGGCGACGAACTGTACAGCCGCCTTGAGGAGGGAATTGATTCACAAGAGTCGCCCGTAAGCATTCGCCTCAATCCGTTCAAGGCGCAGTCGCTTGACGTGACCGAAGGACTATACGACTGCACCGTACCATGGTGCAGCACCACCGGACGCTATCTTCGCGAACGCCCCAACTTCACCTTCGACCCTCTGCTGCATGCCGGATTGTACTATGTGCAGGAAGCTGCTTCGATGATAGTAGACCACATTGTGCGCACATTCATCAACCAACCCGTGCGCATGCTCGACCTCTGTGCAGCACCGGGAGGCAAGTCGACAGCCCTGCGTACAGCTCTTCCCGAAGGGTCGGTGCTCTTCTCGAACGAACCTATGCGCACCCGTGCACAGATACTGAGCGAGAACCTGCAGAAGTTCGGACACGAAGACGTAATCGTAACCAACAACTATCCGCGCGACTATCGCAAGGCTGGCATCATGTTCGACGCAATACTTGCCGACGTGCCGTGCTCGGGCGAGGGAATGTTTCGCAAGGACGACGGTGCAAGAGCGGAATGGAGCCAGCAGAATGTGGACAACTGCTGGCAGTTGCAACGCGAGATTGTGAGCGATATATGGAAATGTCTGCAACCCGGCGGACTGCTCATATACTCTACTTGCACGTTCAATGCGCACGAAGACGAGGAGAACGTGGAGTGGATAGCAAGCGAACTGGGTGCCGACATAATAAAGTTGCCCGTCGAAGAGTCGTGGAACATAACGCCTGCCGTAGTAGGCAATGTTCCTGTATGCCGCTTCCTGCCGGGCATAAGCCGTAGCGAAGGACTGTTTGTAGCCGTTCTGCGAAAACACGGCGAGAGCGAAACGACTGCATTGAACGCCTCTGCCACCAACTCCAAACCAAAGAAAGACCGCAAGAACCAGCGCAAGCAGACAGCACAAGGCGGCAAGCAGCAGTCGACAGACACGATGCAGGCACTGCGCACGCCCGACAACTTCACAGCCCGACGCAACGGGGATGAAATAGTAGCTATACCCAAACGATGGGCTGACACTTACGACACGGCAGCCTCAACGCTTAAGATTATGCACGCAGGCGTGACACTTGGCACCGAGAAGGGACGCGACATCATACCCGACCAATCGCTCGCCATGTCGCGACAACTCAACATCGACGCCTATCCACACGTAGAACTCAGCTATGCCGAAGCCATCAACTTCCTGCGCAAGGAAGCCGTAAAGCTGCCCGAAGGAACGCCGCGCGGATTTGTCGTAGTGACATACAAGGGCTATCCGCTCGGCATGGAAAAGAACATAGGCAACCGCGCCAACAACCTCTACCCCACCGAATGGCGCATTAAGAGCAGCCACGTGCCAGAATCGGAATGCCACGTGCTTGCTAAAACATAACATTTAACACTCAACATTCCACACTTCATTGATAACATATAAACATTTCACACTTAACATTTCACATTAAACCTTAAATTAGCAGACAATGTCTTTCCGTATATTCTTTATATTTTTATCGTGCGCACACGCATGTCCTCACGATGAAGATCCGAAAACGTTTATG
>JAIJMN010000154.1:0-5717 GCA_022735715.1 Prevotella sp.
GCAGCCAATTGGCAGAATTATGAAATATTGCTCATTCTCAACCACTTGCAGTTCATTCCTCTCATATTCACTTTCCGTTGCTTTTGCTTAAATTGTGCACTGCTCGAGACATACCTTTGCTACACAGATGATAGAGAAAGGTGTCGATGTGAAAACAGTGTCTTCAATACTCGGGCATGCCGGTGTGGAGATTACGATGGACACTTATTGCCATCCTTCTGATGACGTTAAACGTGCAGGCATACAAAAGGCTTTCAAGGGTCTGTTGAAGTAGCTTGCAATTATTGTAATATCATATAGTACATTTTTTTACATTGTCTGGCGGCGTGTTCTATGCGAATAGGGCACGCCGTTTTTTTGTATTCTTAGGTTCGGGTGCGAGTTGTTATCTTTGTGGTGTAATAAAAAGACAAAGACAATGATAACAGTCACTCAATCAATTCCTGCTACGTGCTTTTCGGCCAACATCCCTGATGTTGAGTTCTCGGTAGGCGGTTTTCGTGCTGCCGTGGTGATGACGGTAGACGGCGAGGAGATATACAACGAGCGTCTGTACCCGGTATGGGGTAAGATACAGCTCTGCGAACTCGACTGCCTGCTGGGACCTTACGCCCGGCAGAGCCTTAAGATTGCGCTCGGCATAAAGATAGTGGAGCAGACCGTCGACTCTGATGCTGCTGACACGAAGACGATCAGCGCGGACATAATATATAGCGCTGCCGACATTGGCATGGGTGCCGCCGACTTCATGGCGAAGCGCTTCCTGACGCTGCTTGAGGGCGAGAAGGTGACGGCGCTGAACCGCCTGGAGTACCTGCACTATATCGGCACGGAGGCGGCTAAGGTGACGGCAGAATATGACGACGGCTCGACGAAGGCGTTCGATGCTGATGTGGTGGCGGGCAATGACAAGTATACTACTATAGATGTGTCGGCGGACAAGTTCGTGGCTGACGGCAAGGTTCTGGTATGTTATGATGTCCAGGCCGGGGCGCGCAGCTTCCGGTTCACAATCGATTTTGATGAGCCCGACTGCGCCCCCGTCCTGGTATTCGTCAACTCCTTCGGCGTCGAGGAGCTGCTCTACTGCACGGGCACGCATTCGGTGGCTCCGACGTACAAGCGCGACAGCGGCTACATTGGCCGCTACAACCGCAACTACAACATCGTGGAGACCCGACAGTTCAAGGCTGACACGGGCATCATGACGTTCGCGATGGCAAACTGGGCCGACGAACTGCTGCGCTCGCAAGAGGTGCACGTGGTGAACTTCAAGGACGGGCACGCCAACGTGGGCAAGGAGGTGACCATAACAGACTCGAAGTCAGAGTACAGCAACGCCGACGACGAGCTGCCCCGCTTCACCTTCACGTACCAGTATGCGCAGCGCAACCACAACGTCGTAGACGTGCTGCGCTCGGGCCGTATATTCGACAATACTTTTGACAACACCTTTGAGTAATTTTGAATAATTCAAAATTGAACAATTCAAAATCGCCAAAGGCGACAAATTCAAAACTCAAAACTCAAAATTCAAAATTCCCCATGGGCGCAATTCATTTCAGCGACATGCTGCGCCTGCTCGACCAGGCTTACCAACACCGCACGCTGGTGGATGTGACGGCGTGGGAGGGTGGCACGGGCAAGGTGCTGCACTATAAGGGGTGGCTGGTGCATCACGTGAACTGGCGTGGCGGCTACATCCGTCTGCGCAACCCGAAGAACCGGGAGCTGCGCACGCTGCCTCAGATTTTCATCTTCTTCATTAACAATAAACGTGTGTTCTTATGACTAAAACTAATACTACTCTGCAGGCGACTTCGGCGCAGCCTGATGCTGACGGCTTCCGCCGCTACCATATCGTGCCGTCGGGCTTCGGGGCTTCGAGGGCTGTGGCTTCGGTGAACTCGGAGTATGGCGGCGACTCGTGCGAGGTGTTCGACGACGAGGATGTGCCGGGGGCGCAGGGCATCCGCGACATCAAGGTGGGTGGCAAGCCTTACAAATATGTGCAATGGGGCAGCGACGACCAGCTGCCCTACCGTGTGCGCAAAGAGATTATGAGCAATATGGTGACTGCCCAGTGCCAGCAGTTTAACGTCACTTCGTGCTACGGCCAGGGTCTGCGCTTCGTAGACCGCAAGACGAAGCTCGACATCGCGGACAAGGAGATACTGGACTTCTGCCTGCGCAACTCGCTGCAGGAGGTGTTTCTGGAGCAGGCTACGGACATGAAGTTCTACTCGTTCTCGGTGACTGTGATCATTCTCTCGCGCGACGGCAAGAAGATTGTGAAGGTGCGCAACAAGGATGCTGCCTACTGCCGCTTTGAATATGGTGGGAGCACTCGGTCGGGCAATGCGGAGCATGTGTTCTACGGCGACTTCCGGTTGGGTTTCTTCAACGAGCAGAACATTGAGTGCATCGAGCTGCTCGACTACTGGGACCCGCTGGGCGACCTGCGTGTGCGCATGGGCCAGGAGCCTGACCCTGCTACGGGGCTGAAGCTGAAGCCGACGAGGTGCCGCAAGTTTGCTATCGTGAGCCGTATGGCGACTCCGGGCTGCCAGGTGTATCCCCTGCCCTACTACTCGTCGATATTCAGGGATGCGTGGTTTGACATATACCGATTGATAGGTATAGGCAAGCGCTACATGATAAAGAACACGTCGGCTCCGAGGGTTCAGATAGAGGTGCACGACGACTACTGGGACAATGTGTGTGACAACGAGTGTATAAGCGACGAGCGCAAGCGACGTGAGCGTAAGGAGCAGGAGAAGCAGAACATCATAGACTTCGTGACGGGCATTGAGAATGCTGGCAAGGCTATGATATCGGGCTACTACGTAGACCCTAACGGCAAGGAGAACCGCATGGTGCGCATAGTGCCCCTGAACGATGCGGGCAAGAAGGAGGGCGGCAACTGGAGCGACGACATGAGCGAGGCTTCAAACGCTCTGTGCTTCGCCCATGGGGTGCACCCTAACCTTGTGGGTGCTACGCCTGGCAAGAGCCAGATGAACAACTCGGGCAGCGACAAGCGCGAGCTCTTCACGCTGAAGCAGGCTCTTGAGAAGCCTTGCCACGACGTGATGACGAAGCCTTACCACGTGATACTACACTACAACGGGTGGAATGAGCGGGCTACGGTAGACGTGCCGATGCTGATGCTGACTACGCTCGACGAGAATAAGGATGCCAAAAAGGTGTCGGGCGATGCCAACGCCAACACTTAACACTTAACACTTAACTCTATGGACATAGTGATTGATAAACAAGACTTTGAGTGGTCGCTGCCGGTGGGCATGAGCGCTCATGACGAGGTGTATGAGTCGGTGAAGCCTGCTATTGATACGGCGCTCGACAATTACTGCATCTCACTGCTTGGCGATGTTGGCATTCAGCAGGTTATGGCTGTTGAGGAGAGCACTGCCTTAAAGCGTTACTTTAAGATGATGGTGTGCATTGACGGTTTTCTGTCGGTGCTGCGCCAGCTGGACCTGGTGCTTACTCCTACGGGCTTCGGCATCGTGAGCAACGACACGGTGTCGCCTGCGAGCAAGCAGCGTGTGGACGCTCTTGAGGCACAGCTGCGCACGGCTCTGTGCCGGGCGCGTGCCATGACTGTGCATCTGCTGCGCTCTGAGGAGTGGGGCTGCACGGCGAAGGCGGTGCGTGCGATACGCTACACTTATACGGAGCATTACTTCTTCTTTGCGTCGGCGAGCTCGGGAGCGTGGACGTATAAGGACTGGCAGAACATGCAGCCTGTTATCCAGCGCACAGACGAGCTGCTGCGTGTGCGCTTCGGCGACGAGCAGATTGATGACTTGCTGGACGCTTACCGCCGTGACGACCACGACCGGCTGACGGCTTATACGACTGCGCTGCAGCTGTCGTGTGACTTGGCTGACCGTGCTGCTGCGAGCAGCGAGGACGTGCGCAGCACGGCTCTGTGGCGCAGTCTGGAGCGTGAGCTTGAGGGCAACGGCGAGGTGTACCGGCTGTATCACGGGAGCGATGCGTACAAGGCTGCTCACGTGGAGCCTTTCGGCAACAAGAAGGAGTCGACGGCTTTCCTCTTTAACGGCTAAACATTCAACATTCAACACTCAACATTCAACATTATGGAATTAAGCTGTCCTACATCGTGGCGTGAGCTGACTCAAGAGCAGCTGCACTACGTACTGTTTCTTCTGGCTACTTTCGCCGACCCGGTGGTTGTAAAAACCTACATGTTTATCAGATTTGCGGGTATATATTTAATCGAGAAAAACCGCTGGGGATGGAAGTGCTCGAAGGGCGGGAGGGTGTTTTATCTGAAACCGTGGCAGATACATTCATTCATAGGACAGCTGCAGTTTGTTGACAGCTTGGAGACGATGGACAATCGGTTGGAGGTTGTGCAGGGTCTTAAGGCTGTCAACGCTCTGCTTCAAGAAGATGCTGAGACGGGGCGCATAGTGAGCTTCCACGAGTATCTGTGTATGGAGCAGAGGTATCAGCGGTACTTGATGAACCGTGACGAGGACCAGATAGACATTCTCGCCTCGTTTCTGTACCGCCGGCCTGACGGCTCGCGCCCTGCGGACCTGACGCTGACTGCTGCGGAGAGAGTGGGTGTGATGGCGTGGTTCGGGCACGTGAAATATGTCATGTCCTACGCTTTCCCTCACTTGTTTCGCAAGTCAAAAGGCGACGATGATATTTCTGACCTCTCGGTGATAGAGAGCATCAACGTACAGCTGCGTGCTTTGACCGACGGCGACGTGACCAAGGAGGCTGCTGTGAAGGCTATAGACTGCTGGCGCGCCCTGACCGAACTCGACGCTAAGGCCAAGCAGGCAGAAGAGTTCCGGCGCAAATACCCCAACACTTAACATTCAACACTCAACATTCAACATTACACATTATGAAAGACCTTTTTCCTGCTCTCGAATACTTCACTCAGCTGGCTGCTGACAACCGCCTCGCTTCTGAGCAAGGCTTCTATCCGTGCCTCTGCTCGGGTCCGGACTCCATCGATGGCGTTATGCAGGGCTTCAAGAAGCATCGTAACTTTATAATGGTAGACGACACGACCTCGCAGCAGACCTTCAGCAATGGTGTCGGCTTCTTCCGTCGTGACGTGTACACGGTGTTCATACTCGCCGGCTATCGTGCTGATGACATGACAGACCGCGAGACTAAGCTCAATATGTGCCGCACTCTCTTCAGACAGTTCCACTCCCGACTGCTTCACGATCGAGAAGAACTCGGCGATGAGCGCCTTACGTTCCTCGACCTGCACAACGTCTACTCTAACGAATTGCCTCGATACTCATACAACGGCGTGACGGGGCTATACTTCATGATACGCAACGAGCAACCTATTGATATCAGTTATGACAGAGCGGAGTGGGTTAAATAACATGTCTGAGGCCGAGCACTCGAAATGGGTGCAGGGGTGGAGCGACTTTATGGTGAAGATGTGGCAGGAGAAGATGCTGCAGTTCGCTCCACCGGTGTACGATACTGGTGCTCTCTCGCGATCGGTGCAGGGCGTGGTGCATCCGGGTGCGGTGACTACGATTGAGCATCGTTTCCTTGAGTATGGCATCTACGTGGCCCGTGGCGTGGGAGGGTGTGTCAAAACTCCCTGATTCTTAAAAAAATCACAAAGCCCTGACTTTCACAAGCCAGGGCTTTGCTATGTCTAAAAGTTGTTGTAACTTTAG
>JAIJMN010000155.1:0-5702 GCA_022735715.1 Prevotella sp.
TCAAAAATCAAAACTCTTATAGCCCTGACTATTCACTCCCCTCCCTACGTGAGACGGGTTTGGGTTTGGGGTTGAATATCATCAGCTTAACGAGGAATATAACCCCTCTGAACGTCAGTTCGAGGCACATGGCGAGCCATACACCACGCAGTCCCATCGACGGAGCAAGCATGGCGGCAAGCGTGATGCGCACGCCCCACATCGATACGAGGTTCATCACGCTCGGAGCTACGGTCTTGGCAGCACCCACAAACACTCCGTAGCAGATGATGGCGGCACCGAACATAGGTTCGGCGAACGCCTCGATGCGCAGCACTTCCACTCCGAGCAGACGCACTTCGGGCGAAGGCGTCATCATGGACATGGCAAACGGCGCTCCGACGTACATCACTACGCCCATCAATGTCATAATGCCCATGCCCAGTCCGACGCTGAGCCACGCAAAGCGCTTCATCAGTTCGTAGCGTCCGGCACCCATGCTCTGCCCCACAAGCGTAGTGGCGGCATCGCTCACGCCGTAGCCCGGCATGTAGCACAGACTCTCGACGATGATACCGAACGAGTTGGCGGCAATGGCGAAGGTGCCCAGCGGAGCGATGATGATGGTTGTGACGATGTATGCCGAGGTCATAATGGTCTGCTGTATGCCCATTGGCAGGGCTATGTGCAGGGCACGCTTCACCACCTGCCATGTAGGAAGGAAGCACCCGCGGTCAATCCTCAGCGACAGCTCCTTGCTGCGGAAGCAGAGTATGTACATCGTTATGGATGCCGCAACGAGTTCGGCTGAAGCCGTGCCTATTGCCGCTCCCACCACTCCCATGCCCGCTCCGGGCAGCGTGAGCGACATGCCCAGCACGTCGACGGTGCGCGTGTGGAAGATGAGGAAGAAGTTGAACACTACGTCGAGCGACATCATCACCACACTCATTATGCTCGGCACAAGCATGTTACCGGAACTGCGGAGCATGCCCTGGCTGAACATTGAGAACTGGAATGCGGGCAACGCCACGGCTATGATGGCAAAATAGGCCGACGATGTGGCGTTGATGCTGTCGTTGCCGCCCAACCACAAGGGCAGAAACGGACTGATGGCGAGCGCCACCAAGCCGATGAGCGCACTCACCATGAGCACCGACATTATGCCCTGACGCAATGTGGAACGCGCCTGAGAGGCATCGTCGGCACCCAACTGATGGCTCACCTGAACGTAAAAACCGGCTGCCGTAGCCGAACAGAGGCTGCCCATAAGCCACGTAGTGGTCTCTATCAAGCCTATAGCCGCCGAAGCCTCGGCACCCAGACTGCCCACCATCGACGCATCGATGTACTGCATCATGGTGGTAGTGAGCTGCGCCAGGATGGCGGGCGTGGCAAGACTCAGCACCAGACGCGCCTGCTCGCCGAGTGTCATCGGCTTGCCCTGACGTATCATTGAGAGCAATCTGTCTTTCTGATTGTTAAGTTTCATAGGATCCTAATTACGCTGCGAAGTTACAAAAGAAAGCCGAGATGTGCAACCGCCACCCTCCTTTATCCGTAAAGGAGGTAAGAAAAACGGGAAAATAGTTGGTCTTACGGCTACACTTTATTATATATAATAAATATCAATTTGACAATAAAAACGAGCTGCTTGTTTTGAATTGTCTTCGATTTGCACTAACTTTGCACCCAGAAAACAAAAATCACACATTATAATGGAAGATAAGAAATTCAAACGCACCACCGTCACCGCGGCTCTGCCGTATGCCAACGGTGGCGTACACATAGGCCACCTGGCCGGCGTGTATGTTCCTGCCGACATCTACGTGCGCTATCTGCGCCTGAAGAAGCAGGAAGTTATGTTCATCGGAGGTAGCGACGAGCACGGCGTGCCCGTAACAATCCGCGCCCGCAAGGAGGGCATCACCGTTCAGGAAGTGGTAGACCGCTACCATAACCTTATCAAGAAGTCGTTCGAAGACTTCGGTATCTCGTTCGATATCTATAGCCGCACCACATCAAAAATCCACAACAAGTTTGCCAGCGACTTCTTCCGCACACTCTACGACAAGCACGAACTGGTGGAGAAGACTGAAGAGCAGTTCTGCGACGAGGTGACAGGCGAATTCCTCACCGACCGCAACATCGTGGGCACATGTCCGCGCTGCGGTGCCGAAGGCGCTTACGGCGACCAGTGCGAGAAGTGCGGCGCCACGCTCTCGCCAGATGAACTGATCAACCCCACCAACAAGAACAACCCCGGACACGGACTCGTGAAGAAGGCTACCAAGAACTGGTATCTGCCCCTCAACAACTATCAGAACTGGCTGAAGCAGTGGATTCTGGACGAGCACAAGGAGTGGCGACCCAACGTCTACGGCCAGTGCAAGTCGTGGCTCGACATGGATCTGCAGCCACGCGCTATGACACGCGACCTCGACTGGGGTATTCCAGTGCCCGTAGAAGGAGCCGAGGGCAAGGTGCTCTACGTATGGTTTGACGCGCCTATCGGCTACATCTCCAACACCAAGGAACTGTGCGACGCCCAGCCAGAGAAGTGGGGACCGTGGCAAAAGTGGTGGCAAGACCCGTCGTCACGACTCATCCACTTCATCGGCAAGGACAACATCGTGTTCCACTGCATCGTGTTCCCGACAATGCTCAAGGCTCACGGCGACTATATCCTGCCCGATAACGTACCGGCAAACGAGTTCCTCAACCTTGAGAACGACAAGATTTCTACATCACGCAACTGGGCTGTATGGCTCCACGAATACCTCGTTGACTTCCCCGGCAAGCAGGACGTGCTGCGCTATGTGCTCACTGCCAACGCACCCGAGACCAAGGACAACAACTTCACATGGAAGGATTTTCAGGACCGCAACAACAACGAACTGGTGGCTGTTTACGGCAACTTCGTCAACCGTGCACTCCAGCTGACCAAGAAATACTTCAACGGCATCGTGCCCGAATGTGGCGAACTGCAGGACGTTGACCGCGCTGCCATCGAGGAATTCAAGGACGTGAAGCAGAAGGTGGAGACACTGCTCGACGCATTCAAGTTCCGCGACGCCCAGAAAGAAGCAATGAACCTGGCACGTATCGGCAACAAATACATCACCGATTGCGAACCTTGGCACGTTGCCAAGACCGATATGGAGCGCGTCAAGACCATACTCTATATCTCACTGCAACTCGTAGCCAACCTCGAGATAGCATTCGAACCGTTCCTTCCGTTCAGTTCGGCAAAGCTCCGCGAGATGCTTGGTGTAGCCGAGACAGACTGGGACCAGCTCGGCAGCACCGAACTCCTCAAGCCTGGACACCAGCTCGGTACTCCAGCCCTGCTCTTCGAGAAGATTGAGGACGATGCCATCAACGCACAGCTGCAGAAGCTCGAGGACACCAAGAAGGCAAACGAGGCTGCATCGTACGTAGCAGCACCCGTCAAGGAGAACGTCGACTTCGAGACATTCGAGAAGATGGACATCCGCGTAGGCCACATCAAGGACTGCCAGAAGGTGAAGAAGTCGAAGAAACTCCTTCAGTTCACTATCGACGACGGTTCGGGCAAGGACCGAACCATACTCAGCGGCATCGCTGCCTACTACGAGCCTGAACAGCTCATCGGCAAGGACGTGCTCTTCGTAGCCAACTTCGCTCCGCGCAAGATGATGGGCATAGAGAGCCAGGGAATGATTCTCTCGGCTGTCAACTTCGACGGTACACTCAACGTGACATCTGTATTGGGCAATGTTAAGCCCGGCTCGCAGGTGGGATAATACGAGTTTTGAATTTTGAGTTTTGAGTTTTGAATTTGTCGGCTTCGCCGATTTGGAATTGTTGAATGTTGAATTTTTAATTGGAAATCTATAATTCTTAATTCATAAATCGCGCAGCGACCAATTCAAAACTCAAAATTCAAAACTCATAATTGCCAACGGCAACCAACTCAAAATTCAAAACTCAAAACTCACAACCCGTAACTGCTTCAATGTCATTGTAAAAACATTGAAACAGTAATGAAATAGGCAAAAAATATGCACATTTATATGGTGTTTGTGCACACAGAGTGTCTTTTTGTAGAAAAATATTTGCCTATCTGAATAAAAATTAGTTCCTTTGCACCGTTTTTAGAAAGGAAATTACATTATAAACACTTTAAAATTAGAAATTATGTCAGAAATCGAATCAAAAGTAAAAGCTATCATCGTTGACAAACTCGGTGTAGACGAAGCAGACGTTAAGCCTGAAGCAAGCTTCACAAACGACCTTGGTGCAGACTCACTCGACACCGTAGAGCTCATCATGGAGTTCGAGAAGGAGTTCGGCATCTCTATCCCTGATGATAAGGCTGAGAAGATCGGCACTGTTGGCGACGCTATCGCTTACATCGAGGAGAACGCAAAATAAATAAGGTTTATGGTTTATAGTTTATGGTGTACATAAACCATAAACCATTTTTTCAACCATAACCCGAAACTATTTTAAATGGAATTAAAAAGAGTAGTAGTTACAGGTCTTGGAGCTGTTACCCCATTGGGAAACACTGTTGAAGAGACTTGGAACAACCTTGTCGCCGGCGTAAGCGGCGCAGCCCCCATCACATTGTTCGACGCTTCTGATTTCAAGACTCAGTTTGCATGCGAGGTGAAGAACCTTAAGGTGAACGACTTCATTGATCGCAAGGAAGCACGCAAGATGGACCGCTATGCACAGCTCGCTATCATCGCAGCAATGCAGGCAATTCAGGACTCGGGCATGGATCTTGACAAAGAAGACAAGAACCGCATCGGCGTAATCTACGGCGTTGGCATCGGTGGTATCAAGACTTTCGAGGAAGAAGTAGGCTACTATGCACAGCACAAGGAGAACGGTCCTAAGTTCAATCCATTCTTCATCCCGAAGATGATTGCCGACATCGCAGCAGGCCTGATTTCAATCCAGTACGGATTCCACGGCCCTAACTATACCACTACTTCGGCATGCGCATCATCTACCAACGCTCTTGCTGACGCCTTCAACCTCATCCGTCTGGGTAAGGCCAACGTCATCGTAAGCGGCGGTGCAGAGGCAGCTATCACACCTAGTGGTGTAGGCGGATTCAACGCCATGCACGCTCTCTCTACACGCAACGACGATCCGGAGCACGCTTCACGTCCGTTCAGCGCAAGCCGTGACGGATTCATCATGGGCGAAGGCTCAGGCTGCCTCATCCTTGAGGAACTTGAGCACGCCAAGGCACGCGGAGCCAAAATCTACGCAGAAATGGTTGGCGAAGGTATGTCTGCCGACGCTCACCACATCACAGCTTCTCACCCTGAGGGTCTCGGCGCTCGCCTCGTAATGGAGAACGCTCTTGAGGACGCAGGCATGAAGCCTGAGGACATCGACTATATCAACGTACACGGCACATCTACCCACGTGGGCGACATCTCTGAGGCTAAGGCCATCAAGCAGGTGTTCGGCGAGGCCGCTTACAAGCTCAACATCAGCTCTACAAAGTCTATGACTGGACACTTGCTCGGCGCTGCCGGTGCAGTGGAGGCTCTTGCTTCGGTGCTTGCAGTGAAGAACGACATCGTTCCGCCTACCATCAACCACGCAGATGACGACCAGGATCCGGAAATCGACTACAACCTCAACTACACCTTCAACAAGGCACAGAAGCGTGAGGTACGTGCTGCACTGAGCAACACATTCGGTTTCGGAGGCCACAA
>JAIJMN010000156.1:0-5657 GCA_022735715.1 Prevotella sp.
CCTATATGAAGTATATAGAATTGTTTTGGAATAGGCTATATTATTGCATTTTTAACTGCGATAAGAAAACGCAAACTCTTTTAAACAGATTTTTTGAATGTTTGTTTTACTATTTGAAGTTTTACAGAAATCGTAAAGGGAACAACACAAGAATACCTCATAACGAAACTTTAGGAATATGTGTATCGGATTATATCATGATTGGATTTACTTGTCTGTTGATATGGACTTTGTTCAATCTCGTATCCATATTATTTCCATGTGTTTCTTTACTGCCTTTAGGCAAGACTGCGTTTATCCTTGTCTCAGTAGTACCTTGCCTCTTTATAAATTACTTTTTCTTATGGAGAAAGGATAAATATCTTAGGTACTGGGAGGTGTTTGCTAAAGATACGCCAGGAATCAGACGAGTATGGTATTGCATAACTTGCGTATGTTTGCTCCTCGTCTGGCCTATATTTATATTTAGCATGATAATAATGTCTAACTAAGAAAAATCAAATAATGGAATTTATGAAATATCTATGCTTTATACTCGGAGTTCTTCTTGTTGGAGCATGTTCCAGCAGAAGCTATAAGGACACTTTGTTTTGTGAATTGGACAAAGAAGTACAAGATACATTGCTATATATAAACCAACAAGTTTTAGAACACGACTACGAGGCACCATCAATAATAGACTTCTCGGGCAACTGCAAATCGAACGTGAAGTTTTTGAGTTCTTGGGTGATTAGCAATCAAATAGAAGATACTGTTAATAAGATAAGTGTTTCGTTACCAACAAATGCCCCAAAGCCATATATCGTGCATAATAACACTGTTTATTATCCCGAAGATTACAACTTGATGGTGTTTGGATTTAATAAAAATACAAAATTCAGAACAATAAGAATGAAGTAATGAGTAATGAAGATACTAAAAGGAAGCTGCTGCAAAAGGACTCGTTTTACTCTCCAAAAGGACTCCTTTTCAGCTCTAAAAGGACTCGTTTTGAAGTGCAAAAGGACTACATTTGCTCCACTCCTACAAATCCATGCATTATTTGCACGCAAATATTTGCCAAAACAGAGTTTTTTGATTAGATTTGCAAAAACTAAAAGAACCCCTACGCACCAAATAGTCTTCTGCACACAGAAAGCTATAGAACGTATCAGATATACGTCACATTATTTATTATAAGAAACCGCTTCAAGCCAATAACAAATGAAGAATATATATTTCCCTGAAGAAGACATTACCGAGAACGACCCGTTCCTTATTACAACTGTTCGGCTTATTACGAGCCTTCATACTTCATAGCGCGAAGCTATTTTGCAGGAGGATTCATGTAAAAAAAAAACAACCAATAAAATAAATGTTTATAGTAATTTTGTTTATATTCCTTGGCATACTTGTAGGCTACAACGTACGCACAAGGATTAAATCAACTACTCGCAAGAGTGCGATTGGCACGTGGGCAGGACGCGCCACGACCGGACTGATATGGCTGCTTCTGTTTATGCTTGGCATCGAAGTGGGAAGCAACGACCAGATTATCTCTGCCTTGCCTACACTGGGTGTGGAGGCATTGGTATTGTCAGGATTTGCCACACTGGGCAGCTGTGCTTTGGCATGGGCATTGTGGAAGACAGCGAAAGGAGGCAAGGAGCGATGAAAGGAAGCCTGATAGTAGTAGGATTCTTCATCCTCGGAGTATTGGCAGGACGTAGCGGCGGTCTGCCATCATGGGCTATGGACAGCAACATCAGCTTCGTAGCGCTGTGTGGCCTGTTGCTCTTCGTAGGCTTAGGCATCGGAATGAATCCCGACATGAAGAACGACATCAAGAGTCTCAACCCTCGTCTGGCACTGCTGCCCGTAGCCACCATCTTAGGTTCATGGCTCGGAGCAATGGTGGCATATAAAATAATGTGTAGCAACGTTTGCTCCGTGTTGCACCATCGACAGCTTACCGACTGCCTCGCCATCGACAGCGGCTTTGCCTATTATTCGTTGTCGAGCATCTTCATAACCGAATATCGCGGTGCCGAACTGGGCACAATAGCCTTGCTTGCCAACATCATACGCGAGATGACAACCCTCTTGCTTACTCCGCTGATAGCAAAGCGGTTCGGTCCGCTGGCTCCTATATCTTCGGGTGGCGCAACAACTATGGACACCACCCTACCTATCATCACACAGACTGTAGGCCAACGCTACGTAGCACTAAGCATCTACCACGGTTTCGTGACCGACTTCACCGTGCCGTTCTTGGTGACATTGTGGTGTACAATTTAATGAGAGGTGGAGTGAAACGACATACGCATACGCATATACATACACATTAATATAAAAATGAGCAAAAACAATAAAATAATTACACTTTATTGATTATTTAGTAGTACCTTTGCACCCACACTCCATACTACTTATTTCGTAAACACCTCATTTTAAACGAAACGCTACAAATTTTTTACATACAATGACAGACATCGAAATAGCTCGCAGCACGAAGCTCGAGGAGATAGAGGTAGTAGCCTCTAAGTATGGCATCCCTGCAAAAGAACTTGAACACTACGGCCATTATATGGCTAAGGTTCCTACACGCCTTATTGACGAGGAGCGTGTGAAGAACAGCAACCTCATACTCGTTACAGCCATTACACCGACAAAGGCTGGTATCGGCAAGACTACCGTTACTATCGGTCTGGCACTTGGTATGCACCACATCGGCAAGAACGCTATCTGCGCCCTGCGTGAGCCTTCGCTCGGTCCGGTATTCGGAATGAAGGGCGGTGCGTGTGGCGGCGGTTACACCCAGGTGTTGCCGATGGACAAGATTAACCTGCACTTCACCGGCGACTTCCACGCAATCACTTCGGCTCACAACACTATCACAGCGCTGCTCGACAACTACATGTACCAGAACCGTGACAACGGTTTCGCTCTGCGCGAGGTATTGTGGAACCGCGTGCTCGACGTTAACGACCGCGGACTGCGCGACATCGTTACCGGTATGGGCGGCAAAGCCAATGGTATTGTACGCGAGTCGGGATTTGACATCACTCCTGCATCAGAGATTATGGCTATTCTCTGTCTTGCTAAGGACGAGGACGACCTGCGTCGTCGCATTGAGAACATCCTCTTGGGCTACACCGTTGAGGGCAAGCCTTTCACAGTTAAGGATTTAGGCGTGGCTGCAGCCATAACCATCCTTCTGCGCGACGCTCTGGCTCCTAACCTCGTTCAGACCACAGAGAATACCGCAGCATTCGTACATGGCGGTCCGTTTGCCAACATTGCACACGGATGCAACTCAATACTCGCAACTAAGATGGCCATGACATTCGGTGAATATGTCATCACTGAGGCAGGATTCGGTGCCGACCTTGGAGCCGAGAAGTTTTTCGACATCAAGTGCCGCAAGAGTGGACTGCAGCCTAAGCTCACCATCATTGTGGCAACGGCTCAGGGCCTGAAGATGCACGGCGGTGTACCAGTCGAAGACATCAAGAAGCCTAACAGCGAAGGACTCAAGAAGGGACTTGCCAACCTCGACAAGCACATCAAGAACATGCAGTCATTCGGACAGACCGTCATCGTGGCATTCAACCACTATGCAGGTGACGTGGAAGAGGAGCAGAACATTGTGCGCGAATATTGCGAGAGCATCGGCGTAGGATTTGCCATCAACGACGCTTACGCCAAAGGTGGTGAGGGTGCAGCCGACCTGGCACGTCTTGTAGTAGACACTATCGAGCAGAAGCCGTCGCAGCCATTGAACTTCGCATACGACGACGAAGATACAATCGAGACAAAGATTGAGAAGGTTTGCAAGAACATCTATGGTGCTGCAAGCATCTCATTTGCCGCTCCTGCCAAAAAGAAGTTGCAGATGATACGCGACCTCGGCTATGAGAACTTCCCTATATGTATCGCCAAGACACAATACTCATTCTCTACCGACACCAAGCAGTATTGCGTAGCATCAGGATTTGACGTTAACGTTCGCGACATTGTCATCAACGCCGGTGCAGAGATGATTGTTGTCATTGCCGGCAATATCATGCGCATGCCCGGACTGCCCAAGGTTCCAGCTGCCATGAACATGGACATCGTCAACGGTCAAATCGAAGGATTGTCATAATACCCAATATTCAGAAATGTTCGGATATAGAATAAAGAAACAATATCGTACAAAGGTGAGGCTGTCCTGCTTGGGATGCCTCACCTTTATCGTTGTCATCATATCGAGCATCTGCCGATGCACATGCTCGTCGTGCTCAAGCGACAAAGGTGAAAAAAAAGACTCTATATACGAGGCCTATCACCGTATACGTCTCAACGACACGCTCACCAATGCTATGTCAGCACAACCTGAGCTGCACGCCATGGACTCTATCATGCAGCGCTATCTGAAGCGTTGGGAGATACACGGTGCACAGCTTGCTATATCGCGCCACGACTCATTGCTGTATGCACGCGGATTCGGCTATGCCGACAAGGACCGCAAGATACCTATGGAGCCGTCGTACATCATGCGCATGGCTTCAGTATCAAAACTTGTAACAGCCACAGGCATAATGAAGCTGCGCGACATGGGCAAGATACGCCTTAGCGACAAGGTGTTAGGACCGAAGGGAATACTCAACGACACGTTCTACGTCAACTCAATACGCGACAAACGATACTTCGACATAACCGTCGAACAGCTGTTGAGACACAAGGCAGGATTCACCAATTATGCTGGCGACGCCATATTCTCAACCCGCTACATAATGCAGCAGAACCACCTCACCACCCCACCCGACCATCGCACTCTGCTGCGCATCGTGCTGCGCCGACATCTTGGCTACACACCAGGAACGGCACAACGCTACTGCAACATAGGCTACACGCTGCTGTCGCTCATTATAGAGAAGCGCACGGGCATGAGCTACGAAAACTTCATGCAACGCTACGTGCTGAATCCAGCTGGATGCTACGACTTCCACATAGCGGGCAACTACCTGAAAGACCGCAGAAAGAACGAAACGGTATATTATATGCACTCAAGTTCGGTACCAGTACCCGAATTCAATAACTCAGGCAGAATGGTGGTGCGTTGCTATGGCGAAAACGACATCACTACGGCTCTTGGTGCAGGAGCATGGGTGGCATCGGCTGCCGAACTGTGCCGACTGGTAGCATCGATTGACGGCGACCGTACCGTACCCGACGTAATATCGCCACAAGCCGTGAAACTAATGACGCAGGAAATGCCCGACCATCAGTTCTCGCTCGGTTGGAACTTTACGCCACGCAACCGTCCGTGGATACGTACGGGTTCACTCGTTGGCACATCGGCGCTCGTACTGCGCTATCCCGACGGCGAGTGCTGGGTGTTCATCACCAACACAAGTACATGGAAAGGACACAAGTTCTCGCAAGACACAATGGCGCTGTTCGAAAAACTACGCAAGCGCTTTGGAAGCAAAATGCCAAAACGCAATATGTTTATAGACTAAATACGTTTATACAACAAAGGCATCTTTACATAACAAAGACTCCAAAAGAAGAGGGGGTATCAAAAACTGGAACTGATTCCGTTTTGATACCCCTTTTTATGTATCAGTTGGGATTGATTTTACTCCCACTCGATTGTTGATGGTGGCTTTGAAGATATGTCGTAGCATACG
>JAIJMN010000157.1:0-5646 GCA_022735715.1 Prevotella sp.
TTATGGCAGGCGGAGTAGGCAGCAGATTCTGGCCTATGAGCACAGCCGACCGCCCGAAGCAGTTCATCGACATCCTTGGTGTCGGTCGTTCGCTGCTGCAACTTACATACGACAGGTTCAAGTGCATATGCCCGCCCGAGAACGTGTGGATAGTGACAAATAAGAAGTATGCCGACGTCGTGCGCGAACAACTGCCCGAAGTGAAGTTCGAAAACATATTGCTCGAGCCTTGCCGACGCAACACCGCACCATGCATTGCTTACGTAAGCTGGCGCATAAAGTCGCAAGATCCAAAGGCCAACGTGGTGATAACACCAAGCGACCATATCGTTACCGACACCGAAGAGTTCAGACGCATCATACGCCAATGTATGAATTTCACGTCCGAAACCGACGCCATCGTAACGCTCGGCATAACCCCGACACGTCCCGAAACGGGCTACGGATATATCCAGGCAGACCTCTCTACAGCCTCGCCACGCAACAAGGAGATATACCGTATAGACTCGTTCCGCGAGAAACCCGACTACGAAACCGCCAAGGAATACATCTCTCATAAGAACTATTTCTGGAATGCAGGCATCTTCGTGTGGAGCGTTTCCACCATTGTCAACGCCTTCCGCGTGTACAGCCCTACTATAAGTAAGGTGTTCGAAGGCATGCTCGACATATACGGCACGCCCGAAGAGCAGCCCGCCATCGACAGCCGCTATCCTGAATGCGACAACATATCGGTCGACTACGCCATCATGGAGAAGGCAGAGGAGATATTCGTATGTCCGGCAAACTTCGGCTGGAGCGACCTCGGAACATGGACTTCGCTCATGGAGCAGACCCACAAAGACCTCTACGGCAACGCCCTCATAGGCGAGAACATACACATGATAGACTCACACAACTGCATAGTACACACCACAGAGGAGAAGAAAGTGGTGGTGCAGGGACTCGACGGCTACATCGTAGCCGAAAAAGACAACCAACTGATTGTGTGCAAACTGTCGGAAGAACAGCGCATACGAATGTTTGCCGGAGAATAACCAATAGAATAAATGGAAACTAACAATACGAAAGAAGAACAGATACTAATCAGAATAACGGGCAACGACCGCCCCGGTCTGACCACATCCATAATGGAAATCCTTGCCAGCAAGGATGCCAAGATATTGGACATAGGCCAGGCTGACATCCACTCGACACTGTCGCTGGGCATACTCATACGCATAGACGAGAATGCTTCGGGCCAGGTCATGAAGGAACTGCTGTTCAAAGCCACCGAACTGGGAGTGAACATTGGATTCGCACCCGTCACCGACGACGAATACGAGAACTGGGTAAACGGTCAGGGCAAGAACCGATTCATACTCACACTCATAGGTCGCTCGCTTTCGGCAAAGCAGATAGAAGCCGCTACAAGAGTCATAACCAACCAAGGACTCAACATCGACTCCATACTGCGACTCACCGGACGCATGAGCATAAAGCACCCGGAACGCAACATGCGTGCCTGCATCGAGTTCTCGCTGCGCGGCACACCTACCGACCGTGCTGCCATGCAGGAGTCTCTGATGCACATATCTTCAGAAATGGAGATTGACTTCTCGTTCCAACGCGACGACATGTATCGCCGCATGCGTCGACTCATCTGCTTCGATATGGACTCCACACTCATCCAGACCGAGTGCATCGACGAACTTGCCGAGCGCGCAGGTGTAGGTGCGCAGGTGAAGGCAATCACCGAAAGTGCCATGCGTGGCGAGATAGATTTCAAGGAAAGCTTCACACGTCGCGTGGCACTACTTAAAGGTTTGGACTCAAGCGTGTTTGAAGACATAGCCGTGCATATGCCTATCACCGAGGGCGTAGACCGCATGATGGCTGTACTCAAGCGTTGTGGCTACAAGATAGCCATTCTCAGTGGCGGATTCACTTATTTCGGCGAATTCCTGCAGCGCAAGTACGGCATTGACTACGTCTATGCCAATGAGCTGGAGATAGATGACAACGGCAAACTCACCGGACGCTACGTTGGCGAGATAGTTGACGGACACCGCAAGGCCGAACTGCTCAAGCTCATAGCCCAGGTGGAGAAGGTTAACCTTGCTCAGACTATTGCCGTAGGCGACGGAGCCAACGACTTGCCTATGCTGGGCGAAGCCGGTCTGGGCATAGCATTCCATGCAAAGCCCCGCGTTGTGGCAAATGCCAAGCAGAGCATCAACACCATCGGCATCGACGGCGTGCTCTACTTCCTCGGCTTCAAGGACAGCTATCTCGGCGAACAGGGTCGTTTCTAATAAGCAATTCACGCATTACACACACATATATATAATGTGGCAAGGCGAATGACGATTTCGCCTTGCCACATTTTGTTTTTCAGTTAAACCAAACAAATAACGCATGTTTTTAATATAATAATTGCAAAAAAACGCCATTTTTGCCCCTCAGACCTAAATCTTTTTGTAATTTTGCAGAGTTATTTCATTAACAACAATAATTAGAAAAGAAGATGAAGAGAATATTTATAGTGTTTGCCATGCTCATCGCATGCATCAGCATGACAATGGCACAAGAGAAACAGGCTTCAATCAAGTTTGAGAAGATAAACTACAACTTCGGAAAATTCTCTGAGAAAGAGCCCGTCCAGAAGTGCGTGTTCACATTCACCAACCAGGGCACAGCACCGCTGGTAATCAACCAAGCTATCGCAAGCTGCGGATGCACTATTCCCTCATTCACCAAGACTCCTATCAAACCGGGCGAAAAAGGTGAGATAAAGGTGACATACAACGGTCGAGGCACATTCCCGGGACACTTCAAGAAAACCATTACCGTAAGAACAAACGGCGTAACCGAGCTTACACGTCTGTACATCGAAGGCGTAATGGAGGAAGCAAAATAAAAAGCACTTTCTACAGACGGTCTTACATCAGGACTGACATCACATAAAGGCAGGGTACGCACATAACAACCGCGCACCCTGCCTTTTTTCGTTTACCACACAATCCTTATCACCGATAGCTTATGGTTTTCTATTTTTCGTGCACCGGCAACACACGTTGGGCTGCCAAAAGAATAAAATACTTCACCGGCGACGACATCATCGACATTGCAGCCGAATGCAAGAAGCATGGCGGCAGCGACAAAAACCACGAATATACGCTTGATTCGGAAGAGTCAATCGGATTCCTCTTTCCCGTACATGGATGGCGACCACCACTCATGGTGAGAGAGTTTATAGCCAATCTGCGCATCACCAACGCCCAAGGACGCTACTGCTACATAATATGCACAGCCGGCGACACCGTGGGCGAAGCCGTAGACATATTCCAGAAAGACCTGGCTGCCATCGGACTGAAGGCCGACAGTGCCATTTCGCTCATCATGCCCGAATCGTATGTAGGCCTGCCCTTCATGGATGTAGACGAAGAGATTAAGGAAATCCAGAAGAAAACGCATGCCAACCACATGATGTGCGCATTCGTCGACCACATTATCGACAAGGACTGCGGAATATTCAAGATAACCAGAGGACACTGGCCACGAATCAACAGCCGACTGCTCGGCCACGCATTCATCAAATGGATTATAGGCGACAGCATGTTTCGTGTAAACCCGCAACGCTGCATACATTGCGGCAAGTGCGCCAGTGTCTGCCCCACCGACGACATAGAATGGAGCAAGGGCGAAGTACCCGAATGGAAACACAATGGCAAGTGCCTATCGTGTTTTGCCTGCTACCACCACTGCCCCACCCGTGCCATAGAATACGGCAACCGCACCAAGGACAAGGGACAATACTATTACGAACACTTCGAGCGCAATTTCTAAGACTACCATTCCTGAAAACGGCAGACAATCAACATACGTAGCAAAAACAGGAAAGATATAGAAACAAAAAAATCGGGTGCCTCACGGCATCCGATTTTCAAAAACAAACTACTTAAAAACTAATCTACTAAAACAAATCAAAAAATCTTCGCTACATTTAGCGTTATTCTTTACACAATGGCAAAATTAATAATATTTTCCATTGCTGCAAAAAAAATCGGGGAAAAAACAACTAAAAAGTTGCATTTTCACGTTTTTTCATAGTCTGAGTGACGTTTCGAAGCATAACAAGGCAAAAATACAAGCAAACCGTAACATATATTCAAATAATACTAATAGAACAATAATAAAGAAATGAGACATCTACTGAACCCCCTGCTGGCACTTGCGCCAATCACAACGATGACTGCACAGCGCCCCAACATCATCTACATCATGACAGATCAACAGACAGCTACCGCCATGAGCTACATTGGCAACACCGACCTTCACACTCCCAACATCGACCGACTGGCTGCCGCTGGCGTGACATTCACCAACGCCTACTGCTCGTCGCCGCTCAGCAGACCCTCACGCGCATCAATGTTCACAGGCTATATGGCTCATGAACTGGGAGTGGAGCGCAACGGCACTTCTATACTCGACTCAGTACGCACACGCACACTCGGCACACTCGTGAGCTAAGCCGGATACGAATGCGCCTACGCCGGAAAATGGCACGCCCATACAGCCTTAATACCCGACGGCAAATTCGGATTCCGCAACATACACAACCACGACGATGCCGGACTTGCCGAAGTTTGCGTCGACTTCCTCAATAGTCACAGCAAGCCCGAACGCCCATTCTTCCTCGTGGCATCGTTTGACAATCCGCACAACATCTGCGAGTTTGCACGCCAGCAGGACCTGCCCTTTGCCGACATCACCGTGCCTGACGTGAGCGAGTGTCCGGGTCTGCCTGCCAACTACGCCATCAGCCCCTACGATGCCGACATCATACAGCGCGAGAAGTCGCTCAACTATTCGGGCTACCCTACAACATCGTACACCGACGACGACTGGCGCCGTTACCGCTACGCCTACTACCGACTGGTGGAGCATGTGGACAAGGAGATAGGCAAGATTGTGGATGCTATAGACAAGAATTCGCTTTGGCGCAACACCGTAGTGATATTCACCAACGACCACTGCGACGGCATCGGCACCCACCACTGGAACCAGAAGTCGGTGCTTTACGACGAAGTGACCAACATTCCAATGATAGTTGTGCTGCCTGGCAAAAAGAACGCCTGCAAACAACTGCCCCAGCTCATCAACAACAGTCCCGACTTCTTCGCCTCGATATGCGACTGGACAGGTGCCGACAAGCCGAAAGGCACACGTGGAGTGTCCTACCGCAACATTGCCGAAAGCGGCAATGCCAACGCACAGCACCAGCCTTACATAGTGACGGAGACCTTCTTTGACAAGGGATCGGGCACACTGGGATGGTCGGTACGCACACCCGACTTCAACGTTCCTTACGTGCCACGAAAGAAGTAAAAAACATATCGCTTACAAAATGTAGTCCTTTTGCATTGCAAAAGGGCTCGTTTTGGAGCGCAAAAGGACTCGTTTTGAAAAACTGAAGAAAAACGGAGGACAGGATAAGGCATAAATAATATCGGATAAGCAATAATAAATAACGCGAGTGCCGAGCCCATCCAATAGGTTATCACCCAATCGAGTAGGAGGTAAACACTAATTATAGGTGTTTGCCTCCTATTTTCGTGTTTACCGACCTCTCACACCACCGTACATGCGGTTCCGCATACGGCG
>JAIJMN010000158.1:0-5642 GCA_022735715.1 Prevotella sp.
CGAAGGGGCAGAAGCACATAAAGCCAAGGCAACCGCCTTGAAGGGAAGGATTGATAATAAACAATGCGTCCTGTAAATGCAAAAGCATTGATTGTTTATGCTTTTGCATTTACAGGACGTTTTGTTGCTTAATACTTTATCGTAAAATAATCGAGCAAAGCCTTGTAATGGTCTTGCGCTGTTAGACAAGTGTCGGCAAGATAGCCCGGCACACGCTTCCACTCATGCAAGCCACGATAATAGAACATCTTCAGTTCGTCAGTTATTATAAAAGGTACAATCGAATGATTCAGACATTCCTTGAACATTATCAGTCGCCCTACACGACCATTACCATCCTGAAAGGGATGGATGGTTTCAAAACGATGGTGAAAGTCAAGGATATCCTCAAATGTCACTACCGCCTTGCTCTTATACTCCTTCAATAATTCACGAATAGCCTTGCCTACGAGCTTCGGTTCAACAGTTTCGATACTTCCCACTTCATTTGGCAAACGCTTGTATTCACCAACAGCAAACCACGACTTGGACGCATCTGACGTGCCCGATTTCAACAATGCGTGCAAATGTTTTATCATTGACTCTGTCAGAGGTTCCTTAGCATTGTCAATGATATAGTCGATGCATCTGAAATGGTTTGTTGTCTCAATGACATCGTCTACCCTTACAGCCTCATCCGAAACACCTATTGTATTTGTCTCGAAAATGTAACGGGTCTGCTCCTTTGTCAGTCGGCTACCCTCGATATGGTTTGAATTATAGGTCAGATCTATCTGTGTACGATGATAAATACCACCCTTCATCCTTCCTTCTCTTTGCTCTCTTAACGAACGAAGTAACGGCGAGATGCTGTTTCGGGCGTTCTTTCTTGATGGCAATGGCGCATCTGTCGGAACGGTCCATGTCTTGCCAACCAATTTCGCACCCGAAATCTTACCCTGCACACAATAGTTGCGCACAGTTCTCTCGGACAATCCATGAGCTTCGGCATATTCTTTTGTTGAGATGTATTCCATATATTATCGGCAAGAAACTAACTAACTTTATGCAAATATAGCTGTTTTCTTGCCGACATCGGCAAGAAAACAGCTGTTTTTTGTTAAAATCATACATGCTGGTTAAACATTGACAGCATTCATTCCGTCTTATACGCATATATGAAACGTTTTATAATATTCTTCTTGCTCTGTCTGTGTGCTTATACCGGATGGGCGCAAGGTATCGTGAAAGGCAAGATATTGGACCGACAGAAGTCTGAACCTCTCGGCTTTGTCAATATCAAAGTGACTGAACAAGGTAGCGACAAGTTCGCTGGCGGTGGCATTACCAATGCTGGCGGCAATTTCAACGTGACCGGACTTAAGGACGGCAAGTACACGCTTACGCTCACCTTCATGGGCTACAAGGACGTGACACGTCAGTTTGAGATTACTCCTGCCAAACGTGAAGTGCAATTCAAACTGCTGTATATGGCTGAGGATGCCAAGCAGCTAAACGAAGTGACCGTAACCGGCCAGCGTGCCACAATGAAACTGGAGGTTGACCGCAAGTCGTTTGATGTCGGTCAGCTCATCAGCAATGCCGGACAGTCGGCTTCGGACGTGCTCGACAATGTACCTTCTATCGAGGTTGACAACGACGGCAATGTGTCGTTGCGTGGCAATTCGAGTGTGGAGGTATGGATCAACGGCAAGGCATCAGGACTGACTTCCGACAACCGTGCACAGATTCTACAGCAGTTGCCGGCTGAAAGCATCGACCGCGTGGAGGTTATAGACAATCCTTCGGCAAAGTTTTCGGCTGAAGGTTCGGCTGGTATCATCAACATCGTGCTCAAGAAAGACCGCAAGGCTGGCTATTACGGCTCGGTACAGGCTGGCGGCGACACTCGTGGTGGTGCCAATACAAGCTTCAACGTCAACTACAACAGCCGACTGATTGACTCTTACTTAAACATCGGCTACCGCCATCGTGCCAATACAGGACACATGGAGAGTCAGCAGACCAGCGATAAGTATAACCAAACATACGACAGCGACAGCAAACAGCGTGGCAACAACTTCTTCACTCGTGCCGGTGTGACACTGCACGCTACGACAAAGGACGACTTCAGCCTCAGCGGCATGCTCATGCATGGAGGCGGAAACAGCCACAGCTATACACCTTATATATATACAGCAGTGGCAAACGGCTTGAACAACTACCAGCTCGACCGCCTCAACCGCTCACGTACGGGTATGAATATGCGCTACGGCGAGTTCAACTACCGCCACTCGTTCAACGACAAGCACTTCATTGACTTCACTGCCGACTTGAGCAGTTGGAAGATGAACAACGACAACTGGTATCAGGACTCTACAGTAATTGCCAATGTAGACGATGCTACGTACAGCTATCAGTATCGTCCGCAGCATATCAACAACCACCGCAAGGAACTGAAACTCGAATACGAGAACCAGGTGACCAAGAACTTCAAGATAGAAGCTGGCTATAACGGCAATTTCTCGCGCGAGAACACACCGCAGGAATCGTATATGGACAATACGTCGTTCGACGGAACTAACGCCTCTGAGGACAAATTGTTCTTCAACCGCTTCATCTACAAGCAGGATCTGCATGCCTTCTACACCACGCTTAGCTATAAGTTCGGTGCGCTTAGTCTGATGGGCGGACTGCGTGGCGAATACTGGCGCGTCAATACCGAGAGCTACACATGGGAGCAGGAACACGACGCATCGCTGCGCGAACAGCCCTTCAAGAAGGACTATTTCCAGCTGTTCCCGTCGGTATTCATGTCGTGGCAGATGACCGAGACACAGCAGTTGCAGCTCAACTACACCCGTCGTCTGCGCCGTCCATGGGGCGGACAGCTCAATTCGTTCCGCGATACACGTGATGCTACAACGGTTTCGTTCGGTAACCCGTATCTAACACCGGAGTTCAGCAATTCGTTCTCGCTCAATTATCTTAAGCAATGGAACGACCATTCGCTTCTTGTCAGCGCCTACTATCGTCCTACTACGGACGTGATACAGCGCATAAGCTATAAGAATCAGGAAGACGGACTGTTCTACCAGACCTCTATGAACGTGGCTAAGAGTGTGTCGACGGGATTGGAAATGACGGTAAAGAACAAGTTGTGGCGCATCCTCGACCTCACAACGTCGGCAAATGCCTACTATTATCGTCTTAACGGATTCTCGTACGACATCGACGGACAGACCGTAACGGGCAATTCCGACCACAACTTCACTTGGAACGCCCGCATGACGGCATCGCTGATGCTACCATACGACATTTCAATACAAAGCACCGGACGCTACACGGCACGTCAGGTTATCACACAGGGTTATCGCAAGGCCAACTACAGCATTGACTTCGGAGCTCGCAAGAACTTCTTCAACAAGCTCTTTACGCTATCAGTCAACTGCCGCGATCTGCTTGACTCACGTCGCTTCGAGACCTTCACAAGCGGACCTAACTTCACACGCCACCAGATTAACCGACGCGGCGGACGACGTGTAAGCATGACGCTGACATGGAACTTCGGTAATATGAAACAGAAGAAACGCCCCAACAAGAACCAAGGTAGCGAAAATGATATGCCAATGGACTATAATGGCGTAGAGGAATAAAAAAGGAACGTCGAGCGTATGTCCGACGTTCCTTTTTTAGTTATTTACGGAGAGGATACCAAGCGGATCAGTACATGTGGCTCGGTACTTGATTAGTTTCTTGCCTTTAGAATTGGTGCACAACCCGTTGTTGTTAAGGTTGTACTGACGCTTGCAACGGCTGCACGACACTATACTGTTCGACGTGAAGGCAAGCTTGTTGTTAAGCATATTGGTCTCGTCATAGCAGTTGGGACATTGCGAGTCGAAGACATAGAGAATGGCAGGCGACGAGAGATTGCCGTAACCCACAATGATACCGGTCTTGTTATATAAGCCGATGGCACGCGTACGACGCATGTCATCGGCATTTGCTTTCTGCTTGGTCGTAAGTCCTTCGTTGCTCTCAAAATAGAAGTATGTTACCGTTCCCTCCTGGCCCTCGCTAATACGACAGAATATGCCCGGTGACAATGGATTGAGCGCACTCTGCAACGTAGCATCCTGGTGCTGACTATTGTCGAACACGAAGTATGCATGAAGCGACGAATAATCGAAGTCCGTATTCGAGCATGACGAAACAAGGAACATGACGAATAGAAGAAAAAAGCGTATCATAACTCTCAACTTTAAATTCTCAATTCTCAACTCAAAGAACTCTCAACTCTCAATCTTCAACTCTCAGTTACCTATGCAAGCAACGCTTTTTCAGCCTCATCAACGCGCTCAAAATGGAATTCGGCAAGCGTCTTGTCCATAAGTGCTGCAATACGGTCGTTGCACAGATTGCCAATTGAGCCTTCGTGAGTGTGATGTAGGTTGTGGTCGGCATGGAAAGTGCCGTTCTCTATCTCCAGTCCTACCTGCTTGTAGGCATCACGGAATGGTGTTCCGGCGGCTGCAAGACGGTTGACCTCCTCTACAGAGAACATCGGGTCGTACATCGGATTGTCGAGTATATGCTCGTTCACCTCGATACGCTCAATGATGTAGGCAGCCATGTCGAGGCAGTCCTTCAGGTCGGCAAAGGCAGGGAGGAATACTTCCTTGATAATCTGCAAGTCGCGGAAATAGCCCGTAGGCAGATTGTTCATGATGAGCTGTATCTGCGTTGGCAGACTCTGCAGCTTGTTCGACTTGGCGCGTATCAGCTCAAACACGTCGGGATTCTTCTTGTGCGGCATGATTGACGAGCCAGTGGTGCATTCTTTGGGAAGTTTTACAAAGGCGAAGTTCTGGCTGTTGAACAGACAGGCGTCAAATGCCAGCTTTGATACTGTACCAGCTACCGAAGCCAAGGCAAATGCCACATTTCGCTCCATCTTGCCACGTCCCATCTGTGCGTATACCACGTTATAGTCCATTGAATCGAAGCCCAACAGACGTGTAGTCATCTCACGGTTCAACGGGAATGACGAGCCATAGCCGGCAGCCGAACCAAGCGGATTGCGATTGGTGAGTCGATAGGCAGCCTGAAGGAAGAGCATGTCATCAGCAAGCGACTCGGCATGAGCGCCAAACCACAGTCCGAACGAGCTTGGCATGGCTATCTGCAAATGTGTATAGCCAGGCATGAGCACATTCTTATACTGCTCGCTCTTCTTCTGCAATTCGCGGAATAAGGCATCAACTCTCTCTACCACCTCACGCAATTCGTGGCGTGTGAAGAGTTTGAGGTCGACCAGCACCTGGTCGTTGCGCGAACGACCCGAATGAATCTTCTTGCCCATATCGCCCAAACGGCGTGTAAGCATCAATTCCACCTGCGAGTGAACGTCCTCTACGCCCTCCTCAATTACGAATTCGCCTCGCTCACACTCAGCGTATATGTTTTTCAGTTCAGCCAGAAGCTGTACAAGCTCGTCCTTCTGCATGAGTCCTATCGACTCGAGCATAGTGATATGAGCCATTGAACCAAGCACGTCATACTTGGCGAGGTATATGTCAAGTTCGCGGTCACGTCCTACGGTGAAGCGCTCTATCTCCTCATTAACAGAGAAATTCTTTTCCCAAAGTTTGCTTGCCATA
>JAIJMN010000159.1:0-5638 GCA_022735715.1 Prevotella sp.
CGATCTCGCTCTGCTTCAGAACGGCATGTTGAAGGGTGCAGCCCTCGACTCGTTCCTCAAGCGTTCGGTAGATATGATTAAGTAATATTTATGTTGTAGTGTTGAGATGTTGGAATGTTGGGATTTCATGATTATATGTTGAAGTCTCATCATCCCATTACCTCAACACTACAACTTTTTTACCCCTTTTTCTCACTCCTTATTATCTTTTCTTACGCAAACGTTTGCATTTTTTTTAAAGAAATTTGTAACTTTGCACAGACAAACAATTTGTGTTATCACACAACCAACTTTTTACATCTCAGTTTTAATGTATAATGGATAAGATTAGAATTAAGGATATCGCCGAAAGGGCTGGAGTTTCGGTAGGCACCGTTGACCGCGTTTTGCACAATCGCCCCAACGTTTCAAAGCCAGCAAGAGAAAAGGTTGAGCAAGCCTTGAAGGAAATGAAATACCAGCCCAATGTCTATGCAAGTGCATTGGCTTACAACAAGTCATACGTTTTCATCGCGCTCATTCCACAGCACGAGTCGGAAGCCTATTGGGAGGAAGTGGAGCAGGGACTGAAGAAGGCCATGGAGATGCGCCGTGACTTCCACATTGACGTCAAGCTCATGTTCTACGAACGCTTCAACAACCAGTCGTTTGTCGATTGCTATACCCAATGCCTCGAGTCTAATCCCAACGGAGTAATCATCGTGCCCGTCGACATCGAGACTACTAAGGTGTTTACCGACAAGCTCCACGAGCGCCAGATACCCTTCGTCATGCTCGACTCGTACATGCCCGATTTGAAGCCTCTTTCGTTCTTCGGTCAGGACTCCTTCTGCAGCGGCTATTTTGCTGCCAGGATGCTCATGCTCATAGCCTCGGGCGAGAAGGAGATAATGATTATGAAGCTAATGAAGGACGGCCACGTCACCAGTAAGCAGCAGGTCAATCGTGAGGTCGGTTTCCGCCATTACATGCACGACCATTTCCCCAATATAGAGATTCTTGAGCTTCACCTTCCATTCAAGGGCACACGTGCCGAGTACGACAATATGCTGCGTGACTTCCTTGATGCCCATCCTAACGTACACCATTGCATTACGCTAAATTCAAAGGCCCACATCATGGGCGAATACCTCCTGCGCACTAACCGCCGTGACATCCAGATCATGGGTTACGACATGGTGGCCAAGAACGCCGAGTGCCTGCGCCAGGGAAGCATCTCGTTTCTCATAGCACAACACGGCTACCAGCAGGGATTCAGCTGTGTCGACTCCCTATTCAAGGCCATAGTGTTGCGCAAGAAGGTGCAGCCAGTCAACTACATGCCTATAGAGCTGCTCACCAAGGAGAACGTCGACTTCTACCGTCGCACACAGCTCTAAAGAGGCCATCACTTCCTCATACAAACACATTAACACATTGAAATGAGTAATCGTAAAGGATTGTTGGCTTTAAGCCCGTTGTTTGTCTTCGTGACCATCTATCTGGTTGCGTCCATCATAGCTCAGGATTTCTATAAGGTGCCCATCAGCGTAGCATTTGTCATAGCAAGCATCTATGCAGTAGCCATTTCATACAAGAATGGACTGCGCCAGAGCGTGGACATATTCAGCAAGGGATCCAGCAAGAGCAACATCATGCTCATGCTGTGGATTTTCATTCTGGCAGGAGCCTTCGCCCAGTCGGCCAAAGCCATGGGTTCGGTTGATGCAACGGTCGACTTAATGCTGTCGCTGTTGCCCGACAATATGCTTCTGCCGGGACTCTTTCTTGCCACCTGCTTCATATCCCTCTCTATAGGTACAAGCGTCGGAACCATCGTGGCGCTCGTGCCCATAGCGACCGGATTGGCACAATCTACCGGCTCGCCCGCAGCCCTGCTTACTGCCGTTGTGGTGGGCGGAGCCTTCTTCGGCGACAACCTCTCGTTCATCTCCGACACCACTATTGCCGCCACAAGTTCGCAAGGATGCAGCATGAGCGACAAGTTCAAGGTGAACTTCTTCATCACGATTCCAGCCGCCATCATTATTCTCGGCGTCTATACCTTCATGGGGATGCATATGAATACTACCAGCACACCTCATCCAGTTGATATAATGCGCGTAATTCCCTACATCGCCGTACTTGCCACAGCCATAGCCGGACTCAACGTCATGCTCGTGCTCACCATCGGCATCCTGCTCACAGGCATAATCGGCATGCTCAGCGGCGCCATGGGCGTGTTCGACTGGTTTCATGCAATGGGAGAGGGCATTATGGGTATGGGTGAACTCATCATCGTAACCATGCTCGCAGGAGGCATGTTCGAACTGGTGCGACACAACGGTGGCATAGATTATATCATCGCCAAAATTACCCGCCACATCCACGGCAAGCGTGGAGCAGAAGGCATCATAGCGTCGCTTGTAGCCACTATCGATGTCTGTACCGCCAACAATACCGTGGCCATCATCTCAACCGGAGGCATAGCCAAAAGAATCTCACAGCAGTTTGCACTCGACAGCCGCAAGGTGGCAAGCATCCTCGACACAAGCTCGTGCGTAATGCAATGTCTCATACCCTACGGGGCACAGCTGCTCATGGCTTCAGGACTCTCCAAACTCAGCCCAGCACAAATCATACCTTATCTGTATTACCCCTTCGCCCTGGCTGTATGCGTGCTGTTCACCATAGTATTCCAACTGCCAAGACGTTACAGTTAAGTAACACCACAACAACATTACACACCTCTACATTATACTATAACTATGGACGTCATCAAACGAAACTTCTTCCGACTCCTACGCTACGGAGCCTTCAACGAGTATGAGCCACCAGAACCCATGTCGGCCTACAAATGGGGCTTGCTACAGCGAATGGCACAGGCCCACTACGTCGAAGCCATAGTCAATTCGGCACGCGACAACACTCGCTCACAAAATCCTATGCTGAGCGTGCCCGACGCCGGACTCTCTCGTCTGTGCAACGGCTTTCTCAACCGACGGCTTCGAAAGATTCGTGATGCCGAGCCCGACTCTGCCGAACCATCAATCGAGACGCTCAACATGCTCGACATAATAGTACAGACTACTGAGCGCCTTATCCTACACGGCGTAACCTACGCCTACATACTCAACATGGGCATTTTCCTGCGCAACTACGGCGACCGTATTGATTTTGTCAAACTCGAAAAGTGGCTACAGCGGCTCAATATCCTTTCCATGGCAGAACTTGAAGCCAGTATACTCATCTACACCTTAGGATTCCAGCAAGACGAGATACCATTTGTGCGCCGTGTTATCCCCGCAGCTTACAACATAGCGCTCAACGCTCTCTATTATGACGATGGCGAAGAGAACGACGCTACGGTTAGCGGTCGCCACATCTTTACTCTCAACAGCGGCGGCAAACTCACCGAGACCTTCCGCAACTGCCAGCGATGCTTCTTCTATGCTCCACTTGAGTCGGTCAGCATATTCTTCACACAGATAGCCAGCTATATTGCAAATATGGAGGAGTAGGGGAGTACGTATACTTAACGAAAGTTAAAATATGGATTTCCCATGCAACATTTCATGCCACGCTGCATTTAAGCTAACAGAATGCAACACTAGTATGAACAATAAAAACATGAAAGAAATTATGAAGAATAAAATGATTTTAGGCTTGTCAGCAATGATATTGGCCTCATGTGCGACTACACAGCACAAGCAGGATATCAACAAAAATATCAATTTCCACATCGAAGCGACTAAAAACACCAACGATATGGACACAGATTATCTGATTCTTTCCGACGGTCAGCACGCCCTCATCAAACGTGCCAACCAGTTTGCCCTCGACCTTTTCCGCACACAGGCTGGTATGGACTCTAAGGTCATTTCGCCCATTAGCGTGTCGTTTCTTATGGGAATGCTTGTCAATGGAGCCGACGGCGCCACCAAGGAAGAGATTCTCTCTACCATAGCCGGTGACAAGAACATCTCTGTCCACGAACTCAACGACACCTATGCAGCCATTCTGCGTACGGCAGCCAATGGCGACAAACTCACAACAGTCAACATAGCCAACTACATAGCTGTAAACAAGCACTTCAAGCTGAAGAACACCTATGCTGATGCTGTCAGAAGCAAGTACGCAGCCAAAGTAGAGAATCAGGACTTTGCCTCGCCAAAGACTCTTAAGCACATCAATCAATGGTGCTCTGACAAGACCAACCGAATGATACCTTCAATCATCGACCGTCTCAACCCCTCAGATATCGCCGTTCTGATGAACGCCATCTACTTCAACGGCACTTGGACAGACCCGTTCAGCAAGAAGTACACACGTCAGGAGAATTTTCAGGGCTACACGCGCGACATAAAGAAGGTAGACGTGATGCACCTGAACCATAAGTTCAACTATGCCGACAACAGCCAGTATTCAGCCGTAGAGCTGCCTTATGGCAACGGACAGTACTCCATGACCGTGCTGCTTCCCAATGAGGGCATTTCTATTGACGAAATGATGAAACAGCTCACGACTGCCGAACTTGCCAAACTACAGCAGCAAATGGACAAGTGCATTGTTGACCTGAAGTTGCCACGTTTCTCTACCACTACCGATGTCCGTCTAAATGCTCCGCTCTCAACCCTTGGAACCAAGACAATGTTCACAGGCAGCGCCGATTTCAGCCGAATGGCAGATGCAGGAGTATTCATTTCTGCTATGCTCCAGAAGGCAAAAATCGAAGTGAGCGAGGAGGGTACAAAGGCAGCTGCCGTCACAGCAGCTGTCATGACAATGTCGGCTTTGCCTCACGAACAGCCACGTCACGTAAAGTTCTATGCAAAGCGCCCATTTGTCTACATGATTACCGAAAATAACACTAACGCTATATTGTTTATCGGACAGTATACAGGAGCTGAAAATTAAAACATAAAAAATGAAGACTAAATATATCAAGCCACAGACATTAGTTATCAACATGGGAGCGTTGCAATTGCTGAGCGGCTCGGGAGGCGTGAGCGATGACGGCAAGAAAGCCACATTAAGCGACGAAGCTCCTACAAGTTCCAATCCGTGGGTGGATGCGCTTTAGGCTGTTTTATTTAGGCTTCGGGAAGCCTTCGGGATGCCTTCGGGTGAGAAGTTCTTTGCCAATATTCCGCTTGTTTCCTTCCTTCTTTTGTCGGAATACATAAATTCCGCTCCGCTTACGTGTGCGCCAAGGATAGGAAAAAGCATAGACACAAGTGACCATAATTATAAGTAACGCCCATTATGATAAATAGACATTTTGTAAGACTTTAAATTTTGTAGTACTTTTGCTACAAAATAAGTGTTGTCGTTATTGTTATGTGCTATTAAGTTAGTTTTTGTCTCATCATTGAGACAGTACGTCTTTAACGATAACGCTTTTTTTCTTAGAATGGCAATCCCACAGCGAAATGAACAGAAAGGTCTCTTCCCAATCTTGGATTTACTATTGGGAAATGTTCGCTTGATGTTGTGTAAGCCGGATTCACAGCCTTCATGCCGCAGTCAAGTCTAACAACAAAATAATCAAAGTTGACACGCAGTCCGAGTCCGTAAGCTACAGCAAGTTGCTTTAGGAACGAATCGAACTTGAACTGTCCTCCCGGTTGGTCTTTATAGTTCTTGAGCGTCCATATAT
>JAIJMN010000005.1:0-27925 GCA_022735715.1 Prevotella sp.
TTTAACTCCTTGGCTATCAGAAGTCAGAAGAAGTGTCTCTTCTGCAAACTCTGGCTCTGCTACTGTTATAGACTGAGCCATCATACCAGTAACCGATGTTAAAGCTACAATTAAAGATAGAAACAGTTTTTTCATAAATTGATAATTTAAATGATTATTTGCAAAAATACAATAAACCATTCACACTATCACATCTATACAAGTTAAGTTATGTTAATGTTTGAAAATCATAAGAAATACCCTCCACTCTTCTTCTTATTTTTATACCCATGGTCTTCAAATAGGAATGATTTAATCGCAAGGATATTATAAATGCCGCCTGCGAGCAAACGAATAGGTTTGCTTGTAGGCGGCATTTTTATATGAATAAACTTATGTTCTGAGATGCTTGTATCTGTCTCCTAATACGAATACGTATTCATCTGCCAACGATAACGTTTTCATTGGGCTATGATAACGTATTCATCGGGCAACAATAACGTATTCATTCGGCGATGTATTCCCCTTTGCCTACTGCGCCGACTGCTGGCTGTCGGCATTACGATAGGCAGAGGGCTGTATCTTGTATGTGTCCTTGAAGCACTTGCAGAAGTAGCGTGGCGACGAGAAGCCGTTGGCGTAGCTCACTTCGGCAATGCTTAGGTCGTGACGTTCGGGCAGCATATCAGCGGCTTTACGCAGTCGCAGGTTTAGGATGAAGCTCTTTGGGGTTTCGCCCGTAAGGTTCTTCCACTTGTTGAAGAAGGCTGTGCGCGACATTTCTATTTCTCTTGCAAATGTGTCAACGCTGAATTCCGAGTCGGAATAGTAGCGGTCGATGATGCCCATGGCACGGTCGAGCAGGTCTTTATCCATAGGATTGGTGGCAAGCATGTCTACCTCGTGATGCGGATGCTGGCTGAACTTACGCTGCAGCAAGCGTCGCATATTGATGAGGTTATTGCATCTTGACACGAGCACATCGTTGTTGAACGGCTTTGTAATGTAGTCGTCGGCACCCGTTTTCAGTCCTTCGAGCTTCTTCTCGACGGCTGTGCGTGCCGTAAGCAGAACCACTGGGATATGACAGGTAGTGAAATCGTGCTTTATGGTCTTGCACAATTCCAGCCCGTCGACATTAGGCATCATTACGTCGCTGAGTATGATGTCAGGCATTTCGTCGCCAATCATCTCCTGGGCTTCGGCACCATCTACGGCAGTGCGTGTGCGGTAGAGTGGGGCGAAGAGCGTAGAGAGCAGCTGACGGATGTCGTCGTTGTCTTCGACAATTAGTATTATCGGGCGCTCGTCGTGTCCTTCGGGCGTGTTGCTTGAGTCATTTGCCGATGAGCTATGACTCGTTGCTGCGCTGTCTGAAGCCGACGGCAGTTCCTTTGTATTGTCGGTCGGTATAGGTTCGTCGGTGGTTTCGTCGGCTGCGAATGCTTCGCGCTGTGTAGGCAGAGTTATGGTGAACTTGGTGCCTTGTCCATCCTCCGATGTCACTTCAATCGTTCCATGATGCATGTCGACAATGCCCTTGGTGAGGTTCAGTCCGATGCCGGTGCCGATATCAGCCACGGTCTCGATGTTGCGAGCCTGATAGAATCGGCTGAACAGATGCGGCAGATCCTCCTTGGCAATGCCCGAACCGTTGTCGCTAACTGTTATCACAGCCTTATTATCGTCGGTTTGCGCTGCTATAGTCACCATACCGCCCTGCGGAGTGTGCTTGATGGCGTTGGATACGAGATTGCTCACCACCTTCTGCATCTGTTTCGGGTCGAACCACATAGGCAGTTGGTCGGGCACGTCGATTTGCAGAGTGATGTCCTTGCCCAATGTGTACTCGGTGAAGAGGGTGGCTGTGTTGCGCAGCAGAGCCGACATGTCGGCATGGCGGGCATGGATATGGGTGTGACCCTGCTCCTGCTTGCGGAAGTCGAGCAGTTCGGATATGAGGCTGCGCAGCTGACTACAGTTGCGATATATGCCCATCAGCTTGTTGCGCGTGTCGCCTGTACATGACATTTGTGGCAGACGTAGTTGTTGCTGATTGTAGTGGTGTCACCGGTATGATGTACGAAGTGATTGTAGCGTCCCGTGCTGAGGTTGTAACGATACACGCCATTGCCGTCGGTGGCAATCCATAGCCTTCCTTGACGGTCGACACACAGGCTCGGCACGGTAAGCATGCGCTCACGAGGCATAATGCGCGTGAACTTAGGGCTGTTCTCGTCGGTAGCGCTCAATGAAGCCACACCACTCTGCGTAGCCACATAAATACGGCCTTTGTATTCTGTTATGTCGCGTACAATGTCGTCGGGCAGCGATGTAGGGTCATTGCGTTTGTTGCGATAGTTGCGTACAAGTCCGCTTGCAAGGTCCACACGATAGAGACCGTCGAGGTGAGATTCCACCCACATCGTGTTGCGTTGGCGGTCGAAGTACAAAGCCTTGATATTGGCAGCAGGAATACTGCTGTATCGGCTGAACTCCTGAGTCTTGCGGTCGTATAAGTTCAGTCCGCCACCCTCGGTGCTTATCCACAACCGTCCGCTTGCATCTTCAGCCATACATCCCACAAGTCTCGTAATTTGGCAGACGTGTGAAGAGCTTCTTAGTCTTGCCCTTGTCGGTAGTGCGGTAGATGATGTTCTTGTCCGACATGTACAAAGCGTCACTATAGCATATCGACATATTGCCGCTACGATGCAGCGTATTGAAGCGTCGTGTGTGCACGTCGAGGCTTGCCACGCCTTCCGAGCATGACAGATATATGGTGTGTCTGCCGTCGCCTACTACCTGGCGCACGTTGTTGCAGAATAAAGAATGCGGGTTGTTGGCATCGTAGCTGTACACATTATACATATTAGGAAGGTAAGAAGATGTCTCATAGTCAATGGTCTTGTCGTATAGATTATTTTATGTAGAAGTCGGATGTCAGTTGCTGGTACCATCCCGAACGGTTCCCGAACGCATCCTGAAGACATTGCTCCTCGGATGTGAACTCGTGCGGACACGAAGCGTGTCGGAATGCGATGAGGCAGCGCTTGGGCTGTTTGCGCTGTGTGGTACGTATGGCGCAGCGTCGTGACGGAGTTAGGTTGGCCATGTAGGCTTCTGTACAGAAAGCGCTAAGGCAGTCGTTTGGTATCACGGCGCTGAATACGCCGTCGGCTGTAAGCAGTTGTGCCACCGTCTGAAACAGTTGGCGATAGGGCAGGGTGTCGGCATGTCGTGCCACGGCACGTTGCTGGTCGTGATTCTTGAGCGAATCGTTGAAGAAGGGCGGATTGCACACAATTGCGTCAAACTTGCCGTGTGTGTCGGCTGTGAGGTTCTGTACCGGGCTTTCGATGATGCTGATACGGTTGGCAAAAGGAGTACGGCTCACGTTGTCACGTGCCTGCATGGCAGCGTCGTGGTCGATGTCTACGCCCGTAATGGTAGCTTTGCCATATCGCTGAGCCATCATTAGTGCAATCAAGCCTGTTCCCGTTCCTATGTCGAGAATGCGTTGTCCGCCTTCAGCCCACGCACCAAGTAGCACGCCGTCGGTGCCAACCTTCATGGCACACCGGTCGTGCTGAACGTCGAATTGCTTGAATGTGAATCCTCTACCGCTCATCTTTCAGTCAGTATATACACGTATTTCAGATGTTGAGCCTTTTCTGTATGGCCTTGCTCCATTGCTGGAATTTGAGTCGGCTTTGTGCTATGCCGTCGCGTATTTCGTTTATCTCGTTAAACAGTTCGGCTGCCGCATTCTGCAGAGCGTTAGGTTGTCGCTCGCTACGGTCGGCCATTGTGTTGACGATAATGTTTATTCCCTTGGGCTTAAGTTCTACGTCTATGTCGGCGCCAGTCATTACGGGGTCGCCGTCGTAGTGAATTACGCCCGGCTTGTCGCGATGGATGTGCAGGTGGCGTGTACGGAACGTCTTTATCTTAGAGTTCTTGTCGAGCGTCTTGCTGAACATCTCGATGCTTATCTGTGGCGCTTCGAACACGTCGAACGGCTCCATTATGATTACGTCCATAAGTCCGTCGCTCATCGAAGCCTGCGGAGCAATGTAGGCGTTGTTGCCATATTGCGAAGCATTGGCGCACGATATGAGGAACGCCTTGTACTGAAGCGTACCGTTCTCGTCCTCGATGGTGTATGTCTCGGGCTTGTATTTCAGTCCCTCGCGCAGCACATTCTCCACATAAGTGATAGGTCCGCGCTTGCCGGCCTCGGCAAACTTCATGCTCACAAAAGCGTCAAATCCCATTCCGCATGTGCAGAAGAAGGGATAGTCGTTGATTATTCCGTAGTCGAGCTGGCGTATTTCGTATCTGTTGATTACTTCAATAGCCTTGCGCACATTCAGCGGCAGCAGCAGATGGCGAGCCAGTCCGTTGCCCGATCCGCAAGGTATTATGCCCAGTGCCGTGCTGGAATGCACAATGGCACGAGCCACTTCGTTGACAGTACCGTCGCCTCCGACAGCCACAACAACGTCCACACCGTCGTCTTTAGCCTTGGCTGCAATCTCAGAGGCATGCCCTGCATATTGGGTTACAGCAATCTCGTACTCGAACTTTGTCTTGTCGAGATACTGGTCGATAAGCCCTGGTATGGCCGCCTTGTCAGATGTGCCGGATATAAGGTTTATAATGAAAACGGCTTTTTTCTTCATACGTGTAGTTGAATATATAATTATAGTTACAAAATTAATAATTTTTGAATTCTTGCATAGATTTCGACAATTAAAAATCTAAAAATAACACATTTCTCAAGAAAAAGGACCTTATTTGGGTTCTTTTTTGTAACTTTGCAGCCTGAATCAAACAAACGGAGGTATTCTATACCTTTTTTATTATTAAGATGGGACAATTACAGGAAAAGTACAAGAGCTATCGTCTTCCACAGAAATACATGGCAGAAGGCGTGTATCCTTATTTCCGTGAGATAACGAGCAAGCAGGGTACAGAAGTTGAGATGGGCGGACATAAGGTTCTTATGTTCGGCTCAAATGCATACACCGGACTTACAGGCGACCAGCGCATCATCGATGCTGCCAAGGCTGCCCTTGACAAATACGGTTCGGGATGTGCCGGCAGTCGCTTCCTTAACGGTACACTCGACTTGCACGTACAGCTTGAGAAGGAACTCGCCACATATGTAGGCAAGGACGAGACGTTGTGTTTCTCTACAGGTTTCTTCGTTAACTCAGGCGTGTTGCCAGTAGTAGTAGGACGTGGCGACTATATCATCTGCGACGACCGCGACCACGCAAGTATCGTTGACGGACGCCGTCTGTCGTTTGCTACACAGCTGCACTACAAGCACAACGATATGGAGGATCTTGAGCGCGTATTGAAGAACCTTCCTCATGAGGCTATCAAGCTGATCGTTGTTGACGGCGTGTTCTCTATGGAAGGCGACCTCGCCAATCTGCCTAAGATTGTTGAGCTGAAGCACAAGTACAACTGCTCGATTATGGTAGACGAGGCACACGGCCTTGGCGTATTCGGCAAGCAGGGACGTGGTGTTTGCGATTATTTCGGACTCACCGACGAGGTAGACCTCATCATGGGTACATTCTCAAAGTCAATGGCAAGCATCGGCGGATTTATCGCCGGCGACAAGGATACAATCAACTATCTGCGTCACACATGCCGTACATATATCTTCAGCGCATCAAACACACCTGCTGCTACTGCCGCTGCTCTTGAGGCGCTGCACATCATCCAGAATGAACCTGAGCGTATTGAGAAGCTGTGGAACGTAACACGTTATGCTCTGCGCCGCTTCAAGGAGGAGGGATTTGAGATCGGTGAGACCGAGAGTCCTATCATTCCTCTCTACGTACACGACGTAGACAAGACATTCCTTGCTACTGCAAAGGCTTTCGAGTATGGCGTGTTCATCAATCCGGTTATACCGCCTGCATGTGCTCCTCAGGACACATTGGTGCGCTTTGCACTTATGGCTACACACACCGAAGAGCAGGTTGAGCGTGGCGTTCAGATACTCAAGCGCGTATTTACAGAGCTGGGCATCATAAAGTAAGAATAGCTCTACTTGAAGTAGAAGTCACTTTGTTTTTTTAACACTACGGGCTGCATGCCTTCATCACTATGCCGTCAGATGCGGCGAGTATGAGGACATGCAGCCCGTTTTTTGTCGTTTTTTGTATAATTGGACCCCTTTATATCAATAAAAATGGCTAATTTTGCATTTTGAAAAATAGAAAAGAAACATATATGTCAAGAAAAAAGAAACCGCTTCCGATACTCGAGAACGTAACTATTGAGGCTGTGGCAGCCGAGGGCAAGTCGTTGGCTCACGTCAACGATATGGTTGTGTTTGTACCGTTTGCCGTTCCGGGCGACGTTGTCGACCTGCAGGTGCGCAAGAAGAAGCACAGCTACTGCGAGGCTGAGGTGATAAGATTCATCAAGAAGAGCGAAGTGCGCGAAGAGCCTATGTGCCAGCACTTCGGCATTTGTGGCGGCTGCAAGTGGCAGAACCTTCCCTATGCCGAGCAGCTCAAGGCCAAGCAGCAGCAGGTACACGACCAGCTGCGTCGCATAGGCAAGATTCCATTGCCCGAGTTCCGCCCGATTATGGGTTCGGTACATATCAAGGAGTATCGCAACAAGCTTGAGTTCGGATGCTGCAACAAGCGTTGGCTCACACGCGAACAGATAGCAGATGGCACTCAGTTTGACAACATGAACGGTATAGGATTCCACATCACGGGCGCATTCGACAAGATTCTGCCTATCGAGAAGTGCTGGCTCATGGACGATTTGCACAACCGCATACGCAACGCCATACGTGATTATGCCTTCGAAACGGGTATGACATTCTTCGATTTGCGCCAGCAGCACGGTCTGTTGCGCGACATTATGATACGCAACTCCAATACCGGCGAGTGGATGGTTCTCATTCAGTTCCACTACGATGAAGAAGGTGACGAGCAGCGAGCCAAAGGTTTGTTGCAGCACATTGCCGACATGTTCCCCGAGATAACCTCGCTCATGTATGTAGACAATCAGAAGTGCAACGACACATTCGGCGATCTCGACCTCTCGGTATTCAAAGGCAACGACCATATATACGAGACTATGGAGAACCTGCGCTTCAAGGTTGGCCCCAAGAGCTTCTATCAGACCAATACTGAGCAGGCTTATCACCTCTATTCGGTAGCGCGCGAGTTTGCACAGCTCACCGGCGACGAGCTTGTTTACGACCTCTACACAGGTACGGGTACTATAGCCAACTTCGTGGCGCGCCAGGCCCGTGAGGTGATAGGTATCGAGTATGTGCCCGAGGCTATCGAAGATGCTAAGGTAAACTCAAACGTCAACAACATAGCCAACACCAAGTTCTATGCAGGCGATATGAAGGACATTCTCAACGACGGGTTCATTGCCGAGCATGGCCGCCCCGAGGTCATCATCACCGACCCACCTCGTGCAGGCATGCATCCCGATGTTATAGAGACAATCCTGCGTGCTCACCCGAAGCGCATAGTATATGTAAGCTGCAATCCAGCTACCCAGGCACGCGACTTGCAGGCTCTTGACGTGGCATACAGCGTTAAGGAGGTGCAGCCGGTTGACATGTTTCCGCATACTCCACACGTGGAGAACGTGGTATTGTTGGAAGAAAAAGTTTAAAACTTTTTCTTCCAACAATACAATTTTGAATTTTGAGTTTTGGATTTTGAATTGTTGCGGCAAAGCCGCATTATGAATTATACAATTATTAAAACTAAGAAATGAAAAAACTATTATCTCTCGCTCTTGCTACGCTTGCCACAACGGGTGCGTTGGCTCAGCAGGACAAGCCGAAGATTTCGGTAGTTAGCGACATAAAGTTCAGCGGCTATGTAATGTCGCAGTATCAGTACAGCGACAAGGAGGCCAATGACGGCACCAAGGACATCAATACCTTCAACATCCGAATGGTGCGTATGGCACTTGAGGGCCGTCTGATGCAGGACTTCTACTGGAAGGTTCAGCTTCAAGCCAATGGCAATACAAGCGACCTCGGATCGTCGCCCCGTATGGTTGACGCATTTGCCGAGTGGCAGAAATATGATGCGTTCAAGGTGAAAGCAGGACAGTTTAAGCGTCCCTTCACATTCGAGAACCCTATGCACCCTATTACTCAGGGGTTTATGGCCTACTCGCAGAACGTGAGCAAGTTGTCGGGATTCAGCGACCGTGTGGGCGAGCATGCCAGCAACGGACGTGACATTGGTGTGCAGATTCAGGGCGACATCATCAAGAATCAGGCTGGTCGCAACCTCGTGCATTATCAGATTGGCGTGTTCAACGGTCAGGGTACCGGTCAGAAGGATGTCGACCAGCGCAAGGACATCATCGGTGGCCTCTGGGTTATGCCCGTTAAGGGACTGCGTATAGGTGCTTTCGGATGGACAGGTTCGTATGCCCGCAAGGGAACATGGAACGTTACCGATGCCAATCATAAGCCGGTGCTCGACGAGGATGGCAATAATGTAGTTGAGAGTGGCGTGCGTTCATTGTCGAAGAACCGCTATGCGTTCAGCGCCGAGTATGCTGCCAACGACTGGACTTTCCGTTCGGAGTACATACACAGCCAGGGCTACGGCTTCAAGACAACGTACAAGACTGGCAAGGAGACCGACTGCAACATCAACTATGCTGCCGGCGACAAGGCCGACGGTTTCTATGCACTCATGATTGCACCGGTAATCAGCAAGAAGCTATATGCCAAGGCACGCTACGACATGTATCGTCCTACTGCCGAGTGGAACAAGGCGAAGACCAACTACGAGATTGGTGCCAACTACTGGATAGGCAAATCCATAATGATTGCTGCCGAGTATGTTCGCGTCAACGACCGCAGTCTCAATAAGCCTAACTACAATATGTTCGACCTCGAATTTGACGTGAAGTTCTAATCGTATCGGTCTGAGATATAATCAAACGCAAAAAGAGGGCGTGCATTTTATGTTTCATCAGTAGAAACATAGAATGCACGCCCTCTTTTTATGTATTGTTGGGTTCTGGATTTAGTTCACTCCCAACTTCTCGTAATTCATCTTCTCGCCAGCCTTTACCATGCGCTCAGCCTTGAACTTCAGATAGCGTGTCTTGACAGTTGGGAAAGTCACGGTCTGCAGAATCGGGTTGTTCTGGATATTTGAGAACTCGTCCTTCTTCAGAGTCTTCTGTACGTTGCCGTTAGCGTCGCAAGTGCTGATACTGTAGGTATGAACCAGACCCTTGCGGTGTTCGCTCTGGTCGGGCAGATATTGCAGGGTTGTGATGTTCTTAGCCTCGCCCAGGTCGATAACTACCTCGTCTGCACCCTTCTTTACGATAGTGAACGGCAGCGACTTGAGGTCTTCCGCAGCCTTGCTCCATGTCAGTTTGGCGTTCTTTCCGCCGTCATACACACCGATATTGTTGATGCAGAGCGGACCGCGTGAGTCGAGAATGCGCACGCGAATGCCTTTTGACACGACGGTGGCAAAGCGCAACAGACGCTTGTAGCCTATGGTTGTGGTCTCCTCAGGCTGTTCTACTGTCTGCCACTGACCCTTGTTGTTGAGATATTCTACGCTGAACTTCTTGACACGCTGGCCCAATGGGATGTACTCCTGAAGCATGATGCGGTTCATGCGCTGTGCCTTCTTGAATCGGAATTCAATGTCGCCGGTGGTCACACCGTCGGGAGTAGCCCAGTAAGTGTCCCAAGATTTGTCGGTAAGAGCCTTTGCTGTGAACCGTCCGCCACGCTGGCTGCTCACACGGGCCTTCATGCCTGCTACGAGGTTTTTCCTGAGTTCGCGCTGTATGATTTTGCGATAAGCTATTGCGTTGGCAGAGTCGATAGGATGGATAAGTCCGTCGCGGTCGACAGGGAAGTTGAGCAGGAAGGTAGCGTTGTGTCCTACGCTACGGTAGTATAGGTCGACAAGCTGGTCGGGCGACTTTACCTTGTCGTCTTCTTCGGGATGATAGAACCATCCCGGACGTATTGATACGTCGCACTCGGCTGCTGTCCACTGGTTGCCGTCGGCATGTCCGTAGGTCAGTTCGTGGTAATTTGGGTAGCCAGGATAAACCTCGCCCTTGCGCAGGAAAGCCCAGTTTGTCTCGCCGGCAAATCCATTCTCGTTGCCAACCCATCGGCATCCGGGACCGCCGTCGCCGAATACTACGGCATTAGGCTGTATCTCGTCAAGCATCTTGAATATGTGCGGATAGTTGTAGTAGTTCTTTCGGTCGATGAAGCGCGGGTCTTTGGCACCGCCATAGTAGCCGTCGCCACCATTGGCACCGTCAAACCATACCTCAAACACCTCGCCGTAGTTGGTGAGGAGGTCGCGCAGCTGTGCGTAGAAGTAAGGCAGATAGTCGGGTGTGGCATATTCGGCACGTGAGCGGTCCCACGGCGAGAGATATACGGCAAACTTCAGTCCGTACTTCTTGCAGGCGTCAGACAGTTCGCGCACTACATTGCCCTTGCCGCCACGCCAAGGCGACTTGCTCACGTTGTAGTCGTTGCCCTCGAAAGGCCACAGACAGAATCCGTCGTGATGCTTGGCTGTCAATATCACGCCCTTCATTCCGGCTGCAATAAGGGTCTTCACCCATTGCTCGCAGTCGAGTCGTGTGGGGTTGAAAGTTTTAGGGTCGGAGTCGCCGTATCCCCATTCGCGGTCGTTGAAGGTGTTGAGTCCGAAGTGTATGAAGGCGTATGTCTCCATCTTCTGCCAGTCAATCTGCTTCTGTTCGGGCACCGGCAGGATTGGGGCGGGAGCCTTCACGGCCTTCTGAGCCGACGCATTCACACTCAGCATGGCTGCGCATGCCAACATGGCTAATGATTTGCCAATTTGTTTTCTGTTCATAGTGGTAAATGTGTTATTTAAGTAGGTTGTGCAAATTTACACTATTTTTCTGACAAAACCTAAACTCTCGGATTAAATAATGACAGCCTATGGTATTATATATATAATAAGGTGTAAATCGGAAGAAATACATTGTTTTTGCCGATTGATTTCCTTTGGTTTTCAGAAGGATTAGTTTTAGTTTTCAAAAGAACTATTTTTGCATTCCAAAAGGACTCGTTTTGCTCTTCAAAAGGACTCCTTTTGCATACTAAAAGGACCCCTTTTGCAAGCCAAAAAGGAGTCCTTCTCGAAAACGGTTCTTATTTTTATTGAAATCGGTTCTGATTTAAGCGTAGCTGTGCATGCCTCCAAGCACGTAGTTGACACCGAAGTATGTCATTATGATAGTGAGGAAAGCCACTATCATGAATACGTGGAACACCATAGGGCGGCGCAATGCCGGCAGCGTCTTTGGGTGAAGAGACACGGCATAAATCATGAATGTGATGAGTGCCCAGACCTCCTTGGGGTCCCATCCCCAGTATTCGCCCCAGGACACATTGGCCCATATAGCACCTACGAAGATACCGATGCCGAGGGCTGCCATGGCAGGGTATAGAAACAGCAGCGACAGCTGTTGCAGTGCGAGCGTTACGGTTGAGGCGTTGCGGTTGACCATTCGCACTATTATGGCGGTGATGCCGTTTATCAGTGGGAGCGAAAGCAGCGCGAATCCTATCATTATTATCGACACGTGAATGCTCAGCAGAGGCGAGTTGAGCACGGGCATGATGTGCGTTATCTGTGGGTCCATCTGGCTGATATGGCTCACCAGCAGGAAGAATCCTGACATAAGGAATCCGCATGTGAGCAGTATGCGGAAGCGCAGACTGAACACGAGAGCCACAACCTGCACTATCCATGCCACGAAGAGCATCGTCTCGTAGCCGTTAGACATAGGCAACGTGCCGCTGATGGTCCATCGCAGATACTGGCAGTAGGTGAGTGCGGCAAGCGAGACGAGCATGATGACACGCGACGAAGCCGTTACGAGTGTGTCGATAGGCGAGCGCTGTCCGGCACGTGTGTCGTGGTTCTGCTCCAGACGACACTCGCGGCACAGCCTTACTATCGTGTAGAAGAAGGTGAGCACACCCATCGTGAGGCACACCATAAAGAGTATTGTGGCAAACGGAATGCTGTTGTATGTGCGCTCGGCTTCGGTCTGCTTGGCAGTAGGCAGCGATGTGCCTGCGTTCAGCGTCTGATACTTCTGTATCTTGTCTATCATCTCGTCCATCTGCTTGTAGTTTTCGGCTTCCGCCTCGTCGTAGAGCAGGGTGAAGATTGTCTGTATGAAGCGCTGGTGCTCGGCATTTATGGTCTTGGGCAGGCTTTCGGTGGGCGCATACCATGTAGTGTTCGCCTTGACAGTGTTGGGGAATATCTTCAGCAGCAGACCTCGGCGCAGGTCCATGAGCAGCTGTATCTTGTCATCGACCGATGCAGCCTGCGTGTGGAACTTGTCGTGGTTGCCCTCGTAGTATTCCTTTATGTACGGACCGATGGTGTATCCGCCCATGTCGTTGTTGAAGAAGTTATTGGCTGAAACGTAGTCGGGCAGCTGTAAGGTCTGCTTCATCTCGCCGTCCTTCAACTTCAGTATGGGTTCGTCCATCCACTCTTCGCCCCAGAAAACCCATCCCGTGAACACCTGCTCGGCGGTGAGTCCCTTGTACGAGCGTGCTCCGTATAGCTTCTTGGTGAAGTCGATAGCCACGGTCTGTACGGGACAGATGCGGCTGTTGTAGAGTATGTTGAGGCGTCCGAACTTCTCGGCTGTTGATACAGGCAGATAGTGCGCCTTGACATTATCGGTAGTCGAGACAGCCAAAATGGTTGAGGCTGGCATCAACGTGAATAGCAGCGTCACAATCAGAGCACTCTTCTTGAGCAACTGACTGCGCAGCAACCCGCGGTAGGCACCGCGCGGATCAAAGAGCATACCGATGAGCGAGACGAACAGCAGGGCATATCCAGCGTAAGTGACGGGTATGCCTATGGGGTCGGAATTGGTAGAAAGGGTTGCGCCAAGTCCGTCGGTGTCGTACGAAGCCTGGTATATTCGCATCGGTCCGTAGCTGAATATGTTGTTCATCGAAACCTTGCCATGCGTGGTCTGTCCGTTGTCGGTCAGCGTGAAGTGCGACACGTAGTCTTGCGCAGCGTCTGTTCCGGCGTGATACTGCACGTCAAAGCGGTCGAGACGTATGCTGAACGGCAGCGTGGCAGGGTGAGTGTTCATGTCGCGGTCGTATACTGTATAGCGGTCGGTTGGCAGTCCTTGGCGCAGATGTATCGTTCCGCGCTCGGCACTTACGTGCGTAATGAAGGCTCCGACGAGTATTATTACGAAAGAAAGGTGCAATGCCGTGCCTGTCCACGAACGTGTGCGATGCTTTATATAATATAATGTGGCGGTGGCGGCAAGCAGCGCCCACAGCAGCGTAAACCACCATGCACCGTATATGTGGCTCCCCACAAAGTCGCTTCCCTGGTATTTCTCGACGATGGTGGCAGCTCCCATGCACACAATCACGAGTGCATAGAGTGCGAACAGTATTTTCTTTGTCTTGGTCTGCATAATATTTATAATGTGTATTGTATATTGCGTCTGGTATGAATGAAGTTCATTATACGTATATGCAAAGTTACCTAAAAACGTGCAATGTGGCGGATTAAGCCTGAATTTTTAACCGTCTGAGATTTAATTTTACCTAAAAATAGGTACAAAAAACGCGGACAGCAATCGTAGTTGCTGCCCGCGCTGACATAAGTCTTGTTATTAATGGTGATATTAGCTTACCTTGTTGAGCTTCTTGATGATTGAGAAGATGAATAGAGCCGATACGAGGCAGATGCCTGCAAGAACACCCCAGATAGTAACGAGGTTGAAGTTCTGGCCCCACATGATGCCGGGCACCATTACCAACTGGTTGCCGATGGCTGTAGCACCAAACCAAAGACCCATCATCAAACCTGCATACTTGGGAGGAGCTACCTTCGATACGAACGAGATACCGATCGGTGAAAGCAGCAACTCGGCAAATGTGAGGATGAGATATGTAGAGATGAGGAGGTTGGCGCTAACGCGTGTACCCTCTGTAGCGGGGTCGCCCTGTGTCAGCGGAAGCTCCAAGCCCATAGAGCCTACAGCCATCCATACGAAACCGAGAGCTGCAACGAGCATACCAAGACCAATCTTCTCGGGCGATGTAGGCTCCTTGCCAATCTTGTTGAGCCAAGAGAAGAGGGCTACGCTCACCGGAGTCAATGCAACAACGTAGCAAGGATTGAACTGCTGGAAGATAGGAGCCTGAACCTCAACGGCACCTTCGAGAGAGTTGTACTTGTAGAAGAGGAATGCAATGGCTGCTACTATTACGCCGAGCGAGATGCCCTTGCCCTTGCCGGTCTTGCTCTGTGCCAGACCGAAGCTGCCGTAAACTACGAATATACAAGCCACGAGGTTGGTAACGTCGAATGCCATTGACTGCAGACCTTCAGAAGTCTTCTGGGTGAAATCGCGTGCAAAGAGTGTCAGAGTGTTGCCGTTCTGGTGGAATGCCATCCAGAAGAAGATAACCACAGCAAACACGAGGCAGAGGCATACGATACGCTCCTTAGTCTCGGCAGGAGTGAGTTCCTTGACCTCCGACTTAGTGTCGGCACTCGACTTCTGCTGTGTCTCGTTGGCCAAGACGTGCTTGTAAGTGAAGCTGAAGATGTAGTAAATAGCGATACTTAAGATCAATGAGGCACATGCAATGGCAAATGCGAAGTGGTAGGCATCCTCAGGCGATACGCCAAGACTTGCCCTAGCCCAATCCATAATCTTGATGGCTGCTGTAGGAGCAAACATAGCGCCGATGTTGATAGCCATGTAGAAGAGTGAGAAACCAGAGTCGCGATTGTTTGCATACTGAGCCTCGTCGTACAGACGACCTACCATTACCTGGAGGTTACCCTTGAACAAACCTGTTCCCAATGCGATGAGGATGAGTGACACACCCATTGCAGCAATGGCAACGGTGTCCTTTCCGAGCGGAAGCGAAAGGACAAGATAGCCGATGAACATAATGAAGATACCAGTGGTAACCATACGTCCAAAGCCGAACTTGTCGGCTGCAATACCGCCAATGATGGGCAGGAAGTAGACCATCATAAGGAAGGTAGAGTAAATCGTACTTGCTACTCCAGTCTCAAAACCGAAGTTAGCCTGCAAATACAGCAAGAACACTGCGAGCATGGTGTAGTAACCAAAGCGCTCTCCGGTGTTGGCCAATGCGAGGGCCCATAGACCTTTAGGTTGATTTTCGAACATAAGAATTTAAATTGGTTATTTATTAATGGTTATTGAAATTTTGTTACTTCTTAATGCCTTTCGTTCTCGTTATGTCAAACAGATACGACAGCTTGACTACGATGTTCGAGTGGTTTGACTTGCCGAAGTAGTCGCGCTTTGAGTCGCCGTAGATGTTGCCGAGACCGTAGTAGTAGCGTCCTTCGAGCAGGAAGTGTCCTACTTTAGGTATGGAGTATTCCATACCCAATCCGGCAGCGATGCCAAAGTCGAACTTGTTTTCTACTGCCATGGTGTCCTGTGCGCATGTTTTGTTGGCGCGATCGGTAAAGTTGGCATCCTTGACATTGAAGTTGGTGGTTGTCGACTCGCTTATCATGTAGCCGAACTGAGGACCAGCCTTGAAGAAGAACTGTACGCCTTTGCGCTCACGTCCCCACGCCAAGTGGGCGAAGATGGGCACCTGAATGTAGTTCATGTCACGCTGATAGGCTTCTGCCATGCCCGTTGTCTGGTTTATCACAGGCTCGTCGTTGGCTGTAAGTATGCGCTCCTTCCATCCTATGCGTGCATAGTTCACTTCGGCAGATATCGAGCATATAGTCTTGAAGTATTTCTCGCAGGTGTAGCGCATTGACAGTCCGGCTGTGATTCCGGTGTGGGTGTCTTGCGTAACCTTAGGCGTAAACCCTACGCTGCTCATTATATAGCCGGCATTAAAGCCAATGGCAAGGTCGTTGCGGTGTTCGCCTATCTGGGCGTGTATGGCTGTCGATGCCGTCAGCAACATTGCAAGCAGGGCAACGGTTTTAAGTCTTAATGTCTGAAACATATATTAATAATGGTGTGTTAGTATGATACCGACTCTATTGTTCTGTTGGGCTTGTAGTGTACGAGCATGAAGCTTGAGTTCTGCATGCCTCCCGTTCCTACGCGTTTGAACTTGAGCGGTGTCTGTAACGGAGTGTACGTGTTCTGCTGCTGGGTTCCGTCAAATCGGTCGCCATACTTGTGCAGTCCGCGAATGAAGAACTGTGCGTGGTCGAATCCGGTCAGCGCAAAACGCGGTAGTGCCTGCCTCATGTCCGATTTGAACCATTGGCGGTAGGCACGCTCAATGGCAATGGTCTTGCCGGCAAGCGGATTGTAGTAGAAAGTGGTAGGGATGTATGTGTCGTATTTGAAATAATAGTCGGTATATACCTTTGTATACATCAGCCATTCGGTATATCCGTACAATGAAATGCTCAATCCCTTGGTGGCAGCTGTGAGTGTGTTGAGCTTGGCAAGGGTTGCATTAAGTTCGGGCGAACGTCCGGTATTGAGCACAACGACGTTGGGCAGGGCTGTGCTGAAAGCTTTGGCAAACGACTGTTCCGATGACTTCAGATTGGTAATGCTGTATGTCATGCCAGCCTTTTCCATGCGTTTGCGCAGGGCAGAAGTGAATACGCCCTTGCGGCTTGTGGTGTCGTTGCAGTCAACAATAACTACATGACGACCCTTGAAGCGTTCGGCAAAAGCATTGGCCGAAGCCTCATTCTGCTGTGCAGGAGTCTGGAATATCTGATAGATGCGTTCGTTCTGCGCCACGTCATTGCCGTTGATAGAGAACGGAATGACAAGACGTATGCCGTTCTTGCGGCAGAAGTCACCAATGGGTTTGACTTGCTTGGTGTAGAGCGGACCGAAAATCACGTCACACTGGCGTGCATTGTCGTCGTTGATGGTCTGCTGTACGTTGGCGTCGATAGGCACATTCCACGCATAAACGTGTGTGGCAATGCCCTGCGAGCGCAATGAGTCGCACGCCATAAGTACGCCGCGATAGTATTCAATCATTCGTTGGCCGTCGCCGTCAACGTTGTGAAGCGGCAGCATTACGCCTATGCGCACGCTTCCGTCGGCCGCGCGCTTGTGTGTGACGGGGCTTGCTGTTTGTGTCTTCGATGCAGTTGCGGCAGGTGTTGTGGCTGTTGCCGGCGTTGTGGTGGGGTAGGGTATGAGCAGCTGGTCGCCCTTCTGAAGAGTGTAGTCGGGCTTCTGCATAGCGGGGTTGGCGCTTATCAGCTCGTCAATAGTGATATTGTACTTCTTGGCAATGCCGTATATGGTGTCTTTCTTCTTCACCTTGTACAATTCCTGCCACTTGATAGTCTGTGCAGACATGGCTGCGGTCAGCATCAAGGCGCATAAGCACAAAATAAGTCTGAAGTAACGTGTCATAGTTGTTATTGATTTTTCTGCAAAAGTACATAAAATATATTGTAAAATGAAATGTTTGTCTTATAAATAAAGTTATTAAAACAATGCGTTGGCTTTGTAATGTGCAATATAATAGTTAACTTTGCATATTATGAACATCCTTCGAATATTAATGCTTCTTGTTGGCCTGGTTTGTATGGACACCCATGCCGATGTGGTGCCCACTATCGACCCCGTTGCAACGTTTCATACACCCGATGGCGACGATACTGGGCTGAGCTATACTGGCTCGGCACCTCTAACGGTTACGCTTAGTGCCGGAACGGCAGATGTAGGGGCTTATACCGCCCACTATGAGTGGCGGTTCAGGAAGGAAGGAGCGCCCTCGCCATACCTCGTACGATACGACGAAGACACCGAATACACCTTTGTTGAGGCTGGCACCCATATCATCGAACTGTATGCCACCTTCGTTCTCGGCACCGATACCATAGCCTATACTGCCGAGTATTGGGCTGACGCCACTCCAATAACGGTGTCGATATCGGAGAGCAAACTCGAAATGCCAAACGCTTTTTCGCCCAATGGCGACGGCATCAACGATGTCTACCGTGCCAAAAACGGCTATCAGAGCATTGTGGAGTTTAAGGCCTCCATATTCAACAGGTGGGGACAGAAGCTCTATGAATGGTCCGATCCTGCCAGAGGATGGGACGGTAAGTACAAAGGAAGGGATGTAGCGCAGGGCGTTTACTTTGTGATGGTGAAGGCAAAGGGGGCTGACGGCAGACAATTCAACATCAAGAGCGATGTTAATCTGCTGCGCGGATATACCGAATCGACCGCAGGCGGAACCGAATAACGGCAGTCTGCACGCCTTACAGACCAATAAATTCAGATAACAACCGAAACTCAATCAATACTTATGAGTAGCTATTCAGAAGAAGGCAAGATAAATGTGTGGGGCGCACGCGTCCACAATCTCAAGAATATCGACGTGGAGATACCGCGCGGTTCGCTTACTGTCATTACCGGACTGAGCGGATCGGGCAAGTCGTCGCTTGCCTTTGACACCATATATGCAGAGGGACAGCGTCGGTATATCGACACTTTCTCGGCTTATGCACGCAACTTTCTCGGTGGAATGGAACGTCCCGATGTTGACAACATTACCGGACTGAGCCCCGTTATTTCAATTGAACAGAAGACAACCAACCGCAATCCACGTTCAACCGTGGGCACTACGACCGAGATATACGACTATCTGCGACTGCTTTATGCTCGTGCCGGAACGGCATACAGCTATGCTACGGGCGAAAAGATGGTGAAATATACCGAGGAGCGTATTCTCGAAATGATCAATTCGCAGTATGCCGGACACCGCATCTATATCCTTGCGCCACTCGTAAGACAACGTAAGGGACACTATCGGGAACTGTTCGAGACGCTTCGGCGCAAGGGCTATCTGTATGTTAGGGTGGATGGCGAGATAATGGACATAACGCCCGGCATGAAGACCGACCGCTACAAGAACCATAATATTGAAGTGGTGATTGACAAAATGCAGATGCGTGAGGGATTCGACGACCGCCTGAAGAAGACCATTGAGACCGCTATGCGCCAGGGCGACGGTCTGTTGATGATTCTCGACAAGAACACAGGCGAGGCAAAGAGCTATTCCAAGCGACTCATGTGTCCTACAACGGGCATCAGCTATCGCGACCCTGCGCCCAATATGTTCTCGTTCAACTCGCCCGAAGGAGCTTGCCCCAAGTGCAAGGGACTTGGTTATGTCAACGAGATCGACCTCAAGAAGGTCATACCCGACGACACTTTGTCAATACACGAAGGCGCAATCGTGCCATTGGGCAAATACAAGAACCAGCTGATTTTCTGGCAAATATCAGCCATATTGGACAAGGCTGGACTGACATTAAAGACTCCCGTGAGCGAGATTCCGGAAGAAACGATGAACGAAATAATGTACGGCTCGCTCGAAACCGTGCGCATCGACAAGGATGTGGCGCGCACATCGAGCGACTATTTCACTACGTTCGACGGTGTGATAAAGTATCTGCGCTCTGTAATGGAGAACGACGACACTACAAGCGGACAGAAATGGGCTGACCAATTCCTTGCAACTTGCGAGTGTCCGGAGTGTCACGCCCAGCGACTTTGCCGCGAATCGTTGTCGTATAAGGTTTGGGACAAGAACATATTCGAACTTGCCTCGATGGACATAAGCCGACTCAATGAGTGGCTTAATGATGTTGAGGCGCATCTGGACGACCGCCAGCGCACTATAGCAGCGGAAATTCTGAAGGAGATACGTACACGCATATCGTTCCTATTGGACGTAGGTCTCGACTATCTGTCGCTCAACCGACAGTCGGCAACGCTCTCTGGAGGTGAGAGCCAACGCATACGTCTTGCCACACAGATAGGTTCGCAGCTCGTCAACGTACTCTATATCCTTGACGAGCCGAGCATCGGATTGCACCAGCGCGACAACGAGCGGCTTATCCACTCGCTCAAGCTGTTGCGCGATATGGGCAACACGGTGGTGGTAGTTGAGCACGACAAGGACATGATGCTTGCTGCCGACTGGATTGTAGACATTGGTCCGAAGGCTGGAATGCGTGGTGGTGAGGTGGTGTTTCAAGGCACTCCGCAGGACATGCTCAAACATCATACGCTCACAGCCGACTATCTCAACGGCGAAAGGAAGATTGCTGTGCCTGCCGAACGACGCAAAGGCAACGGCAAGTCGATAACTATACACGGAGCACACGGCAACAATCTGAAGAACATTGATGTGTCGTTCCCGCTTGGCGAACTTATCGTGGTGACCGGAGTGAGCGGTTCGGGCAAGTCAACTCTTATCAATGAGACGTTGCAGCCCATCCTTTCCCAACACTTCTACCGTTCGCTCAAGAAGCCGATGCCGTATGATTCTATCGACGGAATAGAATATATAGATAAGGTGGTGAATGTGGATCAGTCGCCATTAGGACGTACTCCGCGTTCCAATCCTGCTACATACACCGGCGTGTTCTCCGACATTCGCTCCCTGTTTGTGGCTCTGCCCGAGGCGAAGATACGAGGATACAAGCCTGGACGTTTCTCATTCAACGTGAAGGGCGGGCGCTGCGAGACGTGCAAGGGCAACGGTTACAAGACCATAGAGATGAACTTCCTGCCCGATGTGATGGTTCCTTGCGAGGTATGTCACGGCAAACGCTACAACCGCGAGACGCTTGAGGTGCGCTATAAGGGCAAGAGCATTGCCGACGTATTGGATATGACCATCAATCAGGCTGTCGAATTCTTCGAGAATGTGCCGGCTATATTGCAGAAGATAAAGACAATACAGGACGTCGGACTGGGATATATCAAGCTGGGACAACCATCGACTACGCTCTCGGGAGGTGAAAGCCAGCGCGTGAAACTGGCTACCGAGCTGAGCAAGCGCGACACGGGCAAGACGCTATACATACTCGACGAGCCTACAACCGGACTCCACTTTGAGGACATCCGCATTCTTATGGATGTGCTGCAGCAGCTTGTCGACCGTGGCAACACGGTTATAATAATCGAACATAATCTTGATGTTATAAAGCTTGCCGACTACATTATCGACATAGGACCGGAAGGTGGACGTGGCGGTGGACGCTTGCTTATAGCCGGAACACCCGAAAAAGTGGCTGAATCGAAGGAAGGCTACACTCCGAAATTCCTTAAGATGGAACTTGAGAACAAGTGAATTAAGCGTGGCATAATGCTGTATTATGTCACGTAAAATTTGCTGTTGTGTCAGAAAATCATTAAATTTGCCACAAAAAAGATGCGTATACAACTCAATAATCTCAAAAAGTGTTTCGGCGAACATACTGCCGTTGACATCCAGCAGTTCACCATTAATGATGGTGAACTGCTGGGACTTGTTGGCAACAATGGTGCTGGTAAGACCACATTGTTCCGCTTGATGCTCGATTTGGCAAAGGCTACAGAGGGCAATGTCATTATGATTCCAAACAAGCGGATGCTTGCTGCCGATTTGCAGCAGTCTATTGCAGACCCTACGGCGGTGTCCGACGAGATTGACCCGGCAAAGAGCGAAGACTGGAAACTGCTGACTGGCGCTTTCATCGACAACTCTTTTCTCATCGACTTCCTTACCGCTGAGGAGTATTTTGAGTTTGTAGGCAAGGTGTCGGGAATAACAAAGGAGCAGGTGAACGAACGTCTTGAGGCGTTCAAGGCCTTCATGAGCGACGAGATAATGGGACAGAAGAAGTACATACGCGACTTTTCGGCTGGCAACAAGCAGAAGATTGGCATCGTGGCAGCATTGCTCAATAGTCCGCAACTCGTGATACTGGACGAGCCGTTCAACTTTCTCGACCCAAGCAGCCAGAACCAACTGAAACGTATTCTGACCGAATTCAACCGTTCTACAGGTTCAACTGTGATAGTGTCGAGCCATAATCTGCAGCACACCGTGGACATTTCCACACGTGTGGCGTTGCTCGAAAAGGGTGAAATAATAGAAGATATCGACAACTCAGACGGCAAGGCCGAGGAAATACTCGACAAATACTTCAACGTATAAGGACATATTCTTCAACGTATAAGGATTAATCCTTCATCCTATAAGGACAGATTCTTTATCATATAAGATAGCAAAACAAAGTACTTATAAATTTAATAACAACAATGAACAAATCAACCCTGACCATTCTGGCTGCTCTGATGGCATCGCCAATGTGCGCTCAGACCACACAGCTTGGAGGTTTCTATTACGGACAGATGCAGGCTCCTACTGGATGGGAGTGGCAGAGTCCTGACTCAGTGGCTTACAACAAGCAGCAGCCACATGCATGGTTCTTCTCGTTCAAAAACGTAGACGAGGCACGCCGAGTGCTGCCCGAGAACTCTTCGCTTTGGAAAACGCTCGACGGCGAATGGCTTTTCCATTGGGCAAAGAATCCTGATGAACGTCCGAAGGACTTCTATCGTACTGATTACGATGCGTCGGCTTGGGATCGTGTGCAGGTTCCTATGAACTGGAACATGGCAGGTGCCAAGGACGATGGAACATTCAAGTATGGAATGCCATTGTATTCCAACCAGCGTGTAATATTCCAGCACAGTGTCAAAGTGGGCGACTGGAAGGGTGGTGTAATGCGTACTCCGCCTCAGAACTGGATGACTTACAAGAACCGTAACGAAGTAGGTTCATACCGCCGAACGTTTGATGTGCCTGCCGATTGGCAGGGCAAGGAGGTGTATATCAACTTCGACGGTGTCGACTCGTTCTTCTATCTCTACATCAATGGTAAATATGTAGGTTTTGCAAAGAACTCGCGCAACCTCGCGCAGTTTGACATTACACCTTATTTAAATAATAAAGGCAGCAACGTAGTGGCTGTTGAGGTCTACCGTCATAGCGACGGCTCGTTCCTTGAGAGCCAGGATATGTTCCGTCTGCCGGGTATATTCCGCAGCGTTTCGATTACAGCCAAGCCCAAAGTGCAGGTGCGCGACATCAAGGCAATTCCCGATTACGACGATACATACACCGATGCTTCGCTCCATATCACGGCTAATGTGAGCAATCTCACAGCCAAGGCGGTGAAGGGCTACACCATCGACTATAAGCTGTACGAAAACCGTCTCTACTCTGACGAGAATACTCTCGTGCCTGACGTAGGCGCTACTGCTACAGTAGGCGACATCAACAAGAACGGCAACCTTACAGCTTCCGTGACGCTTAAGGCTGGCAACATCGTGAAGCCGTGGAGCGCTGAGGCTCCGCATCGCTACACTCTCGTAGGCGAACTGAAGGACAAGAAAGGCAATACAGTAGAGACATTCTCTACAAACGTAGGCTTCCGCAAGATAGAGATTAAGGATACACCTGCCGAAAAGGACGAGTTCGGACTGGCAGGCCGCTACTACTATCTCAACGGTCAGCCCATCAAGATGAAGGGTGTGAACCGTCATGAGAACAATCCTGCTACAGGCCACTATGTGACACGCAAGCAGATGGAGCACGAGGTGTTCCTTATGAAGCGTGGCAACATCAACCACGTGCGCGATTGTCACTATCCCGACGCTCCATACTGGTACTATCTGTGCGACAAGTACGGCATCTATCTTGAGGATGAGGCCAACATCGAGAGCCATCAGTACTATTATGGCAAGGAATCGTTGTCGCATGTCAAGGAGTTCCGCAACGCCCACGTTGCACGCAATATGGAGATGGTACACGCAACGGTCAACAATCCGTCGGTAGTGATATGGAGTCTGGGCAACGAGGCAGGTCCTGGCGACACCTTCAAGGACTGCTATGCAGCCATAAAGGCATACGACACCAGTCGTCCCGTGCAGTACGAGCGCAACAATAACATCGTGGACATGGGTTCAAACCAGTATCCTTCTATACCATGGGTGCAGGAAGCTGTAAAGGGAAAGTACGATATCAAGTATCCTTATCATATCTCTGAGTATGCACACTCAATGGGTAACGCCGTAGGCAACCTTGTTGACTACTGGAATGCGATAGAAAGCACCAACTTCTTTATGGGCGGTGCCATCTGGGACTGGGTGGACCAGGCTTTGTACAACGTCGACCCGAAGACCGGAAAGAAGTACTGGGCTTATGGTGGCGACTTCGGTATGGACAACAAGCCTAACGATGGTATGTTCTGTATGAACGGTATCATGCGTCCCGACCTTTCGCCCAAGGCACAGTATTTTGAGGTGAAGAAGGTTTATCAGAATGTAGGTGTGAAGGCAGTAGACATGACTCAGGGCCGCATCGAGATATTCAACAAGAACTACTTTGAGCCGTTGCGCGGTTATCAGATAGTATGGTCGTTGTGGAAAGACGGTGAGTGCATCAAGAACGACGGACAGCTCATGGGCGCAAAGAACATCGTCGGTCCGCGCGAACGTCAGGAATATACACTCGATTACGACTACTCTAAGCTCGATCCTAAGAGCGAATACTTCGTCAAGATACAGTTCCTGCAGGGCAAGGATATGCCTTGGGCAAAGAAGGGATATGTACAGATGGAGGAGCAGTTGCGTGTGAAGGGAGCCGACATGAAGGCAGTAGCCGTTAAGGATGTGGCAAACGCCAAGGGCAACATCACCTTTACTCAGGACGCAAAGACTGTCACTGTGAATGGCGACAACTTCAATGCAACGTTCAGTCTGACTGATGGAGCACTCAATAGCTTGTCGTATGGCGGCAATACAGTATTCGCTGAGGGCAACGGACCGAAGCTTGATGCCTTCCGTGCGCCTACCGATAACGATGCTGGTATAGGCTATCCCAATGCATGGTTCAAGTTCGGTCTCTACGATCTCGACCATCATGTAGTAGGCAAACCGACCGTAATGAAGCAGAAGGACGGTTCGCTGCAGATAAGCATGACAGTTGAGAGCCAGGGCAAGGAGGGTTGCAAGCAGGTTTACTCTAACCGCGACCGCGACCCACAGTCGGCTTATAGATTCGACGTGGCTAAGCAGAAACTTGGCAAGAACGACTTCAAGTTCACCACCAATCAGGTGTATACCATCTACAAGGACGGTTCTATAGAGCTCAACAGTGCAATCTCTGCCAACCGCAACAGCGTTATCCTGCCACGAATAGGCTACGCTATGAAGTTGCCTAACACATACAAGCAGTTCGATTACTACGGACGCGGACCCGTCAACAACTACAACGACCGCAAGACCGGCCAGTTTATAGAGCATCATCGTGGCATTGTAGGCGAGCAGGACATCCTTCTGCCTAAGCCACAGTCGATGGGCAACCGCGAGGAAGTACGCTGGTGTGCACTCACCGAGCAGGGCAAGCAGAGTGTAGTATTCGTAGCAGACAGCACAATGTCGGTATCGGCATTGCCATGGAGTGCCCAGCAGATGACAGTTGTAGCTCATGCCAACGAGTTGCCGGCTTCTGACGGAACCTATCTGCACCTCGACGCTAAGGTGACAGGACTCGGTGGAGCCAGCTGCGGACAGGGTGGACCGCTTAAGGACGACCGTACATACAGCCAGAACTACAACTTCGGATTCGTGATACGTCCGGCACAGGCTACAGCTGCAGCCGTAGCTGAGGCTTCGAAGGTTTCGCTTTCGGGTGAGCAGCCTATCAGCATCGAGCACAAGCAGACCGGTAAGGTTCTGCTCTCAACTCCAGCTAAGAACCGCACCATCGTTTATGCTCTCAACGGAGCCAAGAAGCCGACGGTGTACACAGGAGCAATAGACATGAGCAAGGGTGGAACCATCACCACATGGTATAAGGAAACACCTGGCCAGAAGACCTCGATGACATTCGACAAGGTAGACTTCGTGCCTCTGCAGATAGCTTTCGTATCGTCGGAAGAGCCAGAAGAGGGCGATGCCGTAAATCTTGTAGATGGCGACGAGACTACTATCTGGCACACCATGTACTCTATCACACTTGCCAAGTATCCTCACTGGGTAGACTTCGACGCTTCGGAGCCTAAGACAATCAAGGGATTCAAGTTTATGCCACGTCAGGACACGGGCTACGGCCGTATCAAGAACTACGAGATTTACGTTAGCAACGACGGTAAGACATGGGGCAATGCAATCCTTAAGGGAGAGTTCGACCGTTCGGGCGAGCTTAAGACTGTGATGTTCGACAAGCCTGTCAAGGCACGCTACGTACGATTCCGTGCTCTCAATGCACACTATGGTGTCGACTACGCATCGGCTGCAGAGTTCTCGCTCATTGCCGAGTAGCCGAACAATATAATTTTTAAATAAAAGCGGTTTGATTTTATCCATAAAGCGATAAAGTCAAACCACTTTTTTCGTTTGGCTCATCCTGCATTCATTTTGGCCCTTTCCCATTGGTTTTGACATAGTTATTGTCTGTTAAACTGCATCACTAACTCTTTAAATCTATGGAACAGGATCTTACTTTTTTCGCTGAAAACGGACTTACATCGACATCAGCCAATCACATAGCCAATCTTGCCAAGGAATATGTCAAGGTGCAAGACAGGAGCTTGAGAGTGTAGAGTTCTACAATACTTATCTCACCATCATAGGTTCGGACAAGGGGCAGCGTGTGCAGCGGGGATGCACCAGCCAGCAACTTGACGACATCGCGGTTAAGTTGCGCGACATATCGCTCGCCAATTCGCTCATAGCATGGCTGCGCGAGGCAATCAAGATGCACTCACAGATGCTCACCGATATACAGAAACTCACCATCGAGCAGTATTGCAAGGATAAGGGCACCGAGATGCCGGAGCGTCCCGAGATGCAGACAGCCATGACACGCGAGCAGTATGTGGCGACACTATCTATAAAGGAACGCGCGCGTATATTCTCGCTCGAAGCCAAGGCATCGGAGTTTGGCAAGCATATCCACCCCGACGGACACTTGTCTGACGCACGCAAGGAGTATATGAAGCGTCTGTGTCAGGAAGCCGAGATAGACGGAGGCGGTCGTGACACGCTGCTATATAGATATGAGCCGAGCGTGAAACTCAATGAAGTGGAAGCCAGCTTCTTCGCTCTGCAGAACGAATATCGCAAGGCGCAGGCCGAACTCAACGGCTATACGCACAAGATAGATGAAGCCCTGCGCGAGGATGAGGAGCGCAAGCGTGGCGAATATGATGTCAAGAACGCTGACTATCTGGCAGCCGTGGCAGTGATAGAGAAGGAGTTCAACGAGTATAAGAACCGTGAGAACCGTCGTGTGGCACAACTCAAGATAACCATACCAAACGATTTGAACGATATATATAATAAGGTGTCGAACCTCGGAAAGGAGTAGGGCACCATTATTCAACCAAACAGGCAAGTAGCAGAAGACTGAACGCCTGCCGGGAAACTTCTGCGCATGCGCCGCCACCCGTGTCTGAACTTAAGATAAATAATAAGACATAAGGAACAAGAATACAATAGATAATTAACAAAACATTTCGCGTAGTCTGCTTTAATATACAAAGTACATGCTATGAAACCCTGACGGGTGGAGCTTGATTTCGCTCTTGACTATGGGCTATGCGGTTCTGGTTTTCGGTCTGGATTTTGTTCTTTTAGACACAATGTGGCAGCGCAACTTGTCTTTTTAAGATAAAAAAGTTCTGAAATATTTGGTGGTTTCAAAAATTATATCTACCTTCGCACTCGCTAAATCGGAACGGGGTGTAGCGCAGTCCGGTAGCGCGCCTGGTTTGGGACCAGGTGGTCGCAGGTTCGAATCCTGTCGCCCCGACACAGAAGAAGAGGTTTTCCAATAAAATGGAAAACCTCTTTTTGCTTATATATTGTTATTGTTATATATTGTTATTGTTTTTGTAGCTGACAACGCAAAATCGAATTATTTTGGCTCAGTGGAAATTTAGTGGGGATAAGCATAAATCTTTGCAAGTCGATACAGAAAGAACTTTTCATCAACGATACCCCTTAGCGATGCTCTGAAGGC
>JAIJMN010000160.1:0-5609 GCA_022735715.1 Prevotella sp.
GACGTATCGTCTTTGATGTTGAACTTCCTAAATGGAACTATCTCATCAAATGCTCTTGATCGCAGTTTTTCTGCGGAAGTTATTTTTTGAACATTACTATGCTAAAAAACTGGCAAAACCAAACGTTAAAAACTCAACGTTAGGTATGGATATGTACAGCTTGTTTTCTTCTGTTTTATCCAGTATTTTGCGTTGTACTGGATAAAAAACGGCTTTTTTATCCAATACGACGTGATTTATTGGATAAAAAGCCTTTTTTATTTTCTGAACATTCCCACTCTGTGGCTTACGCCCTTGCTGTTGAGTGTACGCAGAATGTACACTCCGCGGGGCAGCGAGCTGACACTTACGGTGCGTGTGCGACGATAGGGCAGGGTGGTTATGGCTGCCTGCTGCATTGACTCTACAATCAGATAGTCGGCATCTGCCAGCGCAGTGTAATGTGGTAGCGTGACGTTTGTGCCGTCGCAGGGCAGCATGGTGTTGCGTGTGGCGGTGCTGTGGCTGCATGCGTCGGTAGCTATATAGTCATGGCAGGGCTGCTGCAGTGCAGTGCTCTCGTTGCCATAGCGGTCGGTGGCGCATACGGCATAATATATGTTGGCGTTGTCGGGAATGGTGAGCTGGCGGCTTTGGCGGCGTGCTACGATGATGTTGCGTGCATCGTTTGTGTCGACAGGATATCGGGTTGAGGCATAAACGTTGAACAGCATCATTGTAGTATCAGCCACGTTGTGGCGCCACGACATCTGGGCTGTGCCGTTGCCGTTGGATGTGATGCTAAGATTATGTGGAGCGTCGGGGCGTGTTTTGCTCTGCCATGTCATTGGCGGAATGAGCGATGCATATTGCGAGTATTCGTTGCGGGCGTATCGGTATATGCCCTTGGTGTCGTCGGTGAAGAATTTTGAGCGGAAATAGGCGTGGCCCAATCCCTCGGCACGCAGAAACTCCAGTTCGCGTGTTATGTCGCTCAACGCCCAGTTGCGCTCGCGTGGCGACATGAAGTATATGCCCAGTCCCGGCACAATGATGCGTCCGTGGCTTCGCTCTTTCCAGTCGAGGGCGAAGGGGAAGAAGTCGTTGTCGCGAAAGTACATCATCGGGAACAGTTCGTCCATCAGTCCGTCGCGCAACCAAAGTTCGGCATCCTGGCAAACCTTGGTGTTAGCGTTCCATCCGCGGCTCCAGTAGCGCTGCGTGTCGTCATACTTGCCTATGGGCGAGCAGCTCATCTTCACCCACGGCTTTATGCTTTTTACACGACGGGATATAGTGCGTACGATGCGTGTAATGTTGTCGCGGCCCTTGTTGCGTGCCAAAGTCTTCAGCTTGGGCAGTTCTTCGGGATAGCGTATGTAGTCGAGGTGGATGCCGTCTACGTCGTATGTGCGTGTCACTTCGGCACAGATGTCGGCAAGATAGTCGGCAGTCTGCTGGGTCTCGGGATTCATGTAGCCGTCGGCCTTGATGCGTATTATGTTGCGCGGCATCTTCTTGCGCAGCAGTTTGCATCCCATTGCGTCCCATTTGCCTACAGGCATGGTGACAATCCATGCATGCAGCTCCATGCCACGGAGGTGGCATTCGTTTATAGCAAACTGCAAAGCGTCGTAGCCAGGAGCCTTGCCGGGGTGTCCCGACAGACATCCGTCCCACGGTTCGTATGCCGAAGGATATATCACTGTGCCGCGTACACGTGTCTGCAGCAGTACGGTGTTGATGCCGGCAGACTGTAGCTGGTCGAGAATTCGGCGCAATTCGTCCTTCTGCTTTTCTATAGAACGGGCCGACTGGGCGTAGGAGTGAGGCCAGTCTATTCCACCTATGGTGGTTAGCCATACTGCACGCACTTCGTGTTTGGGCGGTATGGCAGTGCAAAGGAGTGTCTGTGCCGTGCTGGTGGCGGTGTGTGCGGTCATTGCCAGGATGGCAATGATGAGTGAAAATATATATGGGTGGATTTTTCTCATTTTGTGTTCGCTTTTTTGCATTTGAACTACAAAGGTAGTTATAATTTTCTGTTTCGGCTGGATTGTAGTCTTGTTTATGAAATATATTTTGTAAATTTGCATCTATTCAAACTAAAACGAAATAAAGTATGAGAAAGAAATTATTGGCAATGGTTGTGGCTCTGTTTGCAGCCGTTACTGCAAATGCCCAGTTTGAGGAGGGCAAGGTATATGTAGGAGGATCGCTTACAGGCCTTAACATGAAATATACTGGTTCGGAGAAATTCTCTATCGGGACACAGGTTCAGGCAGGATTGTTTGTAGCCGACGACATGCTGCTCCTCGGACAGGTGGGCTATGAACACACAGGCAACAAGGCTATATCCGACAAGTACACTGTAGGCGTAGGCGGACGCTACTATATAGAGCAGAACGGCATCTATCTTGGTGTAAACTGCAAGTATGTGCATGCAGGCAAGAAGTTCAACGACGTGATGCCAGGCGTAGAGGTTGGCTATGCCTTTTTCGTCAACGATGCGGTGACGGTAGAGCCGGCGATCTATTACGACCAGTCGTTCAAGAACCATAAGGATTATTCTACCATCGGCTTCAAGATTGGTGTGGGCGTTTATCTGTTCAAGCAATAATCCCGATTTTGGGTCAGACAATATCTATATTTCATTCTGATGGATAATGCATATCCCTCCAAGCTGCTTGAGAAAGCAGTGGGAGAGTTCTCTAAACTACCGGGCATAGGTCGCAAGACTGCCTTGCGGCTTGTGCTCAACATGCTGCGCCGCTCGGAAGAGGAGGTCGAGGAGTTTGCAGGAGCAGTATCGCGACTGCGCAAGGACGTGAAGTACTGCCGCGTGTGCCACAACATCAGCGACACCGAAGTGTGCCCTATATGCTCCGACACTCGTCGTGACGCTTCTACAATATGCGTAGTCGAGAACATACGCGACGTTATGGCGGTGGAGAATACTCAGCAGTATGGCGGACTGTATCATGTCCTGGGCGGAATCATTTCGCCTATGGACGGCATCGGTCCTGCCGACATTGAGATTGATTCGCTTGTGAAGCGTGTGGCAGAAGGTGGAGTGCGCGAGGTGATTCTGGCACTCAGCTCTACTATGGAGGGCGACACCACCAACTTCTACATATCGCGCAAGCTGGCTCCATACGATGTAGAGCTGAGCGTGATTGCGCGTGGCATATCTGTAGGCGACGAACTGGAGTATACCGACGAGGTGACTCTGGGACGCGCTATTATTAATCGTACTAAAATGACTGGAAAATGATAAGCCATACTCGCAACGTTCTTATGCTTGTATTGGGCATTGCGGTGGCTGTATCGCTTATAGCTGTAGTGCTGTACGAATCGGATACGCTGCCCGTAGGTGTGCTGTCGGGCCGTGGCGGTAGCGATGAGTTTGTCCTCACTATGCTCATGGAGCTGCTCACGCTGTGCGTCATTCCGCTGGCGCTGCGTCTGTTTCGCTTCAAGACAGTGGCTGCAAGGCTCACTTCGGCAGACGAATTGCTGCGCTGGGGCATGATACGAATGTTGATGTTGTGTCTGCCTATGGTGGCCAACACCTTATTATATTATATATACATGAACGTGGCCTTCGGATATATGGCCATAATTTTGCTGCTCAGTCTGTGCTTTGTGCTGCCTACTATGGCACGTTGTGAGGCTGAGATGAATGTCGGCACCCGTACGGCTGAACACGTACAGGATGGTGCTGAAGCTGAAAAACAATAGGAATGGTGAAACTGTCGGTAGTAATTGTCAGTTATAAAGTGCGTGCATATGTAGAGCAATGCCTTGCATCGCTATTGCGTTCGCTGCGTGACATAGACGCAGAGGTGTTTGTTGTCGACAACAATTCGCACGACGGCACCGTACAGCTCATACGCTCTCGTTTTCCGCAGGTAAAGGTTATGGGCAGCAGCCATAACCTCGGTTTTGCACGTGCCAACAACGCCGCAATACGTCAGAGCAGCGGCGAGTATGTGTTGCTGCTCAATCCTGATACCATTGTGGCGGAAGACACTATACGTTGTGTGCTCGACTTTATGGATGCACATCCCAATGCGGGCAGTGCAGGTGTGGCAATGCAGTGTGCCGACGGATCGCTTGCGCCTGAGTCGCGTCGCGGACGTCCCTCTCCAATGACATCTTTCTACAAGATGTGCGGATTGTGTGCCATGTTCCCGCATAGCCGTTTCGGCCGTTACTATATGGGCGGAATGTCATGGAGCGAGGCAGGGCGCATTGACGTGGTGAGCGGAGCGTTCTGTATGATGAGGCGTTTGGCTCTTGATAGGGTGGGGTTGTTGGACGAAGACTTCTTCATGTATGGCGAGGACATCGACCTCTCGTGCCGTATAGCCGATGCTGGATACGAGAATTGGTATGTCCCGGCACACATACTGCATTACAAAGGCGAGAGTTCGCATCAGTCGTCGTTCCGCTATGTGCATGTGTTCTACAATGCCATGCTCATCTTCTTCCGCAAGCATTACGGCAGTGTGAGCCATCTTGTGGCGCTGCCAATCAAGGCCGCCATATTGCTTAAGGCCACTATAGCCCTTTTCTCAATGCAGATGCGTGCCATAAGGCGTGCTCTCGGATTTGTCGACTCGCAGCGTATGCGCCGTGCCGCATACATATTTATATGTACCAAGGACAGCGAGTCCAAGTGTCGCGACATCGCATTGCGCAATGCTCTTGAGGCAACGTTTGTTGTCAGCGATTGCCTGGAGCGGCCAAACGGCCATGCCTGCATGGCATTGCCCGATGCCCATAAGGTGTATGTGGTGTACGATACCGACGCATTCGGCTTCGGACAGGTGTTGCGTCTGTTCCGCGAGAATCGGCGCAAGGGTGTGTCGATGGGCACGTTCAGCAGCAAGACAGGCAATGTGATCACTTATGAGGAGGTTTTGTCATGAGCGAAAAGAATCTTACAAAGGTGAGGTTGAGGGCAATGGAGCCTGAAGATCTCGACTTTCTGTACAACATCGAGAACGACCGCGAGCTCTGGAATGTGGGCAATACCAACGTGCCATACTCGCGCTATGTGCTGCACGACTATATAGCCAACGCCACAAACGATATATACAGCGACGGACAGGTGCGCATGATTGTGGTGAATGCCGACGGGAATACGGTCGGAATGGCTGACCTGTTCGACTTCAATGCCAGCCACAGGCGTGCCGAACTGAGCATCGTCATCATGAAAGGCTGTCGCCGGTGTGGCTATGCTGAGGCTGCTGTGCGCTGCATGCTACATTATGCACAGCGTATTCTGCACCTCAATCAGGTGTATGCCATGATTTCGGTAGACAACAAGCCATCGATAGCTTTGTTTGATAAATGTGGCTTTATAAAGTCGGCAAATCTGCAAAAATGGCTCTTCGATGGCGAAAAATACATAGACGCAGTGGTTATGAGTAAGTTTTTTTGAAAAAAGATGACAAAAAGCTTTGTTAATTAAAATAATATTCATACCTTTGCACTCGCTTAAAAAACGGCAGAACAAGGTTTTTTTAGTAAGCCTTAATCATACTGGTGCGTTAGTTCAGTTGGTTAGAATACATGCCTGTCACGCATGGGGTCACGAGTTCGAGTCTCGTACGCACCGCCAA
>JAIJMN010000161.1:0-5577 GCA_022735715.1 Prevotella sp.
CACTCCCCTCCCTGCGGGGGAGGGGCCGGGGGTAGGGCTTTTTATTATTATTTCTTAGCCGCTCTTTTCTTGGGAGCCGGCGGATTGTTTACTATGTCCATGCACTGCTCGTAGGTGAGTTCGGCGACAGTGGCGTGCTGTTCGCGCGGTATGCGGTAGTTCTTGCCATCGTAGGCTATGTAAGGGCCATAGCGTCCGTTGAGCACTTCGAGCTTGGGATCTTCGTCAAACTTCTTCATATGGCGTTCCTCCTCGCTCTTGCGCTTGGCTTCAATCAGCTCTATGGCGCGGTCGAGCGTGATGGTCATCGGGTCCTCGTCCTTCGGAATGGAGGTGTACATCTTGTTGTGAAGAACGTATGGTCCGAATCGTCCGGCGCCGATTGTCACGCTCTTGCCTTCATATTCGCCTACGGTACGGGGCATCTTGAAGAGTTCGAGAGCTTCCTCCAGCGTGATGGTCTCCATACTCTTGTCGGTGGGAAGCTGTGCAAAGCGCGGCTTTTCGTCGTCGTCGGCTGTACCAATCTGCACTACCGGACCATAACGGCCTATCTTCACGAACACCGGATGACCGCTCTTGGGATCGTCACCAAGCTTGCGTTCGCCCGCCTTGTGCTCCGAACGTGCGTTCATTACCTTCTCAACGGTAGGCTCAAATTCGCGGTCGAAGTGCTGCATCATGTCGGTCCACTCCTCCTTGCCGTCGGCTATCTGGTCGAACTGCTGCTCTACCTTGGCGGTGAAGTTATAGTCCATGATGGTGGGGAAGTTTTGCATGAGGAAGTCGTTGACAACGATGCCTATGTCGGTAGGCAGCAGCTTGCCCTTCTCATTGCCCGTAAGCTCCACCTTGCGTGTCGGTGTGACGATGAGTCCGCGCAATGTGTCGATGACGTAAGGGCGCTCTTCACCCTTCTTGTCACCCTTTACAACGTACTCACGCTGCTGTATGGTGGAGATGGTCGGAGCGTATGTTGACGGGCGTCCGATACCCAGTTCTTCAAGTTTGTGTACAAGGCTTGCCTCAGTATAGCGTGTTGGACCCTGCGAGTAGCGCTCGGTTGAAGTTATCTCGCGGCGCTTCAGCGTGTCGCCTTCCTTTATAACGGGCAGGTTGTGTGCAAATTCGTCACGCTGCTCGTTCTGCTCGTCGTCGGTCGACTCACGATAAACCTTCAGGAATCCGTCAAACTTTACAACCTCGCCGTTAGCAATAAAGTACTCGTCGGTAGTGCTGATGCCGATGGTTACGGTAGTCTTCTCTATCTGAGCTTCCGACATCTGGCTGGCAGCCGTACGCTTCCAGATGAGGTCGTAGAGTCGGCGCTCCTGGGCAGTACCCTCGATTGTGGTGTTGCTCATGTATGTCGGACGGATAGCTTCGTGTGCTTCCTGCGCACCCTTAGAGTGAGTGTGGAAGTTGCGTGGCGAACTATACTCCTCGCCATACAGCTTGATTATTTCCTCCTTAGCTGCGTTTATGCACAGACTTGAGAGGTTTACGCTGTCGGTACGCATGTAGGTGATAAGACCGTTTTCGTACAGACGCTGTGCCACCATCATTGTCTGCGACACCGAGAAGCCTAATTTGCGGGCGGCTTCCTGCTGCAATGTCGAAGTGGTGAAAGGCGGTGCGGGCATACGTTTGAGCGGTTTTTTGCTCACACTCTCTACCTGATGCTCTGCCTTCTTGCACTTGTCGAGGAAGGCGAGAGCCTCGTCGTGTGTTGCAAAACGCTTGTCAAGCTCGGCCTTTACCTCCGACTGCGATCCGTCGGCATTGGTTATGGCGAAGATTGCATTGATGCGATAGTACGGTTCGCTCTTGAACTGCTGTATCTCGCGCTCACGTTCTACGATAAGACGAACGGCTACCGACTGCACACGGCCTGCCGACAGAGCCGGTTTCACCTTGCGCCACAGTACGGGCGAAAGCTTGAAGCCTACAATACGGTCCAAAACGCGGCGTGCCTGCTGCGCATTGACAAGGTTCATGTCAAGGTGTCGTGGATGCTCTATTGCCGCAAGGATGGCAGGCTTTGTAATCTCATGGAATACGATACGGTTGGTCGAAGCCTCATCCAGGCCCAACACCTCGCACAGATGCCACGAAATAGCCTCTCCCTCGCGGTCCTCATCGGATGCGAGCCACACCTTGTGTGCCTTCTTTGCGCTCTCACGCAGTTTCTTTACAAGTTCTTCCTTGTCCTTAGGTATGACGTATGCTGGCTGCAGCGTGTCCTTGTCTATGCTGATTTCCTTCTTCTTAAGGTCGCGTATGTGTCCGTATGAGGACATCACTTTGTAGTCGGAACCCAGAAACTTCTCTATGGTCTTTGCCTTGGCGGGGCTCTCGACAATCACTAAGTTTTCTTGCATGATTTTGCTTTGTGTACTTTAATTTGGGCGCAAAAGTAAGAAAATTTTTGCTCTTACATTATTATATAGCTAATTTTTATATTTTATTAAAAACTCAACTTTTAAGGTTAGAATTACATTTTGTGCAAGACTTTCAGTAACTTTGCATCTGTAACAATGTTTATCGATTATGGCAAATAATACTCTTTGGTCAGACGACTACTGGCTTCTGCTCATACAGCTGTATCAGAAGAAGCCCGCTGGTGTGAAATCCGAATTTTCACACCAGGTTGTGGAATTGGGCATTGAGCTACATATACCGCCCCGTACCATATACGAACAGATGTGCGCTCTCGAAAAGCGCACCACCCAATCGCTCCAGAGACTTTGGGAGATGTATGCCGACAACCCCAAACGACTCTCGCGCGACATCAAACGACTCAAGCAGATGGCTGGATTCGGCGACTCCGGACTGTTCTACGAAGGCGTGCAGACCACTCCTTCGTTCGAACGCGACTACCGCCCTATCGACAATTCATCCGACATAACGCCCGTTATGCTCGTCATCATCCTCGAACTCTACTTCGCACTCACGCCAAACACTATGGTGAGCGAAACGCCTGAGGTGCTCGACATGGCACGAATGTTGTCGCTCAAGCCAGAAGAGATAGTACGAATACTCGAAATCTACCAAACTTTCGACCCTATTCTGAAGCGAGAGGCTGCCGACCAGTCACCCATTGTCGACGAGGCGAAGCTCGTATGGAAACGATTCTACAGCGAACAGCCCGAACTGCTGCACACCGAAGCCGACAAACTGAAACTCTATTTCAGTTGAACTGATTATACTGTCAACAACATCCGAACATCACATCAACACGTCATAAAATGAAACTCATACAAACACAGGAGCAGAAACTTCAGCAGGTGCAGCGTCTGTCGCAACAGCAGATGCTACAGGTGCACTTGCTCGAGATGCCCTTGACCGAACTGGAGCAGAGCGTTAATGCTGAACTTGACGACAATCCGGCTCTCGAAACGACTTCGCCAGAAGATGTTTTCGAGGGTTGCCACGTAGAAGGCAACGACTCTTCAACCTCGTATGGTGATGATTCGCAGCCCTCTTCTGGCAGTGATGGTGCCTCCGACAATGACGACTTTGACGCTCGTAAAGAACGTGAGGAACGCGATTCGGCCCTTACCGATGCCCTGGAGCGTATTGGCGGTGGCGACGACGATATGCCTACGGCTGGATATACGGGTGGTTCGGGGACTGATTCAGCCGATTATGAGGAGATGGTGTATGGTGACACGACTTCATTCTACGACAAACTGAAGGAACAGATGGGCGAAACGGAACTGTCGGAGAAGGACGAGGAGATAATGGAATATATCATCGGGTCGCTCGACAGCGACGGACTACTGCGCAAGGACAGCGAGTCGATATCCGACGAACTTGCCATATATCATGGCATCGACTGCACCATTGACGATGTAGACCGCGTGGTGCGCATACTGCAGACGTTCGATCCTGCCGGCATAGGAGCCCACTCGTTGCAGGAATGTCTGTTGCTGCAAATAAAACGACGCCCCAACGACTCACTAAAGCCAATGATGCAGAAGGTGATAACCGACTGTTTTGACGAGTTCACAAAGAAGCATTTCGACAAGATACGATCAGCGTTGGGTGTCGATACTGATACCGCTGAGCGCGTAATGGCTGAGTTGCGCCGCCTGAATCCAAAGCCCGGCTCGTCGCTTGGCGAAACCGAGGGTCGTAACATACAGCAAATCACACCCGACTTTATCGTCGACACCGACGACAATGGCAACGTCACGTTTACTCTCAACAGCGGAAACATTCCCGAACTGAAGGTGTCGCCATCGTTTGCCGATATGATGGAGGCTTACAAGAACAACAAAACGTCGATGTCAAGACGCGAAAAAGAAGCATTGCTTTACGCAAAGGAGAAGGTGGAACGTGCACGCGGATACATCGAAGCGATAAAGGTACGCCGCCGTACGCTCACAATTACCATGCAGGCAATTATCGATTGGCAGCGCCGTTTCTTCCAGGATGGCGACGAGGCCGACCTAAAGCCGATGATTCTGAAGAACATTGCCGACCGCACCGGACTCGATATATCCACCATTTCACGCGTAAGCAACATCAAGTATGCACAAACCAACTGGGGAACATTCCCCCTTCGCTTCTTCTTCTCCGACGGCTACACCACCGACGAGGGCGAAGAACTCTCGACACGCAAGATAAAGCTCGCACTCAAGGACCTCATTGCCAAGGAAGACAAGAAGAAACCAATGAGCGACGACGCCCTGACCAAGGCTCTCACCAAGCTCGGCTATCCTATAGCACGACGCACCGTGGCAAAATATCGCGAACAATTGGGACTGCCAGTGGCACGATTGAGAAAGGGATAAAGGCAAAAGCCCACCCTTGCTCCTCCCCCGTAGGGAGGGGAGTGATATGATTTGTTAATTGAGAAAAAATAATTATAGAAGGCTTAGTAAGGCTTAATACTCAATAAGGCTCAATAAGGCTTAGTAAGGCATAAAGATGCCCAGTAAGGCTCAGGAAATATGAAAGAAAAGAATATTATTATCGCTGCCCGCATTCTTAGCATGGTATTTACACCATTCTATCTGCCGCTTGTCGGACTTATAGCACTGTTCACGTTCAGCTATCTCAGGCTGATGCCGTGGCCGTACAAGCTTACGGTGCTCGGTCTTGTCTACCTTTTCACCATCCTCTTGCCCACATTGCTCATCCATTTCTATCGCGGCTATCACGGATGGACACTCATCGAGCTTGGCAAGAAGGAACGTCGTGTAGTGCCATATCTGCTTTCTATCGTAAGCTACTTTGTGTGTTACTATGTAATGCATCGCTTCAATATACCCCACTTCATGAGCAACATACTCATGTCGGCACTCGTAATACAGATTCTGTGCGCCCTTATTAATATATGGTGGAAGATATCCACCCATACCGCTGCCATAGGCGGTGTGGCAGGAGCACTGCAAGCTTTCTCGTTGATATTCGGATTCAACCCCTTGGGATGGCTCTGCGTGGTCATCATACTTGGCGGAATGGTAGGCTCAAGTCGCATGATTCTGCGCCAGCACTCGCTGCGTCAGGTGTGCTACGGGTTTCTATTGGGATTGATAGTGGCGTATACGGTGATACTGGGATTATAGC
>JAIJMN010000162.1:0-5552 GCA_022735715.1 Prevotella sp.
TGCACTTGGGTCAAGGATTTTATGTGCCTCATTTTTATTATACTGATGTTTAGTTACCTTTTGCGGAGATATTCATTTTTGTTTTATAGAGGAAAGATATAAAAATAATTTCAAAAAGAAACTTTTTGTTACCTTTTTTTCTTTTGTTTTACCTTGATTTTTCAAAAGGACCCCTTTTGCATTCCAAAAGGACTCGTTTTGCATCCCAAAAGGACTCGTTTTGGAAATCCGTTGGATTTCAAGTGAAAAGTGAAAAGAGAAAAGTGATGAATCCGATGGATTAATCTGTTGTGTCACTTCATTTTGTCGTATGCCCCCTAAAATCTACGCCAAATTCTATTTATTATAGAAAAATGAAAAAAAACAGCCGAAAATTTTTCGTGTTTGCAAAAAACTTCTTACCTTTGCATCCACAATCAAGCAGACAAGATTGCTCAAACATAATGCTTCAATAGCTCAGTTGGTTAGAGCACCTGACTGTTAATCAGGGGGTCGTTGGTTCAAGTCCATCTTGAAGCGCTGAAAAATAGCAAAGCCTCGCAAGTCGAAAGATTTGCGAGGCTTAATTGTTTTATATCACTCCTGCCTGATGCAGGAACACTGCGATGATGCATATCGGGCACACGAAGCGTACGGCAAACAGATACAAGTGCCATACGTGGTGCGAGACTGTACCGTTGTTGGTGAACTCGCGGTGTACCAGACGGTGCGGAACAATCCATCCTAATAGCACGCTTGTGAGGAAAGCGCCCAGAGGCATGAGTATCTGTGCCGTGAAGAAGTCGCAGCAGTCGAGCAGCGACTTGCCGTTGAACACGAACGCATCGGACGCTCCGCACGACAGCGCACACATTATACCTATCACACAACATATTGCGGTCTCGATGGTGGCACCCGTTCGGCGCGACACGTGCAGCTCTTCGTACAGAAAGGCGGTGCCTATCTCGTGCATGGAGATGGTCGACGTGAGTGCAGCCAGTGCCAGAAGCATGTAGAACAGCACGCTTATCACGTAGCCTATGACGGGCATTGAGCCGAACGCTTCGTGGAAGACGTTGGGCAGGGTGATGAATATCAGCGACGGACCCGAATCGGGATTGATGCCCACGGAGAAGGCGGCGGGGAATATCATGAGTCCGGCGAGTATCGCCACAAGCATGTCTATCAACGCTATCTGGCAAGCCGTCTTCGAGAGGTTGGTGCTGCGCTTGAAGTACGAAGCGTATGTACACAGGCACGCCGTGCCCAGCGACAGCGAGAAGAACGCCTGACCCAGGGCATCGAGGAATACGTTGTGGTTCATCTTAGAGAAATCGGGGTTGAGCAGAAAGTCAACTCCGCGCCACGCTCCGGGCAACATGCACGATGCAATGACGATGATGATGAGCAGGATGAACAGCGTCGGCATGAGCAGATTGGACACTTTCTCTATGCCGCTGCGCACACCCTTCACCACAACGAGGTGTGTCAGCACGATGAATGCAACCGTCCATACGGCTGGCATGATCGGGTCGGTGGTGAATTCCTTGAAGTATTCAGCCACGTAGGCAGCGTCGCCCGTGATGCCACCCATAAGCGACGCATACAGATATTGCAGACACCAGCCGGCTATGACGGCGTAGAATCCGAGTATTATCATCGACGTGATGGCGCCCATCACGCCCACCAGCATCCACCACTTGCCCGAAGCCAGGCGGCGATAGGCTCGTGCAGCATTCGATCCGGCGTGTCTGCCGATGATGAACTCGCTTATCATGCCCGGTATTCCGAGCATGAGTACACATATTATATATACGAGTATGAACGCAGCGCCGCCGTCGTGGCCCGTCATATACGGGAAGCGCCACACGTTGCCGAGACCCACTGCCGAGCCTGCCGTTGCAAGCACCGCCCCGAATTTGGTGGCGAAGCCTGCTCTTGAATTATTACTCATGGTGTTAGATTATGCCAAGTTGGTTGAGGAATATAGCTACGATGCACACGGGGCAGACGTAGCGTATCAGCAGTATGTACACGCCGAAGAGCGTAGAACGCAGGGTTCCCCAGTTGGTGAACTCGTCCTTGACGGTCTGCCGCGGCACTACCCATCCTAAGAATATGCAAGTCAGGAATCCTGCTATGGGCAGCATTATCTGTCCGGTGACAAAGTCGAAGAGGTCGAACAGCGACTTGCCTCCTATCACGAGCCAGTCTCTGCCACCTATCGAGAGCGAACACAGGGCACCGAGTACGCACAGCGACACCGTGACGAGCGTTGCCGCCTTCTTGCGTGTGGTGTGCATCTCTTCATAGAAGAACGCTGTCGACACCTCGTGGAGCGAGATGAGCGACGTGAGCGCAGCCAGCGACAGCAGCACATAGAACATGATGGCTATCACGGTGCCTATTATCGGCATCGTGGCAAAGGCTTCCTTGAATACGTTGGGGAGTGTGATGAATATCAGCGACGGACCTGAGTCGGGATTGATTCCAACCGAGAAGGCGGCTGGGAATATCATCAATCCTGCCAGAATGGCTATGAGTGAGTCGATGACAACGATGTTGACAGCCGACTTCATGAGGTTGGCCTTGCGCGAAAAATAGCTTGCGAAGGTGCAGATGCAGCCCATGCCGATGCTGAGCGAATAGAACGACTGGCCCATTGCGGCAAGAAATACTCCCGAGTTCATCTTTGAAAAGTCGGGACGAAGCAAGTATTCCACGCCCTTACCGGCTCCTGGCAGCATACACGAACATATTACCACCACTACAAGCAGCACAAACAGCGTAGGCATCATCATCTTTGACGCACGCTCTATGCCGCTGCGCACGCCGTGGATTATAACAAAGTGGGTCAGCGCGAGTATTGTCACCGTCCAGAATACGGGACGTATGGGCGAAGCGGAGAATTCCTGGAAGTACTGGGTGATGTACTGCGGATTGCCGTTAAGCTCGCCGAATGCCGAGGCGAAGATGTATTGCAGGCACCATCCCGACACTACTGCATAGTAGCTCGTGATGATAAATCCGGTGAGCACGCTCATGCAGCCCACTAACCGCCATGCCTTTGCAGTGCCCATCTCGCCGTAGGCGCGTCCCGTATTGGCTGCTCCGTGGCGGCCTATGATGAATTCGTTCATCATACAGGGTATGCCGAGCACCAGCACGCACGCTATATATATAAGTATAAAGGCGGCTCCGCCGTTCTGACCGGTCATGTATGGAAAGCGCCATACGTTGCCCAGTCCTACCGCCGAACCCGCCGTTGCGAGAATCATTCCCAGTTTGCTTCCGAAGTTTACTCTTTCTTGTGACATGTGTTTTTATAATTTATATCCTATCGAGGGTGCAAAATTATAAAAATTATTCGACATTTAGAAGCAAACCGTAACTTTATACGTCTTTTATTGTGCTGTTTTATACTTCATCGGGCCATGGACATGGCTTGCCGTCAGACTTGAACGTGGGTCGCTGGGCATCTACACGGCGCAGGTATTCGCCCAGTTCGCGCGACAGACGCTTCACGATGTCCTTGTGTTCGGCAGCCACATTGTGCTGCTCGCTTATGTCGGCAGGAATGTTGAAGAGTTCCTTGCGGCCCGTGTCGTAGTAGTATATCAGCTTCCAATCGTCCTTGCGTATGGCGCAGTTGAGATTGATGCCGGGTCCGTTGTTGCCCCATACGTTGGGGAAGTTCCACACCAGTGCACGACCTTTCGACGTGTCGCCCGTCTCGCGCAGCATCGGTACGAATGACTTACCGTCTATCGGCGCCACGGTCTTGTACTTGTTTACGCCAGCCATTTCGAGAATGGTGGGGTAAAAGTCTTCAATCATTGTGTACTTGTCGCACTTCGATCCGGCGCGTGTCACGCCCGGCCACGACACTATCATAGGCTCGCGTATGCCACCCTCGTATAGCGAACACTTGCCGCTTAATAGCGGATAGTTCTGGTGATACAGTTCGCCGTCGCGCCATGTGGGGTTGGTTGCGAGTCCGCCGTTGTCGCTCATGAAGAGTATTATGGTGTTGTCCTTCTCGCCGTTGCGCTCCACCCAGTCCATGAGGTCGTCCAGACTCTTGTCCATTCCCTCAATCAGCGAAGCGTAAGCAGCCTCCTTGTCGCTCAAGCCTTTGCGTACGTACTTCGAGAAGAAGCGTTCGTCGCGGTCGATAGGTATGTGTATGGCGTAGTGGGACATGTACAGGAAGAATGGCTGATTGTATTTCTTTGCCTTGTCAAGTGCTCCGATTGCTTCCTTGGTGAGTGCTTCGGTGACGAAAGTTCCGGTTCCCCAGTACTTCTCCAGGCCCGGTATGGACATAAGCGAAGTAGGTTTGCCGTCCTTGGTGTGTCCGTAGTTGAGCTCACTCAGGTAAGTTGCGAGTCCGCCGGCAGCGTGTCCGGCAATGTTCACTTCAAATCCCCAGTGTGTAGGATTCTCGCCCGGAGTGTCCATAGCGCCGAAATGCGCCTTGCCGCAATGTATGGTGTGATAGCCGCTGTGGCGCAGCAGTTCTACGAACGATGTGCCCACGTAGGTGTGTGGAGTGCCTGCCACCTGCGAAACGCCGTTGATGTTCCAGTCGGGACAGTCAACCACGTCGCTCGGTAAGTCCACCGACTTGTCGCGTTCGAGCGTCCAGTTGGTCACACGGTGGCGTGCGTTGTTGGCTCCCGTGATGAGGCTGCATCGCGAAGGTGAGCTGACGCTGGCGGCGTAAGCCTGCGTGAACATCATGCCTTGGCGTGCCAGACGCTCCATATTGGGCGTCTCGTACACCTTATTATATTGTGTACGCTTGGTCCAGAAGGGCAGAGAGGTATCCTGCCAACCCATGTCGTCGACAAGAAAGAGGATGATGTTGGGACGACGTGCGCTGCCTGCGTTGTCGTTGGGAGCTGCAGCGGCTGTGGCTGTGACGGCAAGCGATGCTGCTGCGAAAGCTAAAGATTTGTTCATAAGCTGAAGTTTTTAGTATCTCGGGTTATAACTGCAAAGTTACTAAAAGTAGTGTAAAGGGCAAAAAAAAGACAGCTGAAACAAATCGTTTCAGCTGTCTTTAGGGTCGGGATGACAAGATTCGAACTTGCGACCCCTACGTCCCGAACGTAGTGCGCTACCAACTGCGCTACATCCCGATTGCTTCGGTTGTTACATTTATGTCTCAAAAGCGAGTGCAAAGGTACAGGTTTTTTCTGATATACACGCATTTTTTTCGCAAAATCTTTACAATGATGTGCATTTTATATGGAATATCATGCTCGTATGGGGTAGTTATAGTGCGTTTTACAATGAATTTTGGTGCAAATGGATAAAAATACATATAAAAAGTTGTGGGAATGAACAAAAAGCATTACCTTTGCACTCGCAATTAAGAAACACAGTTGGTGCCATAGCTCAGTTGGTAGAGCAAAGGACTGAAAATCCTTGTGTCCCCGGTTCGATTCCTGGTGGCACCACAGACGAAAAAGAGGGCGTGTCAAAACTCCCAATATAAATAAAAAAACTCGTTGTACGATCTTGTGTGGATGTACAACGAGTTTTTGTTTTTCTACAAAAAAGAGCCT
>JAIJMN010000006.1:0-27380 GCA_022735715.1 Prevotella sp.
CTCGTAAATGGGGAACTTTTCATCTGACAAATATACAGAATTCCAATGATTTCAAAGAACAAAAGATGTGTATAAAGGGTAGGGCGCTGCCCTGGGCTATGTGCTTCTGCCCCTTCGGGGCGTGTTACTTGCAACATTCGATTCAACAACGGTTGCCATAACCACCTACTTTTTTACCGCTCAGTTCTTCTTCACCAGTTCATATATAATATGTGCGGTGCATTCCGACGGGCTGTCCTCGCCTATCTTGCCCATCACCTCGCCATATCCGGCAAGCATCCGGCTGCGGTATTCGCCTTCGGGAAGCAGTCGGGAGAGTTCGCTGGCAATATTTTCGGCTGAGAATGTGTCGGCAACAAGTTCGCTCACCACCTCACGGTCGGCTATCAGATTGACCAGCGAGATATACTTCACTTTCAGTATGTGGCGGCGCAGGAAAGCTATGAGGCGTGGCAGCGGAGTCTCGTAGCACACCACTTGCGGCACATTGAACAAGGCTGTCTCGAGCGTAGCCGTTCCGCTGGTCACCACGGCGGCACGTGCGTGCGATAGAAGGGCGTACGTGTCGTCCGTGACAAGCTCTACGCCTCGTCCGTCTACAAACTTACGGTAGTAGTCCATAGGTATTCCGGGGGCGCATGCCAGCACCATTTGATGGTCGGCAAAGCGCGACGCGGCATCTATCATTGCCGGAAGATTGTCCTTTATCTCCTGACGGCGGCTGCCGGCAAGCAATGCTATGATGGGGCGCGACGACAGATTGTGACGACGACGGAACTCGTCTGCACTCTCAGTATACGATTCGCGGAACTGGCGCACCTCCTCTGCCGTTGGATTTCCTACGTAATGTATAGGATAATGATGCTTCTGCTCGAAGAAGGGAACCTCAAACGGCAGTATCGAGAACAACTGGTCGACGTCACGCTTGATGTTCTTGATGCGCCACTCCTTCCACGCCCATATCTTGGGCGAGATGTAATAGTAGACGGGTATCTGCGTATGCGAATGGATATATTGGGCTATGTCGAGATTGAATCCCGGATAGTCGACGAGTATAAGTGCGTCGGGCTGCCACTCCACAATGTCGCGCTTGCACTTTGCCATATTGCGGAAGATGGTGGGCAGATGCATAAGTACGGGCACAAAGCCCATGTATGCCAGCTCACGATAGTGTCGCACACGTATTCCTCTGACATCCGACATCTTGTCGCCGCCGAAGAATCTGAACTCGGTGGCATCGTCTACACGGCGCAAGGCAGCCATAAGGTGCGAAGCGTGCAGGTCGCCCGAGGCTTCGCCAACAATCAAGTAGTATCTCATATATCAATTCAAAATTGAACAATTCAAAACTCAAAACTCACAATTCAAAATCGGCGCAGCCGACAATTCAAAACTCAAAACTCACAATTCAAAACTCTTCAGCGTCTCGTAGTCGGTCACGTCGATACGCGTAGGCGTAACAGCCACATAGCCATGCGTCAACGCCCAGTTGTCGGTATCGGTGGCTTCCGGCTCGTCGTTGCGGTAATCTCCCGTCATCCAGTAGTAGTCGTAACCATGCGGATGGTGCATTTTCACGCACTCGTTATACCATGTTCCCATAGCCATACGACACATCTTGATGCCCTTAAACTCGCTGACTTTTGGGAAGTTGACGTTCAGACACACACCCTTGGGCAGTCCCTCGTCGAGCACCTTGCGCACTATCTGGCGCACATAGGGGCTCAGCGGCGTGAAGTCGGCATCGTCGCGATGGTCGCACAGCGAGAATCCTACCGACGGAATGTACTTCATGCAGCCCTCAAGCGTCACACCCATCGTGCCGCTATAGTGTACGTTGACCGACCCGTTGTCGCCGTGATTGATTCCGCCTATCACCATGTCGGGACGACGGTCGGCAAAGAATTCCTCCAAGGCTATCTTCACACAGTCTACCGGCGTGCCGTTGCACGACCACATCTCGAAGCCCTCGTCCTTGCGACGCAGCTTCAGACGCAAAGGCACTGTGGCTGAGAAAGCTGTGGCAAAACCCGAGCGGGCCGACTCAGGAGCACATACTACAATGTCGGCCATATCGCGCAGCATATCGACGAGGCAGTTTATGCCTTTGGCATGATAGCCGTCGTCGTTTGAAACAAGTATTAATGGTCTTTTAATATTCATAAAATTGGCTTTATTTCGCTTGCAAATGTACGAAAAAAGGTTTAAAACTCCCGTATCTCGCATAAAATATGTAACTTTGCCAAATAATTTTTGACACGAAATGGGAAAGATAATAGCACTCGCCAACCAAAAAGGTGGGGTTGGCAAAACAACAACGACAATTAATCTCGCGGCTTCTCTGGCCACATTCGAGAAAAACGTGCTCGTAGTCGATGCCGACCCGCAGGCCAACGCATCAAGCGGACTCGGCGTAGACATAAAGGAGATAGACTGTTCATTGTACGAGTGCATAATCGACCACACCGACGTGCGCGACGCTATTTACACCACCGACATCAACGGACTTGACATCATACCAAGCCACATTGACCTTGTGGGGGCCGAGATTGAAATGCTCAACCTCAAAAACCGCGAGCGCGTCATCAAGAATTTGCTCGATCAGATACGCGACGAGTACGACTATATACTCATCGACTGCAGCCCCTCGCTCGGACTTATCACCGTCAACGCACTCACAGCAGCCGACTCTGTAATCATACCCGTGCAGTGCGAGTACTTCGCTCTTGAAGGAATAACCAAGCTGCTCAATACTATCAAGATAATAAAGAGCAAACTCAATCCGTCACTCGAGATTGAAGGCTTCCTGCTGACAATGTACGACAGCCGTCTCAGACTGGCCAATCAGATATACGACGAAGTGAAACGCCACTTCCAGGAACTTGTGTTCAAGACCGTAATACAGCGCAACGTGAAGCTCAGCGAGAGTCCAAGCCACGGACTGCCCGTCATACTCTACGATGCCGACTCGGCAGGATCGAAAAACCATCTGGCTCTGGCCAAGGAAATCATCAACAAGAACACACCCGAGGAAAGTGAAAAGTGAAGTTTTATCACTAAACATTAAACATTTAAAAAAAGGATGGCAGTACATAAGAAATACAACAGAAGCGCACTGGGACGCGGACTCGAAGACATAGAAGGAGGCATGGGACTCGACGCTCTCATCGATACTACTCCAGCACGAACGCAGGGAACATCGACTATCAACGAGATTCCTCTCGACCAAATAGAGGCCAACCCTAACCAGCCACGACGCAAGTTTGACGAGCAAGCACTCGAAGAACTGGCTTGCAGCATACACGAGATTGGCATCATTCAGCCCATAACCCTACGACAGGTCGACGAAAACCGATTCCAGATAATAGCCGGTGAACGACGCTGGCGAGCCTCGCAGATGGCCGGACTTACTGCCATTCCGGCATACATACGCACTATCAACGACGAAAACGTCATGGAAATGGCACTCGTCGAGAATATACAACGCGAAGATCTCAACGCCATTGAGATTGCGCTGGCGTACGAACACCTGCTCGACGCCGATGGAATGACACAGGAGAAGGTGTCCGAACGCGTCGGAAAGAGCCGCACTGCCATAACCAACTATCTGCGACTGCTGCGTCTGCCGGCTCAGGTGCAGATAGCATTGCAGAAGAAACAGATAGATATGGGACATGCACGCGCGTTATTGGCTATCGACTCACCATCCATGCAGATTAAGCTCTTCAACGAAGTGGTGAAGAACGGCTACTCTGTACGAAAAGTTGAGGAAATGGCACAGATGCTCAAGAACGGCGAAGACGTGGAAAGCGGCAAGAAGAAGATTGTGGCTAAGACCAAACTTCCCGAAGAATTCACAGCACTCAAAAACCACCTCTCCGACTTCCTGCAGACCAAGGTGCAGATGACTTGCTCACCTAAGGGAAAGGGAAAGATTACCATTCCATTCGCCAACGAGGAGGAACTGGAGCGCATCATGTGCGCTTTCGACAAAATGAAACAAGAATAATGAACAGTCAAGGCGACGGCAAGCCTACTACATTAAATAAGAATAGGACAAAAGTGAAGACTTTTTTGCTAAATATATTGCAAACATTGGTTGTGGCTGTGGGCATGACTTTCATCGCCGACAACGCCGCAGCACAACGCAAAGTGGCTGACCCTCCGGCAAGAACAAATAATGCCAAGGCTGCAACCGCCGACTCGCTGAACCCAATACTCACCCAGCAAGACACACTGCGGCTGCTGTCTACCAACAACGACTCGCTACATTCACGCAACGACTCGCTACTGTTACGCAAAGATTCGCTCAAAATAGCCAAACAACGCAACTGGGCTACGTGGCGACCTAACCCCAAACGCGCCATGTGGCTCGCACTCGTGCTGCCTGGAGCAGGTCAGATATACAACCGCAAGTACTGGAAACTGCCTATAGTATATGGTGGATTCGTAGGCTGCGCATACGCACTGAGATGGAACAACCAGATGTATCGAGACTACTCGCAAGCCTATCTCGACCTCATGGACGACGACCCTAACACGCAAAGCTACAACCAGTTTCTGCACTTAGGAGCCAAAATAGACGACTCAAACAAAGCAAGATACCAGAAACTCTTCAAGAGTCGCAAGGATACTTACCGCCGTTGGCGCGACCTTAGCGTCTTCTGCCTCATCGGAGTGTACGCCCTCAGCGTCATCGACGCTTATGTTGACGCGTCATTGTCGGAGTTTGACATCTCGAAAGACCTCTCTCTGAGAGTGGAACCGACAATAATCAGCAACAACCGCGAGCGCAATCCGCTCAAATCAAACAGTCTTGGCATCAACTGTAGTCTCAACTTTTAGCTACACGACGAGTCGTATGACAACCAATAAACAACGAAACTGATAGAATCGAATATATATATATCATTGATGAAAAAGACTTTAATACTTATAGTAGCAGCATTCATGGGCTTCTCAACCCCAATCCTCGCGCAGAGCGACGACAATGAGAAGGAAATCACCGTAACCAATGCTCAAGGCAAGAAAGAGGTCATCGACCTGCCCGAAGCGATGACAGCCGAATTCGACAGCTTGCTTTCGGCATACAACAACAAGACTTATCTGCAGGTCAACAACGACTGCAATATGTCGGACATCAACCCCGTGTACTCTCCCGAGGTGTACAAGGAACGTCTGGCTCGCATCCCTTCAGTCATCGAACTGCCCTACAACGAAGTGGTACAGCAGTTCATCGACCGATACAGCGGACGCCTGCGCCGCTCTGTAAGCTTAATGCTTGGCGCACAAAACTTCTATATGCCTCTGTTTGAGGAGGCTCTCGAATCATACGGACTACCTCTCGAACTGAAGTATCTGCCCGTTATCGAATCGGCACTCAACCCCAACGCCGTGTCGCGTGTGGGTGCTACCGGACTGTGGCAGTTTATGCTTGCCACAGGAAAGCGATATGGTCTTGAGGTGAACTCGCTCGTTGACGAGCGCCGCGACCCCGTTCTTTCGTCCTATGCAGCAGCACAATACCTGCGCGATCTGTACAAGATATTCGGCGACTGGAACCTCGTTATCGCTGCATACAACTGCGGTCCGGACAATATCAACAAGGCAATACACCGCTCAAAGGGCGAAAAGGATTACTGGCAGATATATCCCTATCTACCAAAGGAGACACGCGGATATGTTCCGGCATTCATTGCTGCCAACTATATCATGAACTATTACTGCGACCACAACATCTGTCCGATGCGTGCAGAGCTGCCCGCAAAGACCGATACAGTCTTAGTGAGCCGCGACATACACTTCGAGCAAATAGCCAAGGTGCTGGGCATGGACGTCGACCAAATCAAACAGCTCAACCCGCAGTATCGCCGCAACATCATCAACGGCAACACTAAGCCCTCAGCTGTACGTCTGCCGGCTACAATGGTGAGCAATTTCATCGACCACGAGGACTCTATCTATGCCTATCGCCCCGAAGAATTGATGGCTAAACGTACTGAAGTGGAGGTGAACAACACCACTCCTACATACTCACGTAGCAGCAGTTCAAGTTCACGAAGCCGCAGTTCGGCATCGTCGAGACGCGGTCGCAACAGCAAGAAGCGTTCACGTGGCGGTCGCAGCGTTACAATCCGCCAGGGCGATACTCTGTCGGAGATTGCAGCACGCAACGGCACGACTGTGAAAAAGCTCAAGAAGCTGAACAAAATCAGCGGAAGCAGCATTCGTGCCGGCAAGAAAATCAAAATCAAATAATATAAGTAGGCAGACCAATTCTGTCTACCGGAACGGCGGGCTCATGTCCGCCGCTCTGTATTTACATACAAACATGTCGACTGACAACAAGGCACAAGCCTGAATCTGTAACCTGAATTACGTATTAACTTAAAGTGAGGACCCTAACTATGGACGACCAGAACTTGAAAGACCAACAGCGAGAAGCCGCTGACAACAAAATGATTGAGGACGCATTCAACGAAGTTCTCAAGATATACCTTGCATCACGACACCGCAGAAAGGTTGACATCATAAACAAAGCTTTCAACTTCGCACGACAGGCACACAAAGGCGTGCGCCGACTTTCAGGCGAACCGTACATCATGCATCCTATTGCTGTAGCCCGAATAGCAGTTGAGGAGATGGGACTCGGTTCTACCAGCATCTGCGCAGCGCTGCTCCACGACGTCGTGGAGGACACCGACTATACCGTCGAGGACATCTCCAACATATTCGGCGAACGCATTGCGCACATCGTCGACGGTCTGACCAAGATTTCGGGCGGCATCTTCGGCGACCGCGCTTCGGCCCAAGCCGAGAACTTCAAGAAGCTCCTGCTCACCATGAGCGACGACATCCGCGTCATACTTATTAAGATATGCGACCGTCTGCACAACATGCGCACACTCGCTTCGCAGCCTGCCAACAAGCAGTACAAGATAGCCGGCGAGACGATGTACATCTATGCGCCACTGGCAAACCGACTCGGACTGAACAAGATAAAGACCGAACTGGAGGACCTTTCGTTCAAGTATGAACATCCTGACGAATACAACTACATCAAGAACAAGCTCGCCGACACACAGGCGCAACGCGATACGCTCTTCGCACAGTTCACCGGACCTATACGCGAGGCTCTCGACCGTATGGGAATACAGTACGAACTCAAAGCACGCGTCAAAAGCCCCTACTCCATCTGGAACAAGATGCAGAACAAGCACGTCACCTTCGAAGAGATATACGACATCCTAGCGGTGCGTATTATATATACGCCTAAGGTGCGTTCGGAGGAGATCAACGAGTGCTTCAAGATATACGTGGCAATAAGCCAGATATACAAGTCGCACCCCGACCGACTGCGCGACTGGGTGAACCACCCCAAAGCCAACGGCTATCAGGCTCTGCACGTGACGCTGATGTCGAAGCAGGGCAAGTGGATTGAGGTGCAGATACGCTCCGACCACATGGATGAGGTGGCTGAACAGGGCTTCGCAGCACACTGGAAGTACAAGGAAGGCGACAACGAAAACGTTGATGACGATTCCGAACTCAACAACTGGCTGTCGACAATCAAGGAGATTCTCGACGATCCGCAGCCAGATGCGATGGACTTCCTCGACACAATCAAGCTCAATCTCTTCGCAAGCGAGATATTCGTATTCACACCGAAGGGCGAAATCAAGACCATGCCAGCCGGATGTACGGCGCTCGACTTCGCGTTCCAGATACACACTTTCCTCGGCTCGCATTGTATCGGTGCCAAGGTAAACCACAAGCTCGTGCCGCTGAGCCATCATCTGCAGAGTGGCGACCAGGTAGAAATTCTATCCTCAAAGTCGCAACATGTGCAGCCATCGTGGGTAAACTTCGTGTCAACTGCAAAAGCCAAGCAGAAGGTTATGGCAATACTGCGACGCGACAACCGCGAAACCCAGAAGAAGGGCGAGCAGATTCTCGACGACTGGTTGAAGAAGAACGAGCTCGAGATGACCACTCCCGTGCTCAACAAGCTGTGCGAAGTCCACGACATGCAGAAGCACGAAGACCTATTTCTTGCAATCGGCCGACGCACAATACTGCTCGGTGACAAGGACGTTGAGGAACTGCTTGAAAAGAAGAAGAAGAACGAGACTACCAGCAGCTGGCTCAAGTATGTGCCCTTCTTCGGCCATAGCGAGAAGAAGGAAGGCAAGAAGGACAACTTCTTCATCGTCGGCGAAGGCTTCAACAAGAAGAAACCAGTCATCATCAACGAGGAGAACATCACGCAATTCATATTCCCTGCATGCTGCCACGCCATTCCTGGCGACGACATACTGGGATATATTGACAACAAGAACCGCATCGAAATACACCGCCGCGACTGCACTGTGGCCTCCAAACTGAAGGCTGCCTACGGCAAGCGAATACTCGACGCCAAGTGGGACATGCACAAGGTGATGTTCTTCGACGCTACAATCGAGATACGAGGCATCGACCGCAAGCGCATGCTGCACGACGTTTCGGAGGTGATTTCCGACAAGCTCGATGTCAACATCCACAAGATGACCATCGAAAGCAACGAAGGAATATTCGACGGACAGATTGAAATACGCGTACACGACCGTGATGAAGTGAAGAAGATTATGGGCGAACTGCGCAAGATTGAAGATATAAAGGAAGTGCTGCAGATACTCTAACAAGTGCTACATATAATATAAATAAGGTGTATTATGGAAAGGAAATGCCTGTTTGAAGTATGCGCCAATGGCGTGGAGAGTTGTCTGGCTGCGCAGAAAGGCGGTGCCGACCGTGTGGAACTGTGCGCAGGAATACCTGAAGGCGGAACCACTCCGTCGTATGGCGAGATTAAGGTGGCGCGCCGATTGCTCACCTCTACACGCCTGCACGTGATAATCCGACCGCGCGGAGGCGACTTTCTCTACACTCCACTCGAAGTTGAACGCATGGAGGAGGATATAAGAATATGTAAGCAACTGGGTGTTGACGGCGTAGTGATAGGCTGTCTGAATGCCGACGGAACGCTCGATATGGATGCCAACCGACGTCTGGTGGAGGCTGCCGAGGGCATGTCGGTGACATTCCACCGCGCTTTCGACCGCTGCAACAATCCTTACGAGGCGCTCTGTCAGCTCATAAAGCTGGGCATCGACCGCGTGCTTACATCCGGACAGCAGCCCACTGCCGAGCAAGGCATACCACTGCTCAAGGAACTCAACGCCCTCGCCGACCGCCGCATAACGATACTTGCAGGATGCGGAGTCAACGAGAGCAACATACGCAAGATACATGAGCTGACCGGCGTACACGAGTTTCACTTCTCGGCACGCAAAGCAGTCAAGAGCCGTATGCAATATATCAACTCCGATGTATATATGGGAACTAAAGATGCCGACGAAAGTACGCTAATGTACACGTCGACAGAAAGAGTAAAGGCTACAATATCACAACTGTGATGTTGTAGCCTTTTTTATTAAAGTATTTACTTAGTTTTTCCAAGAAAATCCTTCGCATTTTCAGAAGGAGTCCTTTTGCACTCTAAAAGGAGTCCTTTTTCAGAGCCATTGCTTTCCACTTGCGATAGCCCATTACCGCTATCACCACATACAGACCGTACAGTCCTGCCTTGAAGGGTATGCCCTTGACTACATACAGATAGCAGCAGACTGCGTCAACGACTATCCAGAACGCCCATTGCTCAACGTATTTACGTGCCAAAGCCCACAAGCCGACAAAGCTTAGGGCATTGGTGAAGGCATCGAGAGCTGGAACGGTAGAGTTGGTGAACTCGGTGAGCACGTAATATGTAGCCGCCCATGTCACCACAAGGAACACCCCGGCTGGCAGATACAGACGGCTCGGCATGTGGGTGATTGGCAATGCGTCGCCCTCCTGCTGTCCACGCTTCTTGCCGAAGTTCCACACAGCGTAGCCGTATATTGCGGCAAGAGTGTAGTACACAGCCATACCGGCGTCGCCATACAGTCCGTGACTCCAGTAGAGATAAACGTCGAGAGCCGGCATAATGATGCCCACCACCCACAGAGCTATGCTCGCACGATACTCAAGAATGAGATACACTATGCCGAGAATGGTAGTGAATATGTCGAGTCCGTGCTCTATAATGAAATCCATCATCTATTGCTTAGAATTTCAGAGTTACGTGGCCCATGCATGTGAAGCCTGCCATCGGAATGTAGGCGAGTGTCGATGTGCGCTTGCCCTCGTTATACCAGTCGTAGTAGACGTAGCCCGATGCAGCATAATGGCGGTTGAAGATGTTGTTGAAGTCGATGCCCAGTGTCACCTGCTTCATTCCAAGCGCCTTCGAAACCTTGCTTGTGTAGTTGAAGGCAAGGTCGGTCTGCGAGTAGCTCGGGATTGAACGCTCCGAGCTTTGGGTGTTGTCGAGATACTGACGGCTAACGAAGTTGGTGTGCCATGTAGCGCTGAATCCGCCGAAGTGTACGTCAACGAATCCGTTGAGGATGGCTGACGGCGAGTAAGAGAGGGTCGACTTGGCGTATGTATTGTGCACAGCCTCGGTGTCCCAAGCCTCAACCTCCTCGGTGAAGTTCTTCAGCTTGTTCTGGCTCAGCGCAGCATTGCCCTCCAACGAGAGCCACTGCAGCGGGCTCCAACCTGCCGACAGCTCGGCACCAAGACGATAGCTGTTCTTGATATTGCTTGTAATAGCCTCGCCGATGTCGCTCTTTGCACCAGTCATCACAAACTGGTTGATGTATCGCATATAATAAAGGTTGGCGCTGGCGTACCAGTTGGCGGTACGATACTGATAGCCCAGCTCTGTATCAAACAGATGTTCGGCCTTCGGAAGCGCTGCACTGCTGTTGTCGGTGAAGTTGTTGCGCTCCGGTTCGCGGTTGGCGTAGGCTACCGATGCGTAAGCCTTGTGGCCTCCACGTGTGTAGCTGATGCCTGCCTTAGGATTGTAGAACACGTAAGTCTCGTCGATGTTGAGCTGCTGCTGTGTGTAGAACTTGCGTCCGTCCTTCTTTCCCTTGATGAACTTGTCGTTCACTCCGTCTGTGGTATAGTCAACGATGCGCATCTGCATATCAGCAAACGTATTCCAGCCCGAACCGAAATTGTATGCAGCTTTTACAAACCAGCTGTAGTCGTTCTTGTCGGCATCAGAATCGTAGTACTTGTACTTGCCACCATCCTTCAGATACTGGCGCTCCACTTCCTCATTGGCTATATATGTAAGGTAGCCCCAGTGGTTGCAACGGAACATCTGCGCGCTGAGTCCGCCGATTACGTCCCATGCGTCGTCGTGATACGACACATTGTAGAGGGCACCGTAGTTGTTCTGCGTAAGTCCCTTGCAGCGCACAGCCTCCGACTCAATCAGCTCACCGTCGGCATCATAAACGTTCAGTCCAAACTTCTTGCCGAGAGCCGAAGCACGGCGGAACTCGTTGTAGTAGCCATAACCGTAGGTGTAGTGTACGGTAGCGTTGTGAGTCCAATGCTCCGACGGCTGCCATACAAAGTTGAGGATGTTATGGTTCTGATAGAAGTTGTCGGTAGTCTGATTCCACTTGCGTCCGTCGCGGAAGTAGAACGACTTGGTTGACAGACGACCGCCGTCGGTCAACGGATATACAAGGTCTTCCATGAGCTGGTTGTATCGTCCCAGACCATAATTGTACATATCCTTATAGCTGTTGATTCCATACGACGAAAGCGAGTAGCCGTCGTAGTCGCACGCAGCGACACCGTTCCATGCCTGACCGGTCTTCTCGAAGTTGCCGATGTTCTTGTAGCTCAACTTGAAGTTGCTGCCAATCCACGTCAATCCGCCGTAGTAAGAACCCGAACGTCCGCTTGTGCCATGAATATAGCCGTCGGTGTTGGTCTCATGATAGGCACCGTCGAATATAAGACTGTTGCCGATGAGGTTGGCAGAGAAGTTGATGCCAGTGTTCCAAGTGTTGTACGAACCGAACGAACCGGTCAGTTCAACGTACGGAACAGTAGAAGGAGCCTTAGTGGCAAGCGAAATGCTACCGCCGAAAGCACCGTCGCCATTGGTAGAAGTGCCTATACCACGCTGTATCTGAGAGCTGCCCAACAGAGAGGCATAGCTGTTCATGTTAGCCCAGAACACCGTCTGGTCCTCGGGAGAGTTAAGAGGCACACCGTCAATAGTGACGTTTATGCGGCTACCAGCGGCACCACGCATACGCATATACGTTGTACCTGTGCCCATACCGTTCTCGCTCCATGCCAATACACCGGGTGTTCGGCTAAACAGAAACGGCATTTCCTTGCCTGAAGTGGCAAACTTCTGCAGCTCACCGCTCTTGATGTTGGCCACCGCAAAGGGGGCATTCTTGGGTGCACGTACACCCTTTACCACAACCTCGTGAAGGTTCTGCACCTTCAAGGTGTCAAGCGTGGTCTGCGCCTGTGCCATCTGAGCAGATGCAACACATGCTGCAGCCATAGCTACACCGATTGTCTTTTTCATCTTTTTACCTGATTTTTTAATGTCATCCGACCGAAAAGTTTTCCTGAAATAAGCCGAAATGACCAATAATACATAAAAGGGGCTGCCTTTAATGCTTAACCTTTTCGCTACGCCGGTATTATCCGGATCAGCTCTGAGGGTATAATCTCAGACGGAAATATTCCGCCACCCCTTGGCATGCACTTTGCATTCCGAGTGCAAAGTTAACTATATTTTGCTAAACTGACAATATTTTTGAAGTTAATACAAATATTGTTTGCACCGCGAAGTTTGTCAGTTTGCTACCTTATCAATAAAATATTATGTCGTTTTAATTTTTTATACCGTATTAATTTGTCAGTTTGCCACAATTTATTACCTTTGCAAAACGAAATTAAAAATACAACAAAATGAGTACAATCATAAAACCAGAACACTACCATGCACTTCTCGATATGCACAAGACCGAGCAAGGCATCAAACTCATAAAGGATTTTTTTCAGGAGAATCTTTCTACAGAACTGCGCCTGCGCCGCGTCACTGCACCTCTGTTTGTGCTTCAGGGACTCGGCATCAACGACGACCTGAACGGCGTTGAGCGTCCCGTTACATTCCCAATCAAGGACCTTGGCGACCAGAAAGCGGAAGTTGTACACTCGCTTGCGAAGTGGAAACGACTCACGTTGGCTGAATATAACGTCAAGCCGGGATACGGTGTGTACACCGACATGAATGCCATCAGAGCCGACGAGGAACTCGACAATCTGCACTCATTGTACGTTGACCAGTGGGACTGGGAAGCCGTTATCACCAAAGAGCAGCGCAACGTGGCATTTCTCAAGTCGATTGTGGAGCGCATCTATGCCGCCATACGCCGCACAGAGTATCTGGTTTGCGAGACATACGAGAACATCAAGCCCTTCCTTCCCGAACAAATACACTTCATTCATAGCGAAGACTTGCTGCAGATGTACCCCGACCTCTCGCCGAAGGAGCGCGAGGACGCTATCTGCAAGAAATACGGAGCCGTATTTATAATAGGTATAGGCGGCAAACTGTCGAACGGCGAGAAGCACGACGGACGTGCTCCCGACTACGACGATTGGTCTACAGTAGCCGAGAACGGTAAGGAGGGCCTCAACGGCGACATCCTTATATGGTATCCGGTGCTCGAACGCTCGTTCGAACTCTCGTCAATGGGCATACGTGTCGACAAGGAATCATTGCTCCGCCAGCTCAAAATTGAGGACAAGGAAGACCGTGAGCAACTGTATTTCCACCGCCGACTGCTTGCCGACGAGCTGCCGCTGTCAATCGGCGGTGGTATAGGTCAGAGCCGTCTCTGTATGGTTCTGCTTCACAAGGCGCACATCGGCGAAATCCAGGCAAGCATCTGGCCCGAAGACATGCGCCGCGAATGCGCCAAGCTTGGTATGCCCTTAATCTAAAGAAAGGGCATTCCCTCAATCTGACGACAGTCTAAGCGTGCGCATGGCATTCAACACTGCCAGCACCATAACGCCCACATCGGCAAACACAGCCATCCACATAGTAGCCAAACCCACTGCGGCGAGCAACAGCACGAGCACCTTAACGCCTATGGCAAACCATACGTTCTGCCGTGCAATGCCCAGTGTGCGTCGCGCTATGTGTATGGCTGTCACCATTTTCGAGGGTTTGTCGTCCATCAAAACAACATCGGCTGCCTCAATGGCAGCATCCGAACCGAGCGCTCCCATCGCTACACCAACGTCGGCACGCGCCAATGCGGGCGCATCGTTTATACCGTCGCCCACGAAAGCGAGCGTTCTGTTCTTCTTTTTCTTATCGAGCAATTGCTCAAGTATGCCGAGTTTGTCGGCAGGCAACAGCTGTGTATGGCAATCGTTAATGCCAACACGGTGTGCCACATCCTCTCCTACTTCCTTACGATCGCCCGTCAACATGACGGTATTGCTGATGCCCATGGCGTGCAATCCGGCTATGGCATCAGCTGCATCTTCCTTTATCCGGTCTGCCACAACTATATGTCCGGCATACTCACCGTCAATGGCTACATGCACCGTAGTGCCCACCAGATGACACTTATGCCACTCTGCGCCCACCGAATCCATCATGCGCTCGTTGCCAACGCACACCGTATGGCCATTCACTATGGCACGTACGCCGTGTCCGGCTATCTCCTCAACATTCTCAACCTTACATCCGTCAGCCTCATTACCGAACGCCTGCTTCAGCGAAACGGCTATGGGGTGGGTGCTGTATCGCTCCACATGGGCTGCAAGATGAAGCAGCTCTTCGGGCGATATCTTGTCGGGATGAATTGCCTCAACGCAGAATTCGCCGTGAGTGAGGGTTCCAGTCTTGTCGAACACTACGGTGTCGAGTTCGGCGAGAGCGTCGATATAGCTTGCACCCTTTATCAATATTCCGTGACGCGACGCTCCACCTATGCCACCGAAGAACGACAGCGGGATTGAGATGACTAAAGCGCAGGGGCACGAAACCACAAGGAATGTCAACGCACGGTAGAGCCACGTGGTGAGTGCTTCGACATAACTGCCGCAGAACAATGGCGGAACAAACGCCAGAACCAGTGCCACTATGACGACGATGGGCGTATAGACACGTGCAAAACGGGTGATGAAGGCTTCGCTCTTCGACTTCTTCTCCGAAGCATTCTCCACCATATTTATTATCTTAGAGGCTGTCGACTCGCCGAAACTCTTCTGCACCTTGACGGTCAGCACGCCCGATATGTTGACGCATCCCGACACAACCTGGTCGCCCTCATGCACGTCGCGCGGCATACTCTCGCCCGTAAGCGCCACGGTATTGAGTGCCGACGTGCCGTCAACTATCTCGCCATCGAGCGCAACACGTTCGCCCGGCTTCACGATGATGGTCTCGCCGACGGCTATTGTATCCGGACTCACAGCCTGCACCTTGCCGTTGCGCAACACATTGGCGGTGTCGGGGCGTATGTCCATAAGCGCACGTATGCTGCGACGCGAGCGGTGTTCGGCATAATGCTCAAACAGTTCGCCCACCTGAAAGAACAGCATCACAAACACGGCTTCGGCAAACTGCGGTTCGGCTCCGGGCAAAAAGCCTATACACATGGCTCCTACGGTAGCGACGAACATAAGGAAGTCCTCGTCGAAAACCTCGCCATGGCATATTCCTTCAAACGCCTCGCACACAACATCGTAGCCCACTACCAAATATGGCACAAGATAAATAATGAGCATTTGCCACACGGGCAGCTGCACCGTATGCTCCACCAGCGCAGCAACGGCGAGCATAACGGCTCCAAGAATGATTCTAATAAGCTTTACATTCATATCTGTATGTTATTTAATTGTTTCTGAATGCAAAGTTAAGGAATAGCGAGTGCAACATGGTTGCATAGTTGAATTACTCCAAATTCAGAATGACCCATAAATTATTATTATCACTCCATATTCCGGATAAACTAAAATTCAAAATTGAATAATTCACAATCGCAGGCGTAGCCGAGAACAATTCAAAATTCAAAACTCAAAATTCAAAATTCAAAAAGGAGTCCTTTTGGCTTGCAAAAGGGGTCCTTTTTGGGTGCTAAAAGGAGTCCTTTTTGGGTGCTAAAAGGAGTCCTTTTACAATGCAAAACGAGTCCTTTTGGAATGCAAAAGGACTCGTTTTGAAAATCAGTTGTTCAAATTTTGAAAAACAACTGTATAACAAGCTGAAAAAGGAGGCTGTTGTTCGGCTTCACTCCGGCAGCCAGTCTACTTCGCTCCCGCAGCCACGCTGCTGAAATAAGGTACAAATCGGATGTCGCCGTCGATGATGTCGGCAGGTATGGCATAGATGCCGTTGATGAATCGGTCGGCTGTTACGACGGTCTCAGTCCAGTCGCCCTGTGCGTTGCCGTCGATGTTACGGCCGTGGCGTATTACGAGTTTGTTGAATCGGAAGCCTGGTGCCGGAACAGCCTTAACGCTCAACGGTTCGCCACACTTGGCTGTACGGCCCGTAACAGCCGACCCATCGGCAAGCAGGATGCAGCCGTTGAGTCCGCCGCCAAGGTCGTCAACGCCTCGGCTGAGTGTCACGAGGTCGCCGCGTTTGTGGGTACGCGAGGTTGCAAATGCGCCTACGGTGAAGAACGGTTTTTCGTCGGCTGAGAGCACGATGTCGTCGATGTAGGCGGCAAAGTCGGCTGTCAGATTGTGGGGCGAAGTAGCATCGGGCACTATGAGCAGATTGCGTATGGTCACACCATTGGCTCCCGACACGGCAAACACGGCATCGTTCCAATGATTGGCAACGAGCGGTTGCGAGGCTGTAGCCCAAAACTGCTCGGTCAGAGGCGACTGGTGCGGACGGTCGTCGCGGTTGCCCAGTCCGATGAGCATGGCTGGTCCGCCCTTGGGCGAGTATATCTTCACGTGAACGTATTGCACGGTCTTGGTCTGGGCGAAAGGCTCTTTAAGTCCTACGAGTGCACCGAACGTGTTGCTGCCGAAGCGCGAGCGCTGCACGGCGAGGATATGGCGCGAGGGGTTGGGGGCAAAACCGCGCACGGGGTCGGCATCATTCAGGTGATTCTGCACTACCTGTATGTTTCCCTCAACGGAGTTGTTGCGGAAGGGCGAGTTCTCCCATGTGTCGTACACCTGTATCGAGCGGTAGGCATCAGCCGACTCAAAGTCGCACAGCTTGCGCTCGGTGTTCTGCGCCGATGCAGCCATAGGCTGTGCCAGCACGGCTATGATTGTATATATCTTGAAGTTCATTGTTGTATGCTTTTAGAGAGATTAGAATACCGACAGACTCTGAATCAGCGGACAAGCCTTGCTGTCGTTGATGGTAATGCGCATTGCCTTCACCTTATATCCATCGCCCTCGTAGCTCTTGGCGGTAGATCCGTTGAGCGGAACGATGCGCTTGTAGCCTATCGTGGTGGTCTGGATGTTGGTGGCACGTGGCGTGAATGTGGTGCCGTCGTCGCTTGTCTCTATGGTGAACGAGCGCACGCGCTGTCCGAGCTTGATGTGCTCCATCAGCTGAACGTATCGCACGGTGACAGCTTTGTCCCACTTCAGCGTGATGGTGGCGTGTGTCGTGGCGTCGTTCGTAGCCCAATAGGTGTTCTTGTTGCCGTCGGTGAGTCGGCGAACGGAGTAATCGGTGTGTGCGCCGGGGGTGCGCTCCTCGCTCACACTGATCTTTGCCTTCAGCGCAAGGTCGTTGCCGAGGCGCGTCTTGAGCATGCTTCCGAGTTCTGCCATACGTTGAGCGGTGGCTTGCGGAATAAGTCCGTTGACGTCGGGGGGCAGATTGAGGATGAGTGTAGCGTTGCGGCCCACTGTCTCAAGATACATCTGGAAGAGTCGTTCGGCTGAAAGCACTTTCTCGTTCTTCTTCCAGAACCATCCGCCTGTGGTAGCCTTGGCATCACTTTCGCCTGGACACCAGCGCCAGGCATCAGCATTGCCGCTCTCGCCCGACCCCATTGCCCAGCAGGTTTCGCCTGCGTGGCCTGCTTCATTGCCTATCCAGCGCACCTCACCGCCTACTCCCCACATCACAATATTAGGAAGCAGCTTGTGAATGGAGTCGCGCAGGTTTGGAATGTCGTAGAATGTCTGTGCATTGTCTATCGTTCGGCGACCCGTTGTACCCTTTCCACCGTACGCACCACCATAATATCCGGCATGATCGCCACCCGTTGCACCGTCAAACCACATCTCAAACTGGTCGGAACCATACTGCGCCAGCTCTACACATTGGGGGAAAAACACCTTCTTTGCGTAGTTGTCGGTGTAGCGTCCCTGGCTGTCTTTCTCGCCCCAATAGATGCTGCTGAGGTCCCACGGAGAGACGTAGAATCCGTATTTCATCTTCAGCTTGCGCGCTGCACGGGCAAAGTCGCGCGGAATATTTGTCTTGCGGGCTGTCTCTGTGGCTGAATTCAAGACGCTGTGGTCGGTGGTCTTGGTGGGCCAGAGACAGAATCCGTCGTGATGTTTCACCACGGCTATGCCGCCCTTCATGCCTGCCTGCTTTGCCACACGGAGCCATTGGGCAGGGTCGGGCACTCGTGTCGGGGCGAAGATGGATTCGTCTTCGGTGCCGTCGCCCCACTCCTTGCCGGTGTATGTGTCCATGCCGTAGTGGAAGAAGGCGTAAAACTCGGTCTCGTTCCACAGCATCTGTCTGCGGCTCGGAACGGGAAATACCGGACGTGGGGTGTTCTCAGGATTGGCAACATTGCATTGCTTCAACTGAAACTGGCTCTCTTTTGCCTGACCGACGGCGTCGTTTAGCAGTGGCGGAAGGCATAGAGCCATGAATAAAAGTGAACTTAACTTCATGTTGTAATGGTTAGTTTATTGTTAGGAAGATGGTTTTCTGAAGGCTTATTATTGCCTTGATACTAAAAATGGAGACTACGGCAGAAAACTTGCTGTAGTCTCCATTCATGTCTATACGTATTTCTGCGGAGCGTTATTTCACTGCGATGCACTCTACTTCAACGAGCGCATTCTTCGGAAGAGTCTTCACTGCAACGGCTGAACGTGCAGGGAAAGGCTGTGTGAAGAATTCAGAGTACACCTCGTTCATTTCACCGAAGTTAGCCATATCACTCAAGAATACTGTTGTCTTAACAACGTGTGCCAGGTCGGTGCCAGCCTCCTTGAGGATGTTCTGTGCGTTGGTGAGCGACTGACGTGTCTGCTCCTTGATGCCACCCTCGGCGAAGTTGCCTGTTGCAGGGTCAATAGGAAGCTGGCCAGATGCGAATACCATGCCGTTAGCCTCAATAGCCTGTGAGTACGGACCGATTGCTGCAGGAGCGTTGTTTGTGTTAATTGCTTTGTTCATAGTGAATTGTTTTTATTATGTTAATGATTCAAGTGTCATTGTCTGAGCACCTCTCGTGCCTTCTCTATTATAGTGTCTTTGCCACGCAGTAGGTCGGTCTGTGATAGCTGCACGTCGTAGTCGGGCGCTATACCGAACTCGGTGCTGTTGCCGTCCTTGTCGTACATGGGGCAAGCCGAGAAACGTATGCTCCATCCTATGGGCAGTTCGCTGGAATAAGGCATTCCTGCTCCGCCACCGGTGCGGTCGCCTATCTGCACAACGTTAGGACAACAGCGCATGTACTTGACAAATTCGTTGGCGGCACTGTACACCGACCGGTTGGTAAGTATTGCCACGCGCTTCTGCCAGCGTATTCCCTTCGACGGCTTGAGGCGCTGCTCCTCCATCGATGAGAAGTCAGAATGGCCGCGCCCGGTCTTATGCTGCATGTAGCCGACAAGCAACGGGGTGTTGGTAAATCGTGCTGCCAGCTGCTCTGCCGACGTAACCATTCCGCCGCCATTGTCGCGGATGTCGATGATGAGCGCATTGCACGGCATGAGATAATAGAGTATTTCGTCAAGATTACCCTCGCCCATTGACGATGCAAACGACTGCAATCGGATGTAGCCGATGTTGTCGTCGAGTATGCGATAACGCATGCCCGACGATATACGGTAATCGGTGCCGAGGTAGCGGTTGATGAGTGTGTCGCTCAGATTTGAAGGATAGTTCTCGTGCCACGACCAGTTGCGCGCCACATCCCACGACGAATACATATTGACATGGCCGTCCTTCAACTCGCCAAGCATATTGCCCAACACCTCAAACAGCTGGTTGTCGGTCATATCGTCAGCTATCTGGCGCGAGTATTTGTCGTAAATGGCGTTCCAGTCGAGTCCGTACTGCTCCTTCTTGTAGTCGAAGAAGCAGTAGTGTTCGTCGACAATCTTCCACAAAGCCTCAAAGTTGCCACGCGGATTGTCGGCATATTCCTCTTCATCGACACATGAGCCGAGCGAGAGTATCGCAATGATTGCCACAACGATGTTGCGTATAAGCTTACTGTTTGTCATCTTGTTTATCTTTATCCTCCATTCGTCGGGAGGGGCATTTCACATTCGTTTGCTGTCACTTCTTTGCTTAGTCTGTGGCTATTGCTTCACGGTGCGAAACCTCTTCACTATACCTATCATGAGCGAATGGGTGTAGATGTGGGTCTTGAGATTGTTCACCTGCGACTGTTCGATGGTTCCCAGGTAGCCAATACGCCACGTTGTGCGTGCCAGACGGAAGTCGACGGTGAGCATATGGCGCAACGACGGGGTTGAACCTACGGTCGTCGGCACGCAGTTATGGTCGTAGTTGCCACGGTTGAATATCTCGTAATACGACTGTCCGTAGTTGGGTGAGAACATCAGTCCGAACAAAGGTGCCGAGGCTTCGTAGTGCAATACTACCGGATAACGAACTGCGTCGCCTGCCCGGAAGGCAATGCCACGCTTGCCGTTGGGGCGTCCTATGGGATAGTCGAAGCCCACTGTAGGCTCTATTTGGAGCGAAAGCCGGGCGTTGGCAGGGTTATTGCCATTGCGTGTATTGTATATTATGCCGATGTTTCCGGCTGCCGTTCCACCCGCAATGAGCTGCAATGGGTGGCTCCACAAGTTCACATTCCACTTGCGCAGAAGCGAATAGCGGAACGTATAGCCTCCTGCCATCTCGCCGCCATTGCCCGACCGGTTGTCGGCATAAGCCACGTTGCCCTCGTGCTGAAACTGATTGATCCACGCGGTGGAGTCCTTCTCGCGACGAGTGTGCGAAAGGAAGCGCACATCCAAGCCACGATACTTCTCGGGCGAGAGATAAGTGTCGAGCAGATTGGTTGCTCCTACGCCTATCATCATGGCGTTTGTCTTCAGCGTCGGGCGCTCGATGCGGGCTGACAGAGCCTCATCCGGGGCATAGTCGCTACCGGATTGTGCAGCAACCGTTGCCCCTTCATTGCACAGCAGCGCAATGGCTATGAATATATACTTAAAGGTCTGCATTCTCAGTGAATATGTTGAGTTGTCCGGTCATTTCGTCTATCACCTGCTGCTGGCTCTTGCCTGCATCTGGATCGAGGTTTTCGGGCTCTTCATCGGCAGCGTCGTCGGTGTCCGCATTCTCCAGTTCGGGGAATCGTGTAGGCTCCAGTTCCTTCACATCGGCTACTTCGAGCGTTGTCACACGTTTTCCCTTTGCCTTGAATCCCTTTACTGCTATGAACTCATCGGCATCGATTTCGAGTGGCGGACGTTGCATTGTCGAGCCGTCGGGAGCCGTAGTCGGGGCATAGTCAACCTCCAGTCGGGGATAAACCGTATCTGTAAGCAGCACTAACCGGCTCTCCTGATTCTCGCCGATGTAGTTCTGCGGGCGTTTGGTTGCTTCCATACGGAATCGCTTAAGATACAGATTGTTGTCGTTGTCGGCATCGTACAGCACGGCTGTCCACACCTTGTCGGGGTCCCATTTCTCAATTATCTTGATGTTTGACTCATAATGGTTGTTGGCGTCGAAGGTAGAGATATAGAAGTTGCCGTCGTCGAGTACGACGAGTATTGAGTCGTCGTCGTAGAACTCACCGAGCAGTCTGCCGTGCTCGTCGTAGTTGAGTCGGTTGACATCGGGGTCGTACCACACCTTTCGTCCGCCCAAAGTAGAGTGTCCATGACTCTTCAGACCGATGCGGTGGATGGGGTTTCGCGTCACGAGATTGCCCTTCGACGTGCGTCCCTTGATGCCAATTTCCGAGAAATCCTTGTCGATGAATATTCGCTTCAGCTTCGGGTTGGCTTCGAGAGTCACCTTGATTACCTCGGCTTCGCCATTCGGATTGGCTGTAAAATAGAGCACACGCGAGCCTGGAGTGCCTTGAGTGAGGTCGTAGTCCTTGCCCACCGTCATTGTAGGAACGAAGAAACGCTTGATGTAAGCGGGTCCGTTCTTGCCGTCGCGATACACCACATTATATATAGTACGTTTGTCGTTGCGCTTGAAAACTTGTACATGCAGGATGTTCTTGCCCACAAATATCTTGTCAGCAGCACGTACCATCTTGTACTTTCCGTCCTTAAAGAACACTATAATGTCGTCGATATCGGAGCAGTTGCACACGAATTCGTCCTTCTTGAGACCGGTTCCGATGAATCCTTCCTGTCGGTTGATGTAGAGTTTCTGGTTTGCCTCAACCACCTTCGAAGCCTCAATGGTGTCGAAGCTGCGTATCTCGGTGCGGCGCGGATGGTCCTTGCCATACTTGTCGCGTATGTATTCAAACCAGTGTATGGTGACGTCGGTCATGTGGGCGAGGTCGTACTCGATGTCAGCCAGCTCCGCCTTGATGCGTGCAATGAGTTCGTCGGCCTTGTCCTTGTTGTACTTCAGTATGCGCTGCATCTTGATTTCGAGCAGTCGCAGAATGTCGTCGCGTGTGATTTCGCGGTGAAACGAGTACTCCACCATCTCCTGCTCAACTACGCCTTCAGCCGAAGTCTTAGCAGAAGGCACCCGGAATATCTGGTTTTTGAACGGTTCGAGCTTTGAGTCGATGAAACTTACTACCTCGTCTTGCGACTTCGACTGCTCGAACTTCTTCTCCTTATATATACGCTCCTCAATGAAAATGCGCTCCAACGACGAGAAGAACAGCTGCTCTTCAAGTTCCGCCTTGCGTATCAGAAGTTCCTTGCGCAGCAGACCCATTGTGGTGTCGGTGCTATGGCGCAGCACGTCGCTGACGGTGAGGAAGCACGGTTTGTTGTCCTCGATTACACAGCAGTTGGGCGAGATGTTTATCTCGCAGTCGGAGAATGCGTACAATGCATCGATGGTCTTGTCGCTCGACACGCCCGGAGCGAGGTGAACCTGAATCTCAACTTCGGCTGCCGTGTTGTCATCTACCTTCTTTGCCTTGATTTTTCCCTTGTCAATTGCCTTGAGAATTGAGTCGATGAGCGTTGTTGTTGTCTTCGAGTAGGGTATCTCGCGGATCACGATGGTCTTCTGGTCGAGCTTCTCTATCTTGGCGCGCACCTTTATCATGCCGCCACGCTGGCCGTCGTTGTATTTTGCCACGTCAACCGATCCGCCTGTGGGGAAGTCGGGATACAATTGAAACTCCTCGCCACGCAAGTAGTGAATGGCTGCATCGCATATTTCAACGAGGTTGTGGGGCATTATCTTCGAGCTGAGTCCTACGGCAATGCCCTCAGCTCCCTGTGCCAAAAGCAGCGGAAACTTGGCAGGCAGCGTTATCGGTTCCTTGTTACGACCGTCGTACGAGAGCTGCCATTCGGTGGTCTTCGGATTGAACACCACGTCGAGAGCAAACTTCGAGAGGCGCGCCTCGATGTATCGCGGAGCCGCAGCACGGTCACCGGTGAGTATGTTTCCCCAGTTACCCTGGCAGTCTACGAGCAAATCCTTTTGTCCCATCTGCACCAGAGCGTCGCCTATCGAGGCGTCACCGTGCGGATGGAACTGCATGGTATGGCCAACAATGTTTGCCACTTTGTTGAAGCGGCCGTCGTCCATGCGCTTCATTGAGTGCAGGATGCGTCGCTGCACGGGTTTCAGTCCGTCCTCGATGTGCGGCACGGCACGTTCAAGTATGACGTACGAGGCGTAGTCGAGGAACCAGTTCTGATACATACCGCTCAGATGATGAACGGCAGAAGCGTCAAAACGGTTCACCGGCTTATAGTCGGAATGACTGGTCGGAGCCGACGTATCGTCAGCAGCGTCGCCGACAGACTCGATGTCGTTGTCTGAGGTGGCTTCGTCGTTGGGCTGTACGTTGTCCTTTGTTATCTCTTCGTTGTCTTTTATCTCGTCGTCCATATATTGCCGTAGTGGGTTTTTATAGTAAGTTGGGAATAAAAATTCAGTTGACTCGCAAAAGTACGAAAAAAAAGTGAAAAGTCAAAATATAATGTACGTGTAACTTCGGGCGTAATATTTTTTTGCATTTGGGCTTACTTCGTTTTGCCATATAATTAATAACTTTGCATATTGTGAACGCTAACATCAACAATAACATTATGGAATCCAAACATCATTACACCGGTCTCACCGCCCGAGAGGTTGCCCAGAGCCGCTCGAAGTATGGCGAGAACGTGCTCACACCACCCGCCAAGACTCCGCTTTGGCTACAATTCTTAGACAAATTCCGCGACCCGCTCATCATCATACTGCTCATTGCCGGCGCTCTCTCGATACTTATCTCGTGCTACGAATACTTCGGTCTGGACGACGGACCTACGGTTTTCTTCGAGCCTGCGGGCATATTCGTGGCTATAATGCTGGCTACGGGCCTCTCGTTCTACTTTGAATATCAGGCCGACAAGGAGTTTGCCATACTCAATCAGGTCAACGACGACGAGCCTGTGGAGGTGATTCGCGATTCAAACACGACCCTGATACCACGCCGCGAGGTCGTTGTGGGTGACATAGTGATTGTAAACACGGGCGAGGAGATTCCTGCCGACGGCGAACTGATGGAATCAACGCTGCTGAACGTCGACGAATCGACGCTGACGGGCGAACCTATGTGCGCCAAAACCACCGTTGCAAGCGAGTTTGACAGCCAGGCTACGTTCCCGTCCAACCATGTCATGAAGGGAACCAAGGTGATGGAGGGACACGGCATAATGCGCGTGCTTGCCATAGGCGACCATACGGAGCAGGGCAAGGTGTTCGAGGCGGTGCAGATAGACAATTCGGTGAAGACTCCGCTCGACGAACAGCTCGACGGACTGGGCCGACTCGTTGCCAAACTGAGCTACTGCGTAGGTGCCAGCATCATCATAGGCCGCATCCTGATGTACTTTCTTTCGCCCTCGTACGAGCAGTTCTATCTGCTGCCGTTCATAGCCTACCTGCTGCAGACGCTCATGATAGCCGTCACACTTGTAGTGGTTTCGGTGCCCGAGGGTCTGCCTATGGCTGTAACGTTGAGTCTGGCGTACAGCATGCGACGTATGCTCAAGACCAACAATCTCGTGCGCAAGATGCACGCATGCGAAACCATGGGTGCAACGACGGTGATATGCACCGACAAGACGGGCACGCTGACGCAGAACCAGATGCGTGTGGACGACGTGCAACTGTACGGTGTCAGCCGAAACAGTTCGGCTGTGGCGGAGTCAATGGCGCTAAACTCTACCGCACAGCTCGACTTCACCGACCCCAACAACCCCTCCGTGCTCGGCAATCCTACCGAGGGCGCGCTGCTGCTGTGGCTCTACGAGCACGGCACCGACTACCGTGAGCTGCGCGAAAGTTCTACCGTCATAGACCAGTTGCCCTTCAACACCGAGCGGAAGTATATGGCTACCGTGGTAGACTCGGCTCTGATGCCCGGCAAACGTATTCTGTACGTCAAGGGCGCACCCGAAATCGTGTTCGGAATGTGCCACACCTTGGGCGAAGGCGCAACTCGTGAACGCATTGAAAACCAGCTACTCGACTTTCAGAACCACGCCATGCGCACACTGGGTTTTGCATTCCAGATACTCGAAGAGGGCGACGTTGCCATCGGCGACGGACACGTCTGCGCCACACGACTGCACTTCATAGGCATAACGGCTATTGCCGACCCCGTGCGCAGCGACGTGCCGGACGCCATCAAGGAGTGTCTGGACGCCGGAATAAGCATCAAGATCGTTACGGGCGACACTCCTGCCACAGCACGTGAGATAGGCCGCCAGATAGGACTTTGGACTCATGACGACTCCGACCGCAACATCATAACCGGACCGGAGTTTGCCGCCCTGAACGACGAACAGCTGCTACAACGTGTGTCCGAACTCAAGATTATAGCCCGCGCACGACCCATGGACAAGAAGCGACTCGTCGAAACGCTGCAACGACTCAACCAGGTTGTGGCTGTGACAGGCGACGGAACCAACGACGCCCCTGCCCTGCGGGCAGCCCAAGTGGGCCTGTCGATGGGCGACGGCACATCGGTGGCTAAGGAGGCATCTGACATTACCATCATCGACAACTCGTTCGCGTCAATCGGCAAGGCTGTGATGTGGGGACGCTCGTTGTATCAGAACATACAACGTTTCCTCCTCTTCCAGCTCACCGTCAACGTTACGGCGTGTCTGATAGTGCTCATCGGAGCCTTCATGGGCACCGAGTCGCCGCTCACCGTGACGCAGATGCTGTGGATAAATCTGATAATGGACACATTCGCAGCCATGGCGTTGGCTTCACTGCCGCCGTCGGAGAGCGTAATGCACGACCGTCCGCGCGACCGCCATGCCTTTATTCTGACACGCCCCATGTACGGCGAGATTGTAGGAGTGGGCGGACTGTTCTTCGTGTTGCTGTTCTTCTTCCTGCTGGTGTTCAAGCATACCGATGTAGACAGCCTCAGCGATATGCTCTCGCTCAACTATCTGCAACTCTTCGCAGGCCTTGGCACACTAACGTTCTGGACCGAAGGACACCTCACGGCTTACGAACTGACGCTGCTGTTCACCATATTTGTCATGACCCACTTCTTCTATCTGTTCAACGCGCGAGCCTTCGAGACGGGACGTTCGGCGCTCCACTTCGGCGGATGCAAGGGACTGCTCACAATCGTTGTGATAATATTCGCAGGACAGGTGCTGATGGTTGAGACTCCGATTCTGCAAGACTTCTTCAACGTAGTGAGCCTCTCGCTGAAGGATTGGGTGGCAATAGTAGTAGGGTCGAGCCTCGTGCTGTGGGTGCGCGAGGCTTGGCATCTCGCCAAAGCAGGCTGCTGCACACGCAGATAAAACAATTACAACATTTGCAAATAAAACGTTAAAGATGTCCCAAAACGTCCACACTAACGCCATATTTCATTGATAAAGAGCCATTAAGCGACCGAGAATTATCGCTTAATGGCTTTTTTTGATTAACTTTGCACGTCAATAGATTTTCGATATTAAAACAGTGTAATTACGACGAAATAACAGTGCTCTAATAGTCCTTGATTGTTCATGGCACAAAGGTATAAATTTTCTAT
>JAIJMN010000163.1:0-5487 GCA_022735715.1 Prevotella sp.
GACTACTTCTGCAAGAACATCTATCCGCAGATAAAGGACATCGACACCAATATGATTGTCAATGTTAGCGGTTCGTCACCCGACGACTACGCAGAATGTGCCGCCCGCATCGACGCTCTCGACAATATTCCTGCCATCGAGCTCAACATCAGCTGCCCTAACGTAAAGCAGGGCGGTATGGCTTTCGGCGTAACTACAACTGGTGCTGCCAGCGTAGTGCGTGCCGTGCGCCAGCGCTATCACAAGCCAATCATCGTAAAACTCTCGCCCAACGTTACTGACGTTACTGAGATTGCACATGCCGTAGAAGCTGAGGGTGCCGACAGCGTTTCGCTCATCAATACACTCATGGGCATGGCTATCGACATTGAGCGTCGTCGCCCATTGCTCAGCATCTCTACCGGCGGACTGAGCGGTCCTGCCGTCAAGCCCGTAGCTCTGCGTATGGTATGGCAAGTGGCTAAGGCTGTGAAGATTCCTGTAGTAGGTCTTGGAGGCATCAGCACCGCTGAAGATGCCATCGAATTCCTCATGGCAGGCGCTACAGCCATCGAGATCGGTACAGCCAACTTCCTCGACCCTGCCGTTACCATTAAGGTACGCGACGGCATCAACCAGTGGCTCGACAGCCATGGATGCTCATCAGTAAGCGAGATTATCGGAGCACTCAACGACTAAGATTTTCTATTTTAATATCATCAAAACAAAGCTTAATGAATATGGAAAATAACGGATATCCTGCCAAGCACTACGACCAGCCTACAAAGCGGTATGTGCAGACCATGGACCTCAAAAGCGACGACAACGAAATAATCCGTCGCTATCGCGAGGCTCACGACAAGGAACATTTCTGGACCGAGATAGGCCGCGGTATCAAGGCTGTGGGCATTCTCGAAATGGAGGTTTACATACAGGGCACACGCCTTGTGATGATTGTTGACGCACCTGCCGACTTCGACTGGAATTCGGCAATGAGCCGACTTGCCACTATGCCACGCCAGGCTGAATGGGAGGCACATGTGGCTCAGTTCCAGTCGTGCGACGACAACGCCACTTCCGACCAGAAATGGCAGATGATGGAGCGCATTTTCCATATCTATGAAGAGCAATAACACCTATATTCAAGCACATTTAAGCACACACTCATGAAGAAACTCCTGTCCTTACCCCCTAATCTTGTGGGATGCTTCCACGACATTACCCATCTGCCTGCCGACGAATGGTTCTGCACCAACGACCCAGTAGGCACCAAGCTTGGGTCGGGCGGTGGCACCACATGGCTGCTGCGCGCTGCCTACGAGGCAGAGCATGGCAACATGACATTCGACGAGTGGCTTGCCTCGGACAAGCGACTGCTTCTGCACGCCGGCGGACAAAGCCGACGTCTGCCGTCGTATGCACCTTCTGGCAAGGTACTCACACCGCTACCGGTGTTCCGTTGGGAACGTGGACAGAGTCTCGACCAGTCGTTGCTTTCGCTTCAGGTGCCGCTCTATAATCGCATAATGAACATGGCGCCACACGGACTAAACACTATGATAGTCAGTGGCGACGTGTTCATACGCACCACTTCACCATTGTCACCCATACCAGAATGGGCTGACATAGTGTGCTACGGACTGTGGCTCGGACCCGAAACCGCCAAGAATCATGGCGTGTTCGTGTCTACACGCGAACAGCCTACACAGCTTAAATGTATGCTTCAGAAGCCGTCGGTAGAGACTTTGGCTTCGCTCACTACCGATCACTTCTATCTTACCGACATCGGTGTGTGGATACTCAGCGACCGAGCAATAAAGGTGCTCATGCAACATTCCACTACCGAAGGTCATATCACCGAAGGTCCGGTCACAGCCTACGACATGTACGGACAGTTCGGTTGCGCTCTCGGCTCCAATCCTACAATTACCGATGCAGAAGTGGCAGACTTGAAGATTGCAATACTACCTCTCACCGGTGGCGAGTTCTATCACTTCGGCACATCTCACGAACTCCTATCGTCGATGCTTGCCATACAGAATCTCGTCAACGACCAGCGTGAGATAATGCACCACGACCGCAAGCCGCATCCTTCCATATTCGTGCAGAATGCCGACATCAAGATACGCTGGACACAATCCAACCGCAACGAATGGATTGAGAATGCATGCATAGGCGAACAATGGACTCTGACACGCGACAATATCGTGACCGGAGTGCCTGACAACGACTGGAACATAACGCTCGCACCTGGCCAGTGTGTCGACATTGTACCTATAGGCACCAGCCAATGGGCTGTACGTCCATACGGATTCAACGATGCCTTCCGCGGCCCTCTTACCGATGTTGAATTCCTCGGCAACAGCTTCGCTTCGTGGGCAGAGGAGCGTGGCATCGACATCTCAACCATTGAGGGCAATCACGACCTTCAGTCTGCACGCATATTCCCCATCGTCGACAACATCAACGATATGGGCATTGTGTTGCGATGGATGCTCTCCGAGCCTAATCTCGATGAGGGCAGACATCTGTGGACTAACGCTCGCCGTATGAGTGCCGACGAAATAAGCGACGAGGCAAATCTGCGTCGTCTCGTAAGCCAGCGCACACACTACCGCGCACACAATTTGCCTATGATTGCACGCAACTGGCAGCATAGCGTGTTCTACCAGTGCGATCTGCACAACCTTGCCAGCCAATATCGTGACAACGACATCGACCTACCCTCACCCCTGCCTTCATCAGCACCTTTATTAACAAGAGCATGCGACGCTATGTTCCGCTCAGAGGCTACAGCCAATGAATCTGCCTCTTACGAAGCGCAGGCATTCGGATTGCTGCGCGAAGGTCTTACAGCCGATGCCTTGCGTGTAGGTCAGCATCCACGTCTGTCGGTATATGCCGACCAGATTGTATGGGGACGCTCACCTGTACGCATCGACATAGCAGGCGGATGGACTGACACACCACCTTATTGTCTTATGGAGGGTGGCAATGTGGTAAACATAGCCATCAACCTTAACGGACAGCCACCATTGCAGACTTACGTCAAGCCATGCCTTCAGCCGCACATCGTTCTGCGCAGCATCGACCTCGGAGCATCCGAGACGATTACCACCTACAGCGAGTTGGCTGAATACAACCGCGTAGGGTCGCCGTTCTCCATTCCCAAGGCAGCATTGGCTCTTGCCGGATTCCTTCCGCAGTTCTGCACCGACTCCTACCCTACTCTTGAGAGTCAGCTACGCGCTTTCGGTTGCGGTCTTGAGGTGACATTGCTTTCTGCCATTCCTGCCGGTTCAGGATTAGGCACCAGCTCACTCCTCGCTTCTACCGTGCTCGGCGCACTCAACGACTTCTGCGGACTGGGATGGGATAACACCGACATAGGTCATCGCACCCTCGTGCTCGAACAATTGCTCACCACGGGTGGAGGATGGCAAGATCAGTTCGGTGGACTGCTACCTGGCGTAAAGTTGTTGCAGACCGACCGTGGCTTTGCACAGACACCCGAAGTGCGCTATCTGCCCGACACCCTCTTCACCCAATCCGACTACAAGGCTTGCCACTTGCTCTACTACACAGGCATCACACGCACAGCCAAGACCATCCTTGCCGAGATTGTACGACGTATGTTCCTAAATGAACACAACCAACTTGCTATGCTGCGCGACATGAAACAGCACGCCCTTGATATGTTCGATGCCATACAGCGTATGGACTTCTATCGTATGGGACGTCTCGTTGGTCGCACATGGCAACAGAACCAACTCCTCGATGCTGGCACTAATCCCCCTGTCGTACAGGCCATAACCAGCCTCATCAACGACCTTTGCCTCGGCTACAAACTGCCAGGTGCCGGAGGTGGAGGCTATCTATACATGATAGCCAAGGACGAGGAGGCAGCAGCACGTATCCGCCGCATCCTCAACGAACACCGCCCCAACGACAAGGCACGCTTCGTAGAAATGAGCCTGTGTCAAAAAGGATTCCAAGTGAGCAGAAGTTAAGAAACAAGATGAGAAGTAAAAACTATGGGATTATTCAACGCAGTCAGGAGTGCTTACTCCAATTATTTCACTTTGCAAGGCAGAGCAACTCGTTCTGAATTTTGGTATTTTTGGCTGTACCAATGTTTGGCATATTTGATTATGGCATCTGTTTGTGTTGCTATATCTGTTGCTTTACAAGATGACAACGGGTTTGCTTTTATCATTATAGGTATATTCGGAATATTTCATGTCATCCCGAACTTTACAATTCTTGTACGACGCTTGCACGACTCGTCAAAATCCGGGTGGTGGGCATTGCTGTTTTTATTATCAGGGCCGGGTACCTTAATACTGCTCATCTTTACGTTATTACCAAGTGAAGGAGATAATAAGTATGGAGCGAATCCACATAATATAGAATGACGCAGAAGCGCAGACTTGTCATTATATACAAAAGTCAACAGAAACGAGTATTTCTTTTATAACAATACAATTAACATTATTTATCACTCTGGGGGGATGTAAAAATAATATCATAACTTTGCTGTTATTAATATTAAATTGTTTTTTTATGAAAAAATTATTATTGTCGTTATTGTTGGTCTTAACTTATGTGACAAGTATGACAGCTCAAAATGTAACTGTTGAAGAACCTGAGTTTGCAGAAAAAACGCTCCTTCTCACCTCTGATAGTCAAGGAGTCAAATTATCTCGCGAAAATGGAACTATAAAAGCAAAGGCAGGTGCAAGCCTTTATCTTACTGGTATTGGTAAAGTCAAGTCAAGATTAACGCTAAAAGGTATAAAGTCAACCAGCAAAGCAGTTGGCAGTCCAACCACTCGCCTTATCGTAAAGGCAGCTGATAACAAAACAGATCCGAACTCTTTTATTTCCATTTTCAAATTCGAAATAAAGGGCAAAGAACGTAGATACCTGTTGGCAGAAACTGGCACACTGTCAAAAACAGAGAGCAATAACCTTTCAAGCGTTGATTACAAGGCCAAGAAATATGGCGAAAGTTCTTACTACATTGTATTGGAAGACCTTACACCTGGAGAGTATGGTATTGTTATTGGCGACCCTAATCATGAGAACACCCAAAACGGAATGAAAGTAACAACATTCACCGTAGAATAAAAAAGACATTTTGTCTCAACTTTACCAATGCTTCCATACTTCCACAGTATAGAAGCATTTTTCATTTTATCACAACCCACGGATTGGGAATAGCAGCAATAGTGTATTTATGATGCCAAGGCTTCCGCAAGAATACATCTATAGAACAACCGCCTTTATCCGAAGAACAAATTCTCAAACACCGAGACCACCGATACTTTCGACACGCTCTACATCAACTGCAAAGAAGTTTCCACAGCACGATTTGTACCCAATTTGCGTGGGTGGGGTGAGATAATACAATAAAACGGAGGAAATGCCGTTTTTATGGTATAACTTTGTAAGGTTAAACTAAATAATGAAAAATGAAGAAATTCGTGATTTGCCTTCTCGCTTTTC
>JAIJMN010000164.1:0-5448 GCA_022735715.1 Prevotella sp.
AGAGCAGCAAAAGAATAACAGAACTGAATAACCATATCAACTCCTCTTCATCCAGTAGGAAGGGGAGTTTTTTCGATTTTACAGCTGTATGAGGTTGATGTGGTGTCGTGTTGTTATGTTGTGTTGTTGTTATGTTATATTGTTGTGTTGTTGCAATCGTATCACTAATGTCCGCATCGTGATATAATGCACTCTTTCGTATCATGAAATGACCATATCATGCCATGAAACGACCGTATCATGCCATGAAACGACCATATCATGCCATGAAACGACCATATCATGCCTTGATACGACGTTTTTTATTATGTCAAAACATATTGACAGAGTATTCCTATGGCCGATTTGGGATAAATGAAAAAATGTGATTAATTCGCTGTATTACACCCCAAACAACAATTTTTCACCATATATATTCTGATTTTACATTAATAATGAGTAATTTTGCACTTCCGTGGACGAATTACAATAATAACAAATATAATTTTAGACTGAACAGAAATGAACATTTCATTTGAAAATCCCGACAAAGTGAATGGTCTGTTGACTATCACAGTCGAAGAGGCAGACTTCCAGGACTCTGTCGAGAAGACTCTCAAGGACTATCGTAAGAAGGCCAACATCCCCGGTTTCCGTCCGGGTCAGGCTCCTATGGGTCTCATCAAGCGTCAGTTTGGTGCTTCAGTGCGCTACGACGCAGTTAACAAGTTTGTAGGCGAGCAGCTCTACAAATATATCCAGGACAACAATATCCAGATGCTCGGTGAGCCTCTGCCTTCTGATAAGCAGGAGACTCCGGCAGACATCGAGCAGCCGGCTCCTTACACTTTCGTATTCGATATTGCCGTTGCTCCTGAGCTCAACATCACACTCGACGGTCGCAACAAGATCGATTACTACACAATCAAGGCTGACGACAAGCTCATCAACGAGCAGATAGAGATGTACCAGGGCCGTGCCGGCAAGTACGAGCAGGCTCAGGAGTATGACGCTTCTTTGAACGATCTGCTCAAGGGTGACATCCGCGAGCTCGACGCTGAGGGCAATACAAAGGAAGGTGGCATCACTGTAGAGGGTGCTGTGCTTATGCCTTCATACATCAAGGTAGAGGAGCAGAAGAACCTCTTCAATGGTGCTAAGCTCGGCGACATCATCACTTTCAACCCACGCAAGGCTTATCCGGAAGGCACAGCCGAGGTTTCTTCACTCCTCAAGATTGAGAAGGACGCTGCTGAGAACCTCGAGTCTGACTTCAGCTTCCAGATTACTGAGATACAGCGCTTCAAGAAGGCCGACCTCAACGAGGAACTCTTCGACCAGGTATTCGAAAAGGGTACTGTTAAGACTGAAGAGGAATTCCGCGCTAAGATTGCCGAGAGCCTGCAGCCGCAGCTTGAGGCTAACGCCGACTACAAGTTCATGCTCGACGTTCGCACATACTGCGAGCAGAAGGTTGGTGAGATTACTTGGCCGGACGCATTGCTCAAGCGCATCATGCTTGCTAACAATAAGGACAAGGGTGAGGACTTCGTTGAGAAGAACTACGCTGAGAGCATCAAGCAGCTTGAGTGGCACCTCATCAAGGAGCAGCTCGTTAAGGCTAACGATATCAAGGTTGAGGACGCTGACATCAAGAACGCTGCCAAGGAGATGGCACGCATGCAGTTCGCTCAGTACGGCATGTCTAACGTTCCTGAGGAGTACGTTGACAACTACGCTAACGAGCTTCTGAAGAAGCGCGAGGCTGTTGACAACTTCATCGAGCGCGCTATTGACGTTAAGCTCGCTGCAGCTCTGAAGTCTACAGTTACTCTGAACAACAAGGAGGTAACTCTCGAGGAGTTCAACGAAATGATGAAGTAATCAGCGAATATATTTCGAAGACAATAAAAAAAGGACTGTCATAATTGTGTGACAGTCCTTTTTTTTATTGTTGGGAGTTGATAGTTGAGAATTGAAAGTTATTGCTTACCTCTTATAATCATAAAACCGATAACGTTATCAACAAAAGCATATCATAACTTTCAACTTTCAACTCTCAATTCTCAACTTTCGTTAGAAGTAGTACGCCAGTCCAATCTGCCATGCGTTGGCGCGTCCGTGTTTCTTGAAAACTTTGTTTACTGCATCCGAGAAAGTGACGTCGCCTGTGCGTCCGCAAGCAATGTTGTAGTTGGCATAGAGTTCGAAGTGGCTGGCAATAGTAACGCCGGCACCTACGTTTACGCTGAAAGCTGACGACTTAAGATTCCATGTGGCATCGTCGACAAGTTCCTGATGCTTCTTGCCAACATTGAATCCGAACTGAGGACCTGCAAAAAAGTTGAGGCTGGCAACCGAACCCAGTCCGATGCCATAGCGTAGGTTGATGGGTATGTTGATGTATTTCGAGTCAAGCGAGCGCTCTTCGATGGTAATCTGTTCGTAGCCCACCTCGCCCTTAACCTTTGCCTGACGCTGGTCGTAGAGTGCTGCAGCATCGATGCCCAGACCAATAAGGGGCAATGTGAACTTAACGGTAGGGCCAATGAAGAAGCCAGCCTGATTGTCGGCATCAAACACTTCCTTGCTCAGACTCATGTCGGTCACGTTAAGACCGCCCTTCAATCCGAACTTTATCTGTGCTTGAGCACTTGTGGCAGCGAGCAACATAACGATTGCAACTGCTGCTGATGTGAAGATTCTTTTCATACTTTAATCGTTTTTTGTGGTTGTTATTGTTGTCCTATATAATAAATAAGCTGATCCTATATATATAATAAGGTGTATTAATGGCGCTGTCGGCGCACGGTGACACGAGCCGAAGAGCCAGACGATACAGACGAACTGCGCGACGGACGCGAAGTCTTCACCTTTGTGGTCTTGCCTCCAGTGGCACGACGATTGCGCTTGGCAAGAGTCCTGGCAGCCTTCTTGTCCAACTTTGCGATGCTGTTGAGCGAGTCTTTAGGTTCCGGTTTTCCCCAGACACTCTGCTCCACATCCTTCAGTTGCTTTTCAATCTTGCGTTGCTCTTTGGCAACAGCCGAGTCGTTAGGGCAGTACTGTGCAATGGTCTTGCCGAGCATATTGGTGGTCTTGTATATCTTTCCGCGATACATGTTCTTTGTGAAGAAGTCGTCAATAGACATAGTTGCGGCATTGTTGAGATTGCTCGTCATGATGGTCTGCTTGGTAAGAAACGGAGCCAAATCGTCGTAGCGCACCCAGAAGAGCGGATAGCTTGTGTCAGCATCGCCGAAATCGTCCTCACGCTTAAGTATCGGACACAGCGCCAGAACCTTGGTATGGAACATGGCGTTATGGTCGTCGTAGTAAGCCGACTCCTTGATGTAATAGGCTGTAACCTCGCGCGACGGGATGTCGCTGTCGTCGATATGAGTGCCACGATCGGTACGTTCATAGTAGATGTGGTAGTTGTCGAGAAACGCCTTAAGGTTGATCTTCGAAGCCTCGTCGAACACTTCGTTGCCGTCGAGACGATACTCGTAGGCTGGAATGGCGCGTCGCATCACCAGCTTGAAGATGTATGTGAAGAGGTTCATCTGCTGACCTATAGGCTCAACAGGATAGTATAGTCCGGCGTTAGCCTCGTTGTTGAGGTCGAGTTCGCGATAGATGTCACGTCGCCAAGCCACATCCTCACCGGCAGCCTTCTGCGTAGGGAACGATATCTGAGCGCGCAGACTCAGTCCCTGAGTAGTCTGCTGTTGCTTTTTAGCCTGCTCGCGAAGGCGTGCAGCGGGCTGCGCCGACACCATATCGGTGCAGAGCAGAGCAATGAACAATATAGAGAGTAGTCTTTTCATTGTGCTTTGTTTACGTTTATTTCATTTCTACGATAATTCACTACGTTTATTTCACAATCACCTCCATAGCACCATTGAGCTTGCGTGTGATGCCGTCGGGACCTACAGCCGTAATGCGCGAGATGTAGAAGCGCTTGCCGCGTGACAGCTTGCGGAACGTTTCGCGCTGTCGGTCGGTGAAGTTGGCGCCATTGGAAGCCATTGGTACGGCATTGCCCATATTGTCGAAGAATACGGTTTCGAATCCCGTCACGCGGAACTGTATGTCGAGTATGCCGTCGTCGATGGCAGCCTTGATGCCACTTGTGCCCATAAGTGAAGCCTTAGGCATTGATCCGCCACGGAAACGGTCGCTGCCTATCTGTATATAAGCAGCCGGATCGGGCAACTTGCGTACATGGAATGTGAACTTGCCCATCTGTCGTGAGCGTCCGTCGTTGTTGCTTGCCACATTGATGGTGACATCGCTGCCTACCGTTGTGGGTCGTGCTATGTAGCGGCCCATACCTATGCTGCGCAATGCTCCGCCCGACATGGAAGCCTGAACAGCGCTGAGCGGAACGCCAGGAATGCTCACGCTGATAGGATTGTCATAGCCTGCGTAGAGCACATTCATAAGGTCGGCAGACACGGTTGCGCTTGGTGCCACAACGGTGTACTTCTGTGTGAAGTCGCGTCGTATTGTATTGCCAGCTCCATCGCGCATGGTGATGTATCCGCCAAACGAATGTTCGCCCACGCCATTGGCTGTGAAGCGATAGAGTCCGTTGCTGATGCGTCGTCCGCCAACGTATATTTCGGGTTGCTGAGTGGTGTCTACCGCAGCCATTACTATCTGCGCTGCAAACTGGTCGCCACTTATAACGGTGCGCGATTCGGGAATGACGAAAGCGCTGAGACGGTTTACACGGATGTCCTTCATGTCGATGTTCGACACGAGCGAGTGCAGCACTTCGCCCTCGGCATAGCGTACATCGCTCTGCAACTTAGACAGAAGCGTCACGGCACCAGCCACAGGCATGTCCTCAAACATATACTCCTGCCAGTTCTTGCCCATGGTGTGAGCCTTCGGAGAGAGTTTAGTGGTGAGGTTGCTCTCTATGATTGAGCGCTGATGAGGGTCGGTGACCATAGTGAGAATGCGCTCGCGGAACGAGTTGATGGCACGGAACAGTCGTCCGCCCTGACCCGTACCGGGTGCCAGCATCACGTGGCTTGCCGCCTCAAGGTCGTCCTTGTTCTTTATGTTGGCTACGTCGGCATCCTTGCCGTCAGCCTCGCGCACTATTTCAATCTTGAGCTGTTGGGCGTAGTTGTATAGCGAATCGCTCATTCGCTTCACCGCTGTTGCCTTCTCAAACCACTCCTTCACCTTCTGCGGATTTGCCTTCATCTGGTTGGCAAAGTCGGCATACAGCACCTCGTTCTCTTTCGATGAGTTGGCTGTAGTGCGGTTAAGACTCTCCTCGACAATAGAGAATCCGTTGAGCACTTCAGTCGAAATGTTCAGCGCAAGCATTGCCATGAGCACCAGATACATGAGGTTTATCATCTTCTGGCGAGGAGATATAGGTCGTTTCTTGATTGCCATTTATTGGAATTTTGAATTTTGAGTTTTGAGTTTTGAATTGTTCTCGGC
>JAIJMN010000165.1:0-5448 GCA_022735715.1 Prevotella sp.
CCACGCGAGCGCGACTGGCAGAAGAACGAAGTGCTGGTAGACAACGACAACGGTCGTGGATATGTGGAAGACGACGGCCGTGAGAAGTGGCAGACTGCCAAGGAAAAAGGCTTTGCCGTGCGCAATGGAGTGTATCGTGACGGCGAGAACCCCTTCCTTCAAGGCACTGTGCGCCAGGTTCGTACCGTGCGCAAGGGTCATGAGTCGTGGGCTTCCTATCAGCCTCAGATTCCGCAGGCAGGCCGTTATGCTGTGTATGTGAGCTATCAGACTCTGCCCAACAGCGTGTCTGACGTGCAGTATATAGTATGTCATAAGGGCCAGCGCACTCTGTTTCGTGTCAATCAGCAGATGGGCGGAGGCACATGGGTCTATCTTGGAACGTTCGATTTCGGTAGTGGCAGCAGTATCGACAACCGTGTCATCATAACAAACCTTTCAGATCAGAAGGGCGTGATAACTACCGACGCCGTGCGTTTTGGCGGAGGTATGGGCAATGTGCAGCGCTATGGCGTTACGAGCGGAATGCCGCGCTGTCTGGAAGGAGCCCGCTACAATGCCCAATGGTCGGGCGCTCCATATAGCGTTTATAGCGGAAAGAACGGTACGGACGACTATTCCGACGACATCAATTCACGCTCGAATATGACAAACTGGCTTGCCGGAGGCTCGGTTTATGTGCCGACACGCGAGGGCAAGAAGGTTCCTATCGAACTCTCGCTTGCTGTGCATAGTGATGCCGGCTACACATCGGTGCCCGATTCTATAATAGGTTCGCTGGCAATATGTACTACCAACTTCAATGACGGACGACTCAATAGCGGCATTTCGCGCATGGCTTCGCACGACTTTGCCGAACAGCTGCTTGAGGGATTGCGCCGCGACCTTACGTTCAAGTATGGCAAGTGGACACGTCGCTATCTGTGGGACCGCAACTACAGCGAGACCCGTAGGCCGGAGGTTCCTTCGGCAATAGTCGAGACTATGTCGCATCAGAACTTTGCCGACCTCAAGCGTGGATTCGACCCTAACTTTAAGTTCACCATGGCACGCTCACTCTACAAGACCATATTGCGCTATGTCAGCAGCAACCATTCTCGTCCGTGCATAGTTCAGCCTCTGCCGGTAGACAATTTCCGTATAGAGAATATCGGAAACGGCCAGTTGCGACTGTCGTGGCTTCCCGTAAAGGACGAGCAGGAGCCTACAGCCGTGCCCACATCTTATAATATATATGTAGCACAAGGCACAGGCGGTTTTGACAACGGACGTATGGTGCACGCCACTTCTTATGTTATTGACGTGCAGCCCGATGTAGTCTACCGATTCCGCGTAGTCGCTGTGAATAGGGGAGGCGAGAGCTTCCCGTCGGAGACGTTGGCTGCCAGACTGTCATCGGTTCCTCATGCACGCAACGTTCTTGTGGTGAATGGATTCAAGCGCCTTTCGGGCCCGGCTGTAGTTGACAATGAAACACAGCAGGGCTTCGACATGGACAGCGATATAGGCGTTTCTTATGGACTTACAGCAGGGTGGAATGGTCGTCAGCAATGCTTCGACCGTAGTCGTGCAGGAAGCGAAGGCCCTGGAGCGTTGGGATATTGTGGAGACGAACTTGCAGGCTCGTTTGTGATGGGCAATCAGCAGAATGAATCGGTTTGTCACGTGGAAAATATTGCAACCTCGGGAGATTACAATGTGGTGAGCTGCTCGGTGGAAGCTTTGGAGAACGATTTCGTACGCTCGGCAGACTATGACGTTATGGACATAGCTTTCGGACTGCAGAAGGACGACGGCCATTCGCTTGTGCGTTACAAGACCTTCACATCGAGACTGCGCAAGCAGCTTGAGGCATTTACGGGTCGTGGCGGACGCATTATGGTGAGCGGAGCTTATGTGGGCAGCGATATGTTGCGTGCCGACGAGCGACAGTTTCTTGCCAATGTGGTCAAGGCATCGTACGAACGTGCCGACCGCTCCATTACTAATAATGTAGTAAACGGACTTGGAATCAATTTCGACATCATCCGCCATCTCAACCCCATGCACTATGCAGCAACGTCGGTAGACGTAATGCGTCCTGCCGCTTCGTCGGCATTCTGCGCAATGCAGTATGCCGACGGTTCGAGTGCTGCGGTAGCTTATGACGGTAGCGACTACAAGTGCTTCGTTATGGGCTTCCCCTTCGAGTGCATCAACAATATGAATGCACGCCGACAGGTGATGAAGGCCGTAATGGACTTCCTTGTCAAGAGATAGAAACAAGACTAATAACTTTAAAAAACTAATGATTATGTACAAAATTCAGGCAAATGCATCAGGCACAAGAAGCATTGAGGTGAGTGACTTGCATCTTGAAACGCTTCGCAAATATTCTCTTCTTGACAGCTTGGTAGACAGCAACGGTATTATCGACGAGACTGTGCTCGACAAGCTTAAGCTTAACGTGCGCTCATTGCTGGAGTCGTCGGGCATAAGCGACAAGAACTTGCTCGACCTCTGTCTTGATGTAATCTACAACAATAATATGAAGGCTATCGGCCTGTTCAATCTCGTGGCTCTCTACAAGGAGTGGGAGCAGAACAAGCCGTCAGCAGAAGAGGAAACAGAACAGAATTAATTAACACGTAAAGTATATACAATGAAAGAATATAGGCTCACCGATTGGCTGCCTACTACAAAAAAGGAAATGGAAATCCGAGGATGGGACAGCGTTGACGTTATCCTGTTCTCGGGCGATGCGTATGTTGACCACCCATCGTTTGGTGCCGCTGTTATAGGTCGCACGCTTGAGTCGGCTGGATATAAGGTGGCTATAGTGCCGCAACCCGACTGGCACGGCGACTTCCGCGACTTCAAGAAACTGGGACACCCCAATCTCTTCTTCGGTATTGCTCCGGGATGTATGGATTCAATGGTCAACAAGTACACGGCAGGCAAGCGTCTGCGTTCGGAGGATGCCTATAGTCCAGACGGTCGTCACGACTGCCGTCCGGAATATCCTACCATTGTATATACTAAGATTCTGAAGCAACTCTTCCCCGATGTTCCCGTCGTGTTGGGAGGTATTGAGGCTTCGCTTCGTCGACTGACTCATTACGATTACTGGAAGGACGGACTGCAGAAGTGTATCCTCTGCGATTCGGGTGCCGACATGATAATCTACGGAATGGGCGAGAAACCTATTCTGGAACTTTGCAGCCAGCTCAGCGAGGGTAAGCAGATTGCTGAAATACGCAATATTCCACAGACTGTCTACCTGACAAAGGAGGATGAAATCCCTGACGGAATTACTCAGGACGACATTGTTCTGTACAGTCATGAGGAATGTCTGCGCAACAAGAAGGCTGAGGCTGACAACTTCCGACATATTGAGGAGGAGTCGAACAAGATGCACGCCCAACGTCTGCTGCAAGAGGTAGACGGCAAGTATGCCGTAGTCAATCCTCCTTATCCACCGATGACTTCTGAAGAACTCGACCACTCGTTCGACCTGCCATACACCCGTCTGCCTCACCCGAAATATAAGGGCAAGCGCATTCCGGCTTACGATATGATTAAGTTCTCGGTCAATCTGCATCGTGGATGTTTCGGCGGTTGCGCCTTCTGTACAATCAGTGCCCATCAGGGCAAGTTCATAGCTTGCCGTTCGAAGGAGAGCATTATAAAAGAGGTGAAGAAGGTGATAGAAATGCCCGACTTCAAGGGTTATCTGTCTGACCTTGGCGGACCATCGGCAAATATGTATGGAATGCACGGCAAGAACCCAAAGGCGTGTGCTGTGTGCAAGCGTCCTTCGTGCATCAATCCGCAGATTTGTCCTAATCTCGTAACCGACCACACTCTGCTGCTTGAAATCTATCATGCTGTAGACGCTCTTCCTGGCATTAAGAAGAGTTTCATAGGTAGTGGCGTGCGCTACGACTTGCTTCTGCATAAGAGCAAGGAGGAGAAATGGAATGCTGCTGCACGTCAGTACACTCGCGAACTTATCTGCAAGCACGTGAGCGGACGATTGAAGGTGGCTCCTGAACATACTTCCGACGCCGTGTTGAAGCTTATGCGCAAACCTTCATTCAAATTGTTTGAGGAGTTCAAGCGCATCTTTGACAAGATAAATACCGAGGAGAATTTGCGTCAGCAGATTATTCCTTACTTCATAAGTTCGCACCCTGGCTGCCGTGAGGAGGATATGGCAGAGCTGGCAGTCATTACCAAGCGTCTTGACTTTCATCTTGAGCAGGTGCAGGACTTCACGCCTACGCCGATGACTGTAAGTACGGAGACGTGGTATTCTGGTTATGATCCTTATACTCTCGAACCGGTATTCTCTGCCAAGACTCCGCGCGAAAAGCTTGCCCAGCGCCAGTTCTTCTTCTGGTATAAGCCAGAAGAGCGTCGTGGCATTGAGCAGGAATTGCGCCGCATAGGTCGCCCCGACCTTATACAGCAGCTATATGCAGGTGTGCCTGCTCCCAATCAGGGACGCAACTTCGGCAACAATCGTCGTCCCGAGTTTGAGCGTCAGCAATTCGAACGCGACATTCAGCCACGCGACAAGAACCGTCGTGGACACGACAAGCAGTCGTCTCAGCGTGATGGCTATGGCAAGCAACGTGATTTTTCTGGTGGTAAATATGGTGGTGGAAAAGGCTATAATGCTGCTGGCAATTATGGTGGCAGCAATTATGGTGGCAGCAATTATGGCAACGGCAGTTATGGCAGCAACGCTAATGGCAATGGCCGTTTCGCCAAGGCAAACCGTTATGACAATGGTCGCAATACAAGAAGAAAATAGATTGTTGTATTGTATTTTATAGTCATGAATTACCACGAATTATCCATGGATTTGTTAGCAAACAAGATTTTTTGGATAATTCGTGATAAAATTCATGACGAAAATATTTTTCGTGTTAACTCATGACGAAAATATTCTCGTGTTAACTCATGACAAGAATATCCTTTTGTAGATATTTGTTGACAAAAGTTTTTTAGTGTATGAAAACGAGTTTAGAATTCGAATTTCTCCAGTTTCAATCCGTTCTTTGTGAGTGCTTCGATTTTTGGCACCAAGTCGGTGAAGTGAGCCGAGGCAATATGAGCCTTCAATACTTCCTCGTCCTTCCATGTTTCGCAGAACATCATCACCAATGGACGTGTAGCGCTTGTGAAGAGGTCGTACGAAACGCAGCCCTCGTCGTTGCGTGATTTGTTCACAAGTTCAGTACCGAGATTCTTTACTGCGTCAATGCTGGCGTTGTCTTTCACTTCGAAAAATGCATTCAGTCTAATCATAATATTGATTTTTTTAAGTTGTACAATCAGCTGTTTATTTGTAAATTCAATGGCTAAGTTATATAAATTTATTGACTTGTAAAATATTTGGCCGATAAATTTATAATTTATTATACCGTAATAAAACAAATTTAGGGCAGTCAATTGACTGCC
>JAIJMN010000166.1:0-5427 GCA_022735715.1 Prevotella sp.
CAGGTGTTCACCGACCCGCAGCTGCAGTCGCTCATCGAGAAGGGCATAGCCAACAATACAAACATGCTCAACGCCGCACTCAACGTCAAGATGGTTGAGGACCAGCTGATGGTGGCTAAGTTGGCATTCGTGCCTTCGTTCACATTCTCGCCGCAAGGAACAATCGCTTCATGGGACGGCAATCCTGCCACAAAGACCTATCAGTTGCCTATCACGGCATCATGGAGCCTCGACCTCTTCGGCAATCTGCTCAATGTGAAGCGTTCGGCACAGATGGCTCTGCTTGCCACTAAGGACTATCAGCTCGTAGTGCAGACCAAGATAATCTCAAACATCGCCAACATGTACTACACTCTGCTCATGCTCGACAAGCAGTTGCAGGTGGTCAACGACATGTCGAAGCTCGTTGAAGAGACATGGAACATCATGAAGATTCAGAAGGAGCTTGGCCGTGTAAAGGAGACCAGCGTGCAGAGTGCTGAGGCAAATCTGTATTCTGTCAAGGCCCAGGCTACCGACCTGAAGCGACAGATTCGTGAGACAGAGAACTCGCTCTCGCTTCTTCTCGGACAGCAGGCACAGACCATACAGCGCGGCACTTTCGAGGGACAGTCGCTCCCCTCACAGTTCTCAACTGGCGTAGGCATACAGCTTCTTGCCAACCGTCCCGACGTTCACTACGCCGAAATGTCGTTGGCTCAGTGCTTCTACGATGTCAATGCTGCTCGCTCTAAGTTCTATCCGAGCATCACTATCTCGGGTACAGGTGCCTTCACCAACTCAGGTGGTGCAGGTATAGTAAACCCGGGCAAGTGGCTTCTCTCGGCAGTAGGCTCACTCGTTCAGCCTATCTTTGCCCATGGTCAGATTGTTGCAGGCTTGAAGGTGGCAAAGGCTAAGCAGGAACAGGCTTTCAACACATGGCAGAACGCCGTGCTTTCAGCCGGTTCGGAGGTTAGCAACGCCCTCGTGCTCTACAATTCTTCTAACGAGAAGAGCGAGCTTGAGGCCAAGCAGGTAGAGAGTCTGAAGAAGAATGTAGAGTACAACAAGATGTTGTTCAACGACGGTTCAGCCACATATCTTGAAGTAATCACCGCACAGCAGAGCTTGCTCAATGCCGAGCTCTCTAAGGTTGCAGACGATTTCTACAAGATGCAGGCTGTTGTGAATCTCTACTACGCTTTGGGCGGAGGAAGATATTAAGAGTTAGGAATTAGGAGTTTTGAATTTTGAATTGTCGGCTTTGCCGATTTTGAATTATTCAATTTTGAGTTTTGAATTTTGAGCTTTGAATTTTGAATTGTCGGCTTTGCCGATTTTGAATTATTCAATTTGAAATTCATAATTCACAACTGACAAACTCAAAATGCGTGCAGCGCATAATTCAAAATTCAAAACTCAAAACTCAAAATTGCGGCTTGCCACAACAATTCAAAACTCAAAATTCAAAATTCAAAATTCAAATTATGATTAGTGATAAAGCATACATAGCTCCGGGTGCAAAGATTGGCAAGAACGTTACAATCTATCCGTTTGCCTACATCGAGGACGGTGTTGAAATAGGCGACAACTGCATCATCTTCCCATACGTAAGCATCATGCGTGGCACAAAGATGGGACGTGGCAACAAGGTATATCAGAACACCGTGCTCGGTGCTGAGCCTCAGGACTTCAACTATATGGGTGCTGACACACGCCTTGTTATTGGCGATGAGAACATTTTCCGTGAGAATGTGGTAGTAAACCGTGCTACATTTGCCGAGGGCGAGACCCGTATAGGCAACCGCAACTTCTTTATGGAGGGTGTTCACATATCACACGACACCAAGGTAGACGACTACGTTACGTTCGGTTATGGTACTAAGGTAGCTGGCGATTGCGAAGTTCACAGCGCAGCCATCTTCTCTTCAGGTGTCATTGTCAATTCAAATGTGCGCATTGGTGGTGCATCTATGGTCACCGGTGGTGTGCGCATCTCGAAGGATGTTCCTCCGTTCATCGTAGCTACCGACAATCCAGTACGCTACGGTGGTGTCAACGAGACACTGCTCAAGTCGTCTAACACTACCGACAAGGTAATCAGCCATATCGCAAATGCCTATCGTCTGGTGTTCCACGGACAGACCAGCGTGTTCGATGCAATCAATCAGATTAAGGAACAGGTGCCTCCTGGAAAGGAGATCAACGCTATCGTCAAATTCCTTGAGGATAGCAAGCTGGGTATAATAAGCAAGATATAATAAGCATTTTCATACCTTTTATATATTAGTGTTGTTATTTCAAAAGAAAGCGGCAAGGTTGACGTGATGTCAATCTTGCCGCGTTGCTTTTATAAATTATCCTTTTGCGCAAACGTTTGCGCAATTAATAGACAGGTTTTAGGTTAAAAATTAATACAGACTTTTGATAATAGTCATATCTTTGCATCGTAAAACGACACAAAACCTTGGTTATGACGATAATACTGAGGAACACAAAAACATTCATAACGAATGCTTTAGGAAAGACGGAAATACTTAAACCGAGAATATAAAACTTATAATAAAAGCCTAAATATGATGAAGCATATTTACATATTCGCATTGGCAATGATGCTGATAGCGTCGTCAGGCACAGTTAAAGCGCAGGACGTGGCATTGAAGACCAACCTATTGGGTTGGGCTACAACATCGCTCAACGCAGGTGTTGAGATAGGCACAGCCGAGAAACAGACTGTTCAGTTGTTTGCCACTATCAATCCTTGGAAGTTTTCAAGGGACAGGAAGGTGCGCTTTTGGAATGTAGAACCAGAATACCGTTGGTGGACTTGCCAGCGCTTCGGAGGCAATTTCTTCGGATTGCACGCTCTTGCAGGCGAATACAACATCAAGAACGTTGATCTTCCCTTCGGTACTTTGCCCAAGACAAAGCGTGGCCGCCACTATGAAGGATGGTATATAGGTGCAGGCGTAACCTATGGCTATCAATGGCTGATGTCGCGCCATTGGAATCTGGAAGCGTCGTTAGGCGTGGGCTATGCTTATAGTCCATACAAGCTATATGGACGTTGTGCCCGATGCTTGGACAAGAACCATCGCAATTATGTAGGACCGACTAAGGCGGCTCTCAGTATGATTTATATATTCTAAACAGCATTATGAACACAAACTCATTGACTCGCATCATCATTTCGTGTCTCATTGGAGCAGTTTCGTGCAGCTCGGCAATGGCACAGAAGCTTGCTTCGGGAGCTGTAGCCATCGACAATCTTAAGACACATGTCGAAGGCAACAAGGTGGATGTGGCGTTCAGCCTTAACCTCAACAACCTGAAGCTTAAGGCAGAACAGCAGCTTGTTTTCACTCCAATGCTTGCTGCCGACGGCGACACTACTGCTCTTACACCTATTATAATTAATGGCAGGGCCAAACAGATACGCATGGAGCGTAACGGAGAATTGGCTGCAATGGCTAATGAGGCTCAGCAGCCTTTGGTGATATTGCGCAAGAACGGAACTGAGCAGAGCGTTAGTTACAGCCAGACCATTACACGCAAGCGCCCGTTTGAGACCGAACACTTGAGTCTGCTTACCGCTCAAGACCTCTGCGGATGTGGCGACAAGGAGAATCTCGACAATCTTCCCATTGGCACTATTGACAATATAGGAGCCTGGATGCCTGCCATTGCTTTTGTAAAGCCCGCTGCCGAGGCTCGCAAGCAACGTGCCGAGAAGGGTGAAGCTTATCTTAGCTTCCGTGTAAACAAGACCGACATCGTGGCTAATCTCTTCGAGAATGCTCGCGAATTGGAAAAGATTACGAAGACCATCGACCTTGTGCGCAACGACAAGAACGTGCATATAACGGGCATCAACATCCATGGCTTTGCTTCGCCTGACGGTCCTTATGCCAACAACGAGCGTCTGGCACGCGAACGTGCTGCTGCTTTGAAGAGTTATGTGGCTCAGCTTTATCCTATTGAAGCCAAATTGTTCAGCTCTAACTCCACACCTGAGGATTGGAATGGATTCCGCCAGAAGGTACAGAAGTCGCAGTTGGCTAACAAGGACGAGATAATCAAGATTTCGAACTCAAGCCTTTCGCCCGACGACAAGGACAAGCGCATACGCCAACTCTATCCGCAGGAATATGCCGTGATACTTAACGACATCTATCCTCGACTGCGTCATAGCGACTATACCGTCAGCTATACTGTGCGACCTTTCTCGGTTGAGGAAGCCAAGCAGATACTCAAGACTCGTCCGCAGCAACTTTCGCTTCAGGAGATGTATCTTGTAGCACAGACAATGGAGGTGGGTTCGGCTGAGTTCAATGAGGTGTTCGACATCGCCGTGCGTATGTTCCCCGATGATTCTACTGCCAATCTGAATGCTGCTTGTGCCGACTTGCAGCGTCGTGACATTGTTTCAGCTGAGAAACATCTGCTGAAAGCCGGCAACTCGGCAGAGGCATTGAACGCTCGTGGCACTTTGGCTGTATTGAAAAAGGACTACGAGTCAGCACGTCAGTTATTTGCTCAGGCGGCTGCTGCTGGTTCGGCTGATGCCAAAGCTAATGCCGAGCGTATAGCTAACACAAAATAATACGTGGGCTACGGTGAGTGTGCCGTAGCTAAGAATATTCAACAATAATTTGTCTTTTTGAATAGGGTAGGGTGCTGAAAAAACACCCTTCCCAGACCCCTTACGCTCAAAATAATAACAAAATAAAAATTAATCAATTTAACTCTTAAAATATGGTAAACGTTAAGAATCTGTTCGGAATGGCTGTCATGGCTACAACCTTGGTAGGTTGTTCAAGCAACGACAACCTCGCTCCTGATGGTAAAGACAATGTTGGCAAGCCAGGTGAAGCTTATGCTTCATTCACAATCAATCTGCCGACAACAAGTGGTACTCGTGCTGATGATCCCAAGCCAGGTACACCTTCATTTGATGAAGGTGCTGCTAAGGAGTACGAGGTTAAGAACGGAACTATTCTTATCTTCGATAAAGACGGTAAGTTTGTTACAAGTGCTCAACTTGGCACTATGAACCCTTGGACTCCAGTAAAGACAGATGGTGTTACTACAGCTGCTATTACTACTGTTCAGCTCTCAGGTGTTTCAGTTGGTGGCAACTATCAGGCTTTGGTTCTTCTCAACAATGATGTGGATGCTACTACTTCTAAGGTAACATTGCCTACCACAGGTGAAACTTATGCAGAATGGAGCAAGAATACTTTAATGGTAAATGCAGAAAAGTATGCTTCTACCGATGGCATCTTCATGGCAAATGCTCCGAAGTATACCGGTACATCAACAGAGCCTACAACTCTTGTTAAGGTTGCAAATGTCTGCGCATCACGTGAGGAAGCTCAGGCAAAGGCTGCTACTACAGTTTACGTAGAGCGTGGTTTGGCTAAGGTAACAATGCAGAACTTTACT
>JAIJMN010000007.1:0-27335 GCA_022735715.1 Prevotella sp.
CTGCAAAAGGACCCCTTTTGAAATTGAACTTTTTTTATACTAATAAAACAAAAAACAATTCTTAAATAGTACACTTTTAGCGAAAATTGTTATACCTTTGCGCCCGAAAAGACTCTTTAGAACTTTCTTAGCGCATTTATGGACATCATTCAAACAATCGACTCGGCTGACAAGTCGGCCACAGTTTATCTGAACAACGACATGGGCAGCATTGCCGACGCTACATTCTGGACGTTTTCATCGCGCCTTATTTGGGTGCCCATAGCTCTGTTCTTCCTATATTATACATTCAAGCACTACCGCAATTGGCGCATGATGGTACTGACAGTACTTGTGCTTGCTGTGACCATCACCCTGTGCGACCAGATAGCATCGTCATTGTTCAAGCCATGGATAGCACGTCTGCGTCCGTCGCACAACTTGCAGATAGCAAGTCTGCTGCACTATGTCAACAACTATCACGGCAGTTCATACGGATTCATGTCGAGCCACGCTGCCAACGCATTCGGAGCGGCTGTATTCGGCTCGAAGATCGTGAAGAAACGCTACTTCACGATTTTCATGTTCTCACTCGCTACGATAGTCAGCTACTCGCGAATCTACCTGGGCGTACACTATCTGGGCGACGTAGTATGCGGAGGAATAACTGGAATGTGCATAGGATATTTGATGTACCTGCTATTCAAATATGCAACAATGCGCTATACAATGTTCAGACCAATACCAAGAAAACAAAGAGTCTGATACTTATTTGTACATTAATTATTATAAATATGTAAGGGTATGCCGAAAATGGCATACCCTATTTTTATGCCATTTCAACAAAAAACACTAACTTTGCATCATCACATTTAACCTAAATAAAAACTATATTAAATAAATCATAAACAATGAACAAAACAAAAGGGTTCTTATTCAGTCTGCCTATAGCAGCATTGTGCCTGTTATCAACCGGCGTGCATGCTGCCGACAAACAGACTGACTACACCAAGTATGTCAACCCATTCGTAGGCAATGCCGACAACGGACACACATTCCCCGGAGCATGCCGACCGTTCGGAATGATACAGACCAGCCCCGTGACCGGTGGCGTAGGATGGCGCTATTGTGCCGAGTATGTATACAGCGATTCTATCATCTGGGGCTTTACGCAAGACCATCTGAACGGAACGGGATGTATGGATCTTGGCGACATTCTCGTCATGCCGTCTACAGGAAGCCGTACACGACAGTGGGACCAGTACCGCTCGCATTATGTAAAGACACAGGAGTTTGCCACACCGGGCTATTACTCGGTGTATCTTTCTGATACCAAGGTAAAGGCTGAGCTTACCGCCACACCGCATGTGGCTTTCCATCGCTACACCTACGACTCAGCCGACTCTACATCTGTGCTCATCGACCTGCAGCATGGCCCGTCGTGGAACGACAAGCAGTATCACTCGCAGGTGAATCTGTGTGAAACCCACTGGGAAGACGCCAACACTCTTGTTGGACATGTACAAAACACCGTATGGGTGAAGCAAGACTACTTCTTTGTAATTAAGTTCAATCGTCCCGTAGCAAGCCACATTACTCTTGCAAAGGCTGCCGATACGGAGAAAGGCGAACGCATCGTTGCCACTTTCGACGGCATCGACCAGGGCGAACAGCTGCTCATGAAGATAGCCATGTCTACTACAAGCATCGACGGAGCCAAGAAAAACCTTCAGGCAGAATTGCCGGGTTGGGACTTTGCAGCCGTCAAGACTGCCGCCCACGACGACTGGAACGCATATCTGAAGCGCATTGACATTGACGGTACTGAGGAACAGAAGCAGAACTACTACACTTCGTTCTATCACGCATTGATACAGCCCAACCAGATAGCCGATGTCGACGGCATGTACCGCAACGCTGATGACAAGATTGTAAAGGCACAAGGCGGCAACTTCTACTCTACCTTCTCGTGCTGGGACACTTATCGTGCTGCACATCCGTTCTACACTATCGTAATGCCCGACCGCGTAGACGGTATGGTCAACTCGCTTGTTGAACAAGCCGAAGTGCAGGGATTCCTCCCTATTTGGGGACTGTGGGGCAAGGAGAACTACTGTATGGTGGCAAACCACGCTGTGTCTATAGTTGCCGAAGCTTATCATAAAGGCTTCCGCGGATTTGATGCCGAGCGTGCTTTCCAAGCCATAAAGAAGACACAGACCGTATCGCACAAACTCAAGAGCGACTGGGAGAACTATATGAAATACGGTTATCTGCCCACCGATCTTACCGAAGCAGAGTCGGTTTCATCGTCATTGGAGTCGATGTACGACGACTATTGCGCCTACGACATGGCTCGACTTATGGGCAAGAAGCAGGACGAGCAGTACTTTGCACGCCGTTCACAGTTCTACAAGAACCTCTTCGACAAATCAACACAGTTTATGCGTCCGCGCCTTTCAGATGGAACTTGGAAGACACCGTTCGACCCGAGCAACCTCGCCCATGCCGAAAGCACTGGCGGCGATTATACCGAAGGCAACGCATGGCAATACACCTGGCAGGTGCAGCACGACACACCGGGACTCATCAAGCTGTTTGGCGGACAGAAACCTTTCCTTAAGAAGCTTGACCAGTTCTTCACTCTGAAGCTTGAAAGCAACCTTTCTGACGTTACCGGACTTATCGGACAGTATGCACACGGCAACGAGCCGAGCCACCACGTGGCTTATCTCTATGCATTGGCAGGTCGTCCGTCACGCACTCAGGAACTCATTCGCGAGATATTCGACACTCAGTATCGTCCTACAGTAGACGGCCTTTGCGGCAACGACGACTGCGGTCAGATGTCAGCATGGTATATGCTCTCGGCTATGGGATTCTATCCTGTCAACCCAGTGAGCGGTCAATACGTGTTCGGAGCACCTCAGATGAAGAAGATAACCGTTCACTTGCAGAACGGAAAGACATTCACCGTGATTGCTGACGGACTGTCAGAGGCCAACAAATACGTTGCAAGCATCACGCTCAACGGCAAGAAGCTCTCGAAGAACTATATCGACCATGCTGCCATAATGAACGGTGGCACATTGGTATACAAAATGACATCGAAGAAACTGCACGATAAATATTAAATAATAAGCCCACCGCCTGATTCAGCGGTGGGCTTTATTTAATCTAAAAAGAGATTTACCATTTCACCTTTTCATTCAGTATGACTCCATCCGTGGCATCTTCTGTTGTAAAAGTGGCGCCACGATATTGCACGCAGAGCATTACCAATGGTTCTGTGCCATTGTTTCGGATGGAACGCTTGCCGTTTGGTGCAACTCTTACTACGCTCCCCTCTGCAACTGGAAACACCTTACTGTCAACTTGAAACTCGCCATTGCCACTGAGGAAGAAATACAATTCCTCATGAGTCTTGTGGGTATGCAGGAAACCAGTCTCTGTGCCAGGAGCGAACGACTGGAAGGAGAAATCACCTCCTGTTGCGCCAACCAATGCGCCACCGAATACCTTGCCAGGTATCTTAACCTCTGGAGTAAGTTCCAATACATACTCGTTCAAGTTGCTCAACTTGCCGAAATCTACGGCTGTAACATTCTCAGCCTTGATAATAGTCTTTGTCTCTTTCATTGTCTTTGAATATTTTGTTTTTATCAAATATTACCTTCATTTTGACGGTGCAAAAGTACGATGATTTTTCTTTCCTCACAAGAAGGTACTTCTGCGTGAGCTACTTACCTCAAGGTAAGTATTGCTGATTATCAAGAACTAAGTTCTGACGTTTTATTATACTTTAACACAGAATGTTGTGTTACGCAAGGAAGGTTAGTTACTTTTGTATACTATTAGTGAAGACAAAGTAATTACAAATTTGTTTGCAAAGCAAGAATTATGAGTGATCAGATTACAGATATTATCATTCAAGACTGTCCTATTCGCAATGTATTGTCACATATTTGTGGCAAATGGTCATTGCTTGTCATCTACGTGATGCACCAGAATGACAGCATTCGCTTCAATGCTCTCAACAGAGCCATTCCCGACATTTCGCAAAAGGTACTGACCTCCACCCTCCGCTCACTGGAGATGGATGGTTTTATCTCCCGACAAGTCTATGCAGAAGTTCCACCGAGAGTGGAGTATTCACTTACTGACCGTGCACGTTCATTCATTCCGGTGGTGGAAAACATGATAGTATGGGCACAGGATAATATGGCTGGTATATTGAAAGACAGAAATAAGAAACGATAGTACGATATATGTCTCTATTCATACTTTTTGTGGAACACCCACAGGCAGATGGCTCCTGCCAATACCAATGGCACGCCGATAAGGGCAGGATAGTTGAAACCTAAGTTCATAGACACGGGGATGCCACCAAGCAAAGCACCAAGGGCATTGCCAGAATTGAATGCAGCCTGAATGCAACAGCCACCAAGCATCTCGCCTCCTTCAGAATGTTTCACTATAAGATATTGCTCTGGCGAACCGACACCAAAGAGACAGATGCATGTGCTGAACATCAATAAGGCTACAGCCCATGGAGTTGCGGAGAAGAAGAAGGTGAGCAACAAGGATAAGGCAGAAGTTAGAAGATAGCAACTGGTGATGCGTCCAGGCTTGAATCTGTCAGCCAACGGACCACTACTAAGATTGCCTACCACCATGCCGAATCCTGCCAGAATCATCAGAAGCGATATGCTGGAGGCACTGAATCCCCCTTCCATCTGGAGCAATGGGGAAATATAGCTAAACCAACAAAGCATGCCGGCACTACCCAAGAATGTGGCAAAGATAATTAGCCATGGAGCAAGGTTGCGCAAGAATCGAAACTGCGCTTTCATACCATTGTTGGCAAGAGCTGCCACATTGGGAACCCAACGATATATCATATAAAGAGTGGTGAGTCCCAACACTATAGCCATCATAAATGGTACTCGCCAAGAGATGTTATGACTTAAGAATGTCCCCAATGGCACACCCATCAAATTGGCAAAGGGCATACCGGCACACATCATAGCAACCGCACTTGTACCCTTACCTTCCTTGGCAATCTTGACAGCAACGATGGCACCCGTTCCGAAGTAGGCTCCATGAGGCAGACCTTGGATGAATCTGGCACAGAGCAACAGCCAGAAGCTTGGAGCTATGATGCTATGACTGCGCCGATGGTGATGAGCGAGGTGAGGAACATTAATATATTCTTAGGTCGATACTTATGCATCAGTATCAACGAGAAGGCTCCTGCACATACGCCCAAAGCATAAATCGAAATGAGATGTCCCACTTGTGGAATAGAGACATTCATGTCGTGAGCTACATCGGTAAGAATACCTTCAATGATAAATTCAGTCATGCCTAAGGTGAATGTACCTAAGGCAAGGGCAAAAAGTCCTTTTTTCATTTTGCGTGTGTGTATGATAATATCCTAAAAACAATTATCGGTGATTGTGTGCTTCCACCATATTACATATAAATGACTGCAAAGTTACCACATTTTTTTTTGCAAATGGCAAAAATGAGTTAGGAAAGCAAATTCAAAAAGGAAAAAATCAAGGTATTCAACCTACTCTTTTAGGCGTCTTTGTGAATAAAAAAAGAGGCTATGACACAGATGCCATAACCTCTATTTAATTATAATATTAATCCTTTGTAACGTCGTTGAACGTTGCTACACGGTTGAATTCTACCTGCTCGAAGAGCTTGTCGGTAGCACCCATACCCTTAGTTGTGAGGCGGTTGGCGCTAATCTTGTAGCGCTTAACGAGAATGTTCTTCACAGCCTCAGCACGAGCTACTGAGAGTTTCTCGTTGATTTCCTTTGAACCCTCAGGCGAAGCGTAGCCCTTGATTTCTACCTTAGCATCCTTGTGGTTCTTCATATAGTTGGCAATAAGCTCAATCGGAGCATACTGAGCGGCGTCAACAGTCGACTTACCCTGACCGAAGATTACAGTAGGCTGAAGATTTGTAACAGTCGCAGCTTTAGGAGCTGGCTTGTTCTGGCAGTCCTCAAGAGCCTTCTGAAGGTCGCTTATCTGCTTGTCCTTATCAGCAATGGTCTGCTTGTTCTTAGCCTCCTGATCGTTCAAGTCGCTGCGCAAGCTGTTGATTTTGGCATTGAGTGCATCGATTTTCGACTGGTCACGGCCTGTAGCGATAGCGAAGTTGTGTGTACCGTTAGAATTCTTGAACTTGTAAACCAATCCTACATTGAGCTGGATACTTCAAACGCACGTGGCTCGCCCTTGTATCCACCAAACCAGTTGCTGAAGTTGGTTGTACCGAGGAGACTTGTGTTCATAAAGTTAACGAAATACTACAAGCGCACCTTCTTCTTGGCACCCTTGCTCTCGTTGCTCAAGCGGTCGAGCGATGTAACTACGTAAGTGTACTGCTGCTTACCGCCATCGTATGGCAGGCGAAGCATGGTTTCGGGCGTGATGCCTACAATCTTCGAAGGGTCATCGAGATTAATCTTTTCACCATTCTTGAAGCGATACACCACCGACTTCTTCACCTCGTCGCCCCACTTCTTGGCCTCAGGATTGGTCCAGAACAGCACCGGTCCGTCATTAGTCCATACCACTGCCAGCTTCTTAGGTTTCTTCGGAGCCTTCGAATCGATGAACGGCATACGTGGTTGCAGAGCCGGATAGCGCCAATAATTGTTACGAAGCATGGTGCCATAGTTGCCTATATTGTCCACAGCTGCCTTTGCATACCACAACACGGTGCCCTGAACGTAAGGCTGCTGTTGGTGCAATGCAAACTTGGCAGGCATCTGATTGATGTTAGGATTGTCAAGATCGGCAAACTTAACAGTACGCTCTACGTCCTCGCCGATAAACAGCGGGCGCTTAGAAGCATAGCGTCCCCACCACTCTATGAGCGTCTTGTAGTCGGCTGCCTTGTGTCCAATCTGCCAATAGAGCTGCGGCACGGTATAATCTACCCAACCGTTGTTGACCCACAGTAGGATGTCGGCATAGAGGTCGTCATAGTTCTGTGTACCGTTTGTGTTGCTGCCCACCTCAACACCAGCGCGTTTGTTGCGGTAGATACCAAACGGTGACACGCCAAACTTAACCCAAGGCTTTATCTTGTGTATGCTCTCGCCACACTCCTTGATAAATACGTTGACGTTGTCGCGACGCCAATCAGCACGATCGGTAATGCCGTTGTTGTACTGCTTGAAGTCGCGGTCGTCGGGAATTTGCAGTCCTGCCACCGGATAAGGATAAAAGTAGTCGTCCATATGAATTCCGTCGATGTCATAACGCGTCACGATATCGCTGACCACCTTAATAATATAGTCGCGATTAGAGGGTTGTCCCGGATTCAGAATGAACAGTCCGTCGTATGCAAACACGCTGCCTGGATGTCTCATGGCAACATGATTGGACGCTAAAGCCGATGTTGTCTTGGTCTTGGCACGATAAGGATTGAGCCACGCATGCAGCTCCATACCACGACTGTGACATTGGTCTATCATCCACTGCAGAGGATCCCAATAAGGCGAAGGAGCCTGCCCCTGCTTGCCGGTGAGGAATCGGCTCCACGGTTCAAGGTCGCTCTTATACAGCGCGTCGCACTCGGCACGTACCTGAAAGAAGATGGCATTGACACCATCTTTCTGCAACTCGTCGAGCTGATAGCTTAGCGTCTGCTGCATCTTCTGCGTCGACATTCCGATAAACTGTCCGTTTACGCACTGTATCCAAGCTCCGCGGAACTCTCGTTTGCGTGGAGTATAAGTATCGGCAGTAGCATAAAATACGGTGCTGACAATCATCAACACCACCATAAGGATTTTTCTTGTCATTTATTTTGAATTAGATATTTTCTTTATTACGCTGTATGCTTTGTATAGTCCGAGTTCGCCTGCCTTGCTAAGGTCGGCTATTCCCTCCGTCTTCAGTCCGTTCTGCACACGTGCCAATCCGCGGTTGTAGTAAGCTTCTGCCAGATTGTGGTCGATGTTAATGGCTCGTGTGAAATCGTCGATGGCATGTATATAGTCGCGTTCGGCCATATATGTACAACCGCGGTTGTAGTACAGATACTGATTGTCCTTGTCTGCCTGTATAGCCTGGTCGAGGTCGGCTACTATACGTGCCGACTTCAGCGATGCAGCTGTAGCGTCGCTCTTGACATTACGTGTCTTATTGTCAAACTCAGGCATCATGGTCTGGCAGTAAGCTCGCTGCCACAGAGCCACTACCGACGTAGAGTCGATGCCGAGACAGGCTTCAAGGTCGGAGATGGCACCCTCATAGTTCTGAGCCACAGTTTCGGCTACAGCCCTCTGCAAGAGTGCGGCGGCAAGCTTCTGTTCGCCTCTTGCCGTACCTACAACAGCGGTGAGCGAGTCAACGCGTTGCAGCAAGCGTCGTGAAGCAGCCTCGTCCATAGGAGCCGTTCCGCACACCACATAGAGTCGCGGTTGCGTATGTGCGGCGTTGAAAGCCTCCACCTTCTGCGCAAAGGCGTGATAGGTGTGCACATCGCCCACCATAGGTGCAAACGACAGATGATACATCGGCTGGGCGTCAAGGCCCGTTGCACGGTTCTGCACACGTCCGCGATACTCGCTTTTGTATTCATGTTCAGCGTTGTTCTCATCCGCCACTACAATCTGGTTGTACTTGTTGGGGTCAATCTCGCTGCGTCGGCGCATCTGCTTACGCTTGCTGTTGTTCCATCGTGGCTGAATTCCCAGGTGCTTGTCCATCTGTGCCTTCATTATACGGAACTCGTCCATCTCTGCCTTGGCTGTCATGCCGAGTCGGCGGTAGCAGCTGGCACGTGCCGACAGACCTGTCCAGAAGTTGGGATATTCGTCAATCATGCGTGTATAGTCGCGAATGGCAGCGCGCAGATTGCCCGTCTTGTCGAGCAAGATGGCACGGTTGTATATAGCGAGAACGTTGTCGGGCTCCATACGTATCACATAGTCGAAGTCGGTGATAGCGCGGTTGTCGTCGCCCAGCTGCATACGCAGCAGTCCACGGTTGTAATGAGCCAGAAAGTTGTCGAGATCGAGATCGAGCGCCGTGTCGTAATCGGCCATAGCGCCACGCAGATTGTTCACGTTATATCGTGCCAGTGCACGGTTGACGTAGTTGCCTACATTCTTAGGTTTGAGGTGAATCGACTTGCTCAGATATGTATCGGCATCGCGCCACTTGCTTCTTGAGAGCGATATCATGGCACGTGTGTTCCATGCATCGGCGTCGTACGGGTCTACTTCAAGACTCCTGTCGAGCCATTGGTCGGCCTGCGTGGTGTCCTTCTGCGCCAGACACACCTGTGCTTTGAGCGAATAGGCTGGTGCAAACCTCTTCCACTTTACGATGACTGTGTCGAGGTCGAGCTGTGCACGTTTGTAGTCTTTGCCCTCCACTCGGCACAGCGCACGGTTGTACCATGCGCTTTGGTTTTGCGGATTGAGGCGTATTGCAGCGTCATAGTCGGCTATTGCCTGAGCGTAATTCTTCTGTCGTATGCGGCAAAGTCCACGCAGCTCATACATATTATATATATATGGGTTGAGTCCTATGGCGTGCGTTACGTCTGATTCGGCTCCTCCGAAATCGTCGAGATAGAACTTGGCAAGGCCCCGAAAAAACCAAGGCTCGTAGAGATATGGCTTTGCCGTGAGCACCTGATTGAAATACTGTATCGACAGCACGTAGTCTTCGTAGTACAGCGCGCTGCGTCCCGACACCATAAGGCGGTCGGTATTGAATTGGGCTGAGGTGCGCTGGGGCATGAGCACTAACAGCACTGTTGCCACGAGTGCCGCTCCATAGCGCCATGTGTGTGACGTTATGGAGCGGGCATTGCTGTGATGCAACAGATATTTCGTTATTCGTGAAATGGTCATACGATTATTGTTGGTATGCCCCATAAGCATATTGCGGGGCCTTTTTACTTCTTGGGGGCCTTGGTGCGGTAAGCGCAGCGGAAGCGTCCGAGCAGCAGGTTCTTGAGTTTTCCACGCACCATCTGTCGGCGCATTGGCGAGATGCGGTCGATAAACATCTTGCCTCCAAGATGGTCGAACTCGTGCTGCATAACTCGTGCGAGATAACCTTCCACCCATTCGTCGTGCTCTACGAAGTTCTCGTCCTGATATTTCACATGGATACGTGTAGGACGTGTCACGCTTTCGTGTATTCCTGGCAGCGAGAGGCATCCCTCCTCCATTGTTTCCTTCTTCGAATCTTCGTCGTATTCGAGTATGTAAGGATTGATATAGACATGGCGGAAGTCCTTGTATTCGGGCATATCGTCGCTCAGCACATCAAGGTCGATGACGACAAGTCGTATGTCGAGACCTATCTGTGGAGCTGCCAAACCGATGCCGTCGCTGGCTGTGAGTGTTTCAAACATATTGGCCACGAGCGTCGAAAGCTCGGGATATTCTGGGGTGATGTCCTGCGCCTCTTTGCGAAGCACGGGCTGACCGTAAGTATATATAGGTAGTATCATAATGCAAAAGTACAAATTATAAGCTAATCGAAAAATTTATTTAAGAAATATTTAATGTTCGGTGACATTATTATAAAAAAATCAATATCTTTGCAAAACAAAACCATATAAAGTACAAAAAGTATGACTCGTAAAACGATGAAGATATTGTGATATTTCAAATGTAGCCCTTTTGGCTTGCAAATGTACTCCTTTTACACTCCAAAAGGACTCCTTTTACAGGTCAAAAGGGCTACATTTGCAATACAAAAGGACTCCTTTTGAAAACGTGCAACACAACTGCTTGAAAACAAGGAGGTCACGATTACGTCTCATCAACAAAATTTCAATAAAACAACAATATATATACTGAAACCATTTATTTGCTTATGAGAAAACGCAAAATGATTGTTGCAGCATTGGCTATGCTCACATGCGCCAATTCGCCACAGACGATTTGGGCGCAACAGCACAATGCTAACTTGGCAACAAAGCAGGAGAATGGCAACCGCAAGACCATTCCATCCGTAAAGGGTATCGTATTGTCGGCTGACGACGGACTGCCCGTAATTGGCGCCAGCATCCAGGTGGCTGGCAGCAAGCTGCAGACCATGACTGACGCCGAGGGACGTTTCGAATTGACAAACGTCGCATCGGACAGCAAACTGATAATCTCGTACATCGGAATGACTACCACCACGGTATCGCCTTCGGCTCGTCGCCCGGACTTAACATAATGGACAACAATCTTTCGGGCTCTAATCCTAACAACCTGCCCGACATGCGTATGCGTGGCGGTGCCAATATGGACCTCGGCACCAGCCAGGACGTGCTCACCGTGCAGGGCGAGTACGAGACTTACGCCAACCAGCCGTTGCTCATCATGGACGGTTTTGAAATCTCCATACAGACGCTTGCCGACCTCGACCCCGACCGCGTGAAGTCTATCGTCATTCTGAAAGACGCAGCTGCCACAGCCATCTACGGTTCGCGTGCTGCCAATGGCGTTATAGTAATCGAGAGCAAGACTCCGAAACCGGGCCGCATCTGGGTGACTTATGGTGGCGAAATGCGTATCGAGGCTCCCGACTTGACGGGCTACAACCTAATGAACGCTCAAGAAAAGCTCGATGCCGAACTTAAGGCTGGAGTATATGTTGAGGGTGGCGAAACCGTTGACAAGTGGCAGCTGTATCAGAAGAAGCTGAAGAACGTGCTCTCGGGCGTTGACACCTACTGGCTCAGCAAGCCGCTGCGCACATCGGTTCAGCAGCGCCACACCGTCACACTTGAGGGCGGCGACGACGCTCTGCGATACCGTATGTACGTAGGCTACAACAGTTCGCCGGGTGTGATGAAGAACAGCGGACGCGACGTGCTCACCGGTATGCTCGACTTCCAGTATCATCTCAACAAGGTGTTGATCAAGAACAGCATCACTATCGACAATTCTACTGCCGACGAATCCAACTATGGCAGCTTCAGCCAGTACACCAAGCTCAACCCTTATCTCTCACCCTACGACGAGAATGGCAATCTGCAGAAGAACATGGACGACTTCACCGGCACCAATATGGGAATGTCGCAATATGCCAATCCGCTCTACAACACTACATTCAACAGCAAGAACCGCAGCAAGAACTTCAGCGTGCGCGAGCTGTTCAAGGTGGAGTACACTCCTACCAAGGACCTGCGTCTTGAGGGTGCATTCTCGCTCTCGAAGAGTGTAGGACACCACGACATATTCCGTCCGGCCCAGCACACCGACTTCGACAATATCAGCGACCCGACACTCAAGGGCGATTACCGACGCACACAGAACGAGTCGGTCAACTGGGGAGTCGACCTTACAGCCAGCTGGAACAAGCAGCTCAACGACCACTACATCACATCCAATGCCCGCATGAGCATTCAGGAGAACAGTACCGACACGTATGGCGCTTACGTGACCGGTTTTCCTAACGACAACATGGACGACATTCTCTTCGGCAAGAAGTATAACGAGAAGGTGACGGGTGGCGAGAGCACAAGCCGCTCTATCGGATGGGTACTCAGCGGCGGCTACTCTTACAAGTACAAGTATTCTGTCGACTTCAACATACGCCTCGACGGCTCGTCAGAGTTTGGCAAGAACAACCGTTGGGCACCTTTCTGGTCGACCGGTTTGCGCTACGACTTGAAGAAGGAGAGCTTCATGAAGAACGTGTCGTTCATTTCCGACCTCGTGCTGCGCGCCACATACGGAACCACGGGTTCGCAGGGTTTCTCGCCCTATCAGGCTCACAGCTACTACACTTACTCTTTGCTGCTGCCCTATCTGTCGTCTGACGGAACCGGCGCCAACATCCTCGCCATGCACAACGAGAACCTGAAGTGGCAGACCACACGCAACACCAACTTCGCGCTCGAACTCGGACTGTTCGACCATCGACTTACAGCCCGCATCGAACATTATAATAAGGTGACCAACAACCTTATCACAAACATCTCGCTTGCACCCTCACTCGGATTTACAACCTATCCCGAAAACCTTGGCAAGATTGAGAATAAGGGTTGGGAGATCAGCCTCTCGGCAATACCTTATCGCAACCCTGCCAAGCAGGCTTACTGGACTGTCACGCTCAACGGGTCGCACAACAAGGACAAGCTCGTTGAGATTTCGGAGGCTATGCGCCACATCAACGAGAAGAGCACTAACGAACTGAAGGACAGTCCGCTGCCAAGATACCAAGAGGGATACTCCATGTCGAGCATCTGGGTTGTGCCTTCGCTGGGCATCGACCCCGCTACCGGCGACGAAATACTCGTCAAGCGCAATGGCGAACTGACCAACCAGGCCGGCTATAGCGGCACCGACGCTGTGCCCTACGGCAATACCGAGCCTACATGGCAGGGATATATCAACTCGTCGTTCACCTACATGGGTCTGGGCGTTGACGTTAGTTTCCGCTACAAGTTTGGCGGACAGGTGTACAACCAGACACTCGTCGACAAGGTGGAGAACGCCAACCTGGCATACAATGCCGACCGACGCGTCACCCAACTCAGATGGCAGAAGCCCGGCGACCACGCCATGTTCCGCGCACTCAATCCTCATGGAGCCGGCACCAAGGCCACATCGCGATTCGTTATGGACGAGAATGTTTTCCAGGGCAGCACTCTGTCGTTCTATTATCGCATGGACACCAAGAACGCCCGATTCATTAAGAACTGGGGACTCAGCTCCGCCAAACTCGGATTTACTATGGAGGACCTGTTCTATCTGTCGTCGGTGAAGCGCGAGCGTGGTCTCGACTATCCGTTCTCACGCCAGTTCACATTCTCTCTGAACGTAGCATTCTAATCACAATCTAACACGCAATAATTATGAAATACATATATATATTGGTAATAGCCGTGCTGACGGGAAGCCTGTCTTCGTGCAACGACTGGCTTGACGTATCGCCAAAGCAATATATTCCAGCCGACAAGATGTTCGAGTCGGAGTCGGGTTTCAAGGATATTCTCACCGGCATCTATCTCAGAATGGGCACCACCAGCCTCTACGCAGGCGACCTCACCTATGCCTATCTTGACGAAATGGCAGGTCTGTACAGCGACTATCCCCAACGCAACAATTCGAACGTGTTCAATCAGTCGACGGTTTTCGACTACGACAACCTATTCCTCGACAAGCGCAACGGCATCTACGAGGCACAGTACAACGTCATTTCCAACATCAACAATTTGCTGACCGGACTGGAGAGTCATCGCGACGTGCTCACATCGCCCCACTATTACGAGGTGATAAAGGGCGAAGCGTTGGGTCTGCGCGCCTTCCTCTACTTCGACTTGCTGCGACTCTACGGCCCCATCTACAGCCAGCATCCTACCGATGCTGCCATCCCCTACAAGACAACGTTCGACACCGAACCAACTCCGGTGTTGCCTGCCAATGAGGTTGTGGCTAAGATTGTAGATGACCTGAAGGCTGCCGAGCAGCTGCTCGAAGCTCACGACACACGCGACTTCTTCACCGATGAGAACGACCGTACCGCATTCCTCAGCAACCGCGAGTTCCGTATGAACGTATATGCTGTCAAGGCTATGCTCGCACGTGTGTATTGCTATGCCGGAGAGAAGGCCCTTGCCGTGCAGAAGGCGCAGGAAGTGATAGACGCTTCCAAAATATTCAGCCTCTACAAGAGCCAGACTGCATCCAACTACAACTCCATACGCTATGGCGAACAGATATTCGGACTCAGCGTACACGAGTTGTCTACATTGCTCGACAACAACTTCATGATGATGGATCTCGACTCTTACAACTCTGCTACAAACAGACGTTTCGGACTGACCGAGCAGATGATGAACCAGATTTACGAAGGATTCACTTCCGACTGGCGCCAGAACATCGTGGCATTCTCGTGGGACGACAGCCATGCCAATGCCTTCTGCAAGAAGTATAATCAAGCTCCGATGCTCAGCGCATACGGCTATCAGGGCGCCGATGCCATACCGCTCATACGTCTTCCAGAGATGTACTACATCATAGCCGAGTGTGCCGACGACGCTCAGACAAGTGTCGACGCACTCAACACCGTACGCTTCGCACGCGGCATTTCGTACAGCGACGAGATATTCACTAACGGATACGACCAGCCAGACGTCGCATCGGCTGAGAACAAGGAGCAGACACGCCGCATCAACGAAATCATGAAGGAGTATCGCAAGGAGTACTTCGCCGAGGGACAACTGTTCTACTTCCTCAAGAATCACGCCTATAGCAGATACTACGGATGCAACGTCGACGGTATGACCGCAAAGCAATATCAGATGCCTTTGCCCGACAACGAGAAGATATTCGGCAACAACTCTAAAAAGTAAGAACAACTATGAAACATATACTTTTATTTATAGCGACCGTTGTTTTGGCTTGCAGCTACATCAGTTGCTCTGAAGAGAAAATCGAGATGTACAACCAGGAGCCACGCATCAACTTCAATCAGCGTATAGTATACGGCGAACTCACCGACACCGACTATGTAAAGATGAAGACCGACCCGTATCGTGTGGACAGCTTCCGAGTGAGAATACAGGGCGATTTGCTCACATCCAGCCGCGACCTTTGCGTCAAGCAGAGCGACAACAGCGAATATCAGAACTCGCTCGAACTGCTGATAGACGACAAATATACGTTCAGCAAGCTTGACGGAGTAGAACAGAAGTTCTATTTCAAGGTGAAACGTCCTGCATACAAGCCCGGCAACAAGACCTACGGTTGCAATATTGTATTCGACAACGACAACCCCAAGCACCAGTTCCTTAAAGGCATAGTAAGCGACAGCTACGCCGAGGTGAACTACGTTTGGAAGATTGGAATGCCAGACAACTGGTATGACTACTCATGGCAGGGTTGGGGCGACTTCAGCGTAGCCAAATACTGCTACATAATGGACGTGCTGGGATATACGTTCGACAAGATAACAACCGATCAGGAAAACGACGAGGCTAGGGAGAAGGTTGGCGCTGCCTACGAGGAATACAAGCGTGAACACGGACCGATACTCGACGAGAACGGCAACGATATTTTCCCGGACGAATAACAAACTATAAACACGAAACAATATGAAAAAGATATATTCATACATATTGGGCATTGCGTCGGTGGCATTGCTACAGGGGTGCTACGAAGACAAAGGCAACTACGACTATCACGACGTCAACGACATCAAGATAGAAATACCCGAAGCCAAGATACGTATGCCTAAAACAGAGGCTTTGAGCGTCACTCTGACGCCCGAACTGTCGCAGACTATGGCGCAAAACGAAGACAACCTCACCTTTGAATGGCTACGTCTGAAGGCTGACGCGAAGTTAGGTTCGAAGCTAATTAAAGATTACGACAAGTATTCTACGGGCAAAGTGTGCAACGTTGAGGTTGAACCCAACAACCCCGAAAGCATCGGCATGATGCTTATCGTTAGCAACGAGGAGACAGGACAGAAATGGTATGAGCTGGGCAAGGTTACCGTTATCAAGCCGCTCAACCCTGCCTGGTTCGTATTGCAGGAAACACCGGAGCAGCGAAGCGTTGTCGGTGCTGTCGAAGGCGATGCCAACGGATTCTTCGCATACTCAGATGTGTTCAAATCGGAAACCGGTGAGTCGTTCGCACTCAACGGAAAACCTTTGGCTATTGCTGCAAAAGGCAAATATGGAAATACCAGTTCATTTCCAATGGGTACACAAAGATTTGCCAACCTGACCATTGCTACAAGCAACGAGATTGCCACATACGACCCGAGCACCCTCTCTATGAAGTACGGTACAAACAAAATAATGTTTGAACACGCAATGAACAACAAACCTGTCAATCTGTCTTATTACAAGATGGACAAGAAGGGCGAGATGTTCGTGACCGACTCGAAGGCCTACTTTGCATACGACGACGGATGGTGTGTGCCCTATTCTGTATACGACACGCAAGTTAAAGACGAAGAAACAAAAAGCGTAGTTTTCCTGCCGACCCACTTTGCTACATTTGGCAGCTATGTGTTGGCATACAACGAGGATACTCATCGTTTCCGACTGGGCAACGCCTTCTCAGGAATGATGGATTATATGACTTCATTTCAAAGCTCGCAATATATTAGAAAAGGTTCGACATGGAGAGATGTGAAGCCACTCGTGTTCAGAGATATCAACGATGACGCGGAAGGAACATACGCTTTCGACCCCAACAACGTCAGTTCTTCATTGCAATTGCTCGACATTGTGTGCGGAGGCGACAACGGCAACTACGCTTATGCAGTCATGGGCGACGGCTCACACAGTCTGACGGTGTTCGGTTTCAGCGCAGATTGGGACGATCCGATGTGCAAGAGCAAGGCAACTGTACAACTGCCAGGCGACGTTGACCTCAGTTCGGCACGCTTTGCAGCCTCGGCAGCCTACTCTACTCACTTCGTCTTCATGGCAGCGGGCAACAGCGTATATCGTATAGACCTCGATCGTCAGAAGATTGAGACCATCTACACCTACGATGCCGACCAAAACGCAAAGATAGCTTGCCTTAAATTCCGCGATCCGGAAAGCTCTGAGGAGTCGCTCGGAATGGTATTGGGCATTGCAATCAATACATCCGACGCCAAGGGCGTTATGGCAGAATTGCAACTCAACGTTGCCGGCGACGTCGACCGAGCCGAAGGCAGTGTATTTATATTCAATGATGCAGCCAATCCGTTTGGCAAAATCGTTGACATCTCGTACAATCACGAATAAGCGCTTCTCAAAAACGAATGAAAGTGAAATACAAATACTGTCTAACAGCATTACTGATGTCTGCCTGTTCGCTCACAGCGAGCGGACAACATCTGTTTGACAACTGCTTCAAAAGCCCACCTCGCATAACGCATGGAATGTTCGACACGTACGAATCGGACGGAAATATGTACTGGGCGATACCCGACTCGCTGTTAGACCGTGAATACAGCATCACAACAACAATACTTCAAGCTCCCGAAAGTCCCAACCGCAAATCTGAAACCAAATACGGATATGCCGGCGACTTGATTGGTCCGATGTATATGGCGCTGCATAAGCGTGACGGCAAACTGATTATTGCCGACCCGCAGCACAGCCTCATCATTACCGACCGAGCCGGAGACATAGGCCGTATAGCCAAGCTCACACCAACAGAACGCACCTACCGCAGTCTGCCTGTAGTGGCAGAGAGCAACGGAATGACACTCGTCGAGATTGGAACAACGCTGAAGTGCTTCACTCTGTTTGCTCTTGAGCCTGCCTACTACGACATGAAAATCAGCGCACGCGACGCAAAAAAGGACACGATTGAAGACGTCAAGGGACGCAACGACTGCATATTGCTACGCATATCGCGCACCTATCGCAATATGACTGCACTCCGCCCTACTCCCGGCAAGACCATTCCGTCGTACGAAGGCATCTGGAAGACGGGCGTATGCATCAGTCTTATGCCCAAGACTCCCATACCTATGAAGCGTGGCGACGGCAAGACATACTTCGAAATCAGCAAAAGAATCATGGCTGACAGCGGACGTGTGACACGTATGCCTATAATAAAACGTTGGCGACTGGACATCCGTCCAGAAGACCACGAGCGATACTTCAAGGGCGAATTGGTAGAACCTGTCAATCCGATTGTGTTCTATGTCGACCGTAACTTCCCCAAGTTGTATCAGAAGAGTATCATTGAGGCTGTGCGAGAGTGGCGCCAGGCATTTGAACAGGCAGGATTCAAGAACGCCATCGATGCCCGACTGGCCCCCACGCCAAAGGAAGACCCCGACTTCTGCATGTACGATAGCCGCTATCCTTACATCTCATGGAAGACATCGGGAATGGCTAACGCTTACGGCCCTTCGCCCTGCGAGGGTCGCTCGGGCGAGATTACAGCGTGTCACGTTGGCGTGTTCAGCAGTGTGCTACAGGTTGTTCAGAACTGGTATTTCGTCCAATGTGGTGCCGTAGACCCTGTAGCACGCAAGCCGATACTGCCCGAATGGCTGCAATGCGAACTGCTAAAACTGGTGATAACCCACGAAATCGGACACTCGCTCGGACTGGAACACAACCACAGCGGAAGCAGTCATGCGTCTATAGACAATCTGCGCGACAACGAATATCTGTCGCGTCACGGCATTGGAAGTTCAATTATGGACTACGTGCGATTCAACTATGCTCTCCGACCTGGCGACAAAGTGAAGCTCGCCAATCGTCGTATACAAATAGGAGCATACGACCGTTGGGCTATAGAATGGGGCTACCGCATATTCCCAGGCGACACTCCTGAAGAGCAGGAGCAGAACCGGTGGAAATGGTATGAACAACAGAAGAAGGACAATCCGGAACTCGCTTTCTACGATCTGCGCGATGTCCGCTCGCAACAGGAGGACCTTGGCAACGACCATGTGGCTGTAAACACTCAAGGCATAGAAAACCTGAAGTACCTGTGCAGCCTTAAGGACATCTGGAAAACAAAGTCTGTGGTCGAAGAACAGATTATGCGCGAACGCTACAAGGCAATGATTGAGCATTACGGACATTGGGTAGGACACGTGACTGCACATCTTGGAGGCTGCCGCTATGTTGACGGCAAACAGCAACTGGAGTCGACTGAATACTGCCGCAAGGCTGTGCGCTTTCTGCAAGACTATGTGTTCACGCCACCGACATGGCTGTTCGACAGGCAAATCATTGATGCCGTACACGCCGATCGACAAGAATCTATCGACAAACTGTACAAATCGTGCATGGATTCGATGCGTTACGCACTGGAACTTATGGCTAAACAACCTGCCGATGCAAAGGATGTCATGACCAAAGACGAACTTGTAGAGTCTATAGAAAGTACGCTTTCGGCGCTTAGCACAACGGGCGACGATGCCGAACTGAACAAATACGTACAAGACAAGTGGCACCAACTGATAGGTAACGGTACTAAAGACAAAACAAAGAAATGAAGAATACATTAATAATAGCGGGTCTTATGACAGCCACTTTGGCAATGGCTCAGCCGCAACCTATAAGCTACAACGATCTCGTCAAGACCGGAACGAAGCTCGCCGAGGGCGTTCTGCCCGTATACAAGCACGACAACCGTGTGTATATTGAGTTTGCCCGACAGCTCGACGGACGCGAGATGGAACTCAGAGGACAAATCGACTGCGGATTCGGACTGATTGACCGGGCGGTGAAATCGATTGGAGTCGTTAAGCTCTCGGTGCCCGATTCGGCTACAGTTGTATTCAACCAGCCTTTCTATTGCGACCGTATTCTCGACAACGATAGTCCGTTGGCAAAGGCATTCAGCCTCTCCAACGGTCCGACTGTGGGACAAACGTATCGCGCAGCAGCCGTTTCGGACAAGGGAAATCCTATTATCGACATAACCCAATTGGTAGACAACGGCATGGAATGGTTCGACTGCTCGCAGTACAGCACAATCCGTTCGCTTATAGACGGGTCGGGCAGACTGACCGACGTGCACGTTTCGACAAGTGGTGTGGCTATGAGCGTAGAGCGAGAGTATGAAACCGAAGCCGAACAATACTCGTTCAACAGTATGGCGATAATACTTCCCAACGCCAGCAAACCGCTGCTGACGAGCTACTACTTCAATCTGCTGCCCCCGAACGGCGAACACATACGACTGTGTGCAAGGGATATTGCAGCCCAGACAATTCATCTGAACGACTACTCGCAGAATCCTTACACCATGGTTGAGGATTCGTTGGTGATGAGATGGGCTACCAATGTTCCGTGCGTGTTCTATATCGACTCGCTGATGCCTCAACAATATCAAGGCGCTGTAGTAAAAGGCATTGAGTCATGGAACTCGGTTTTGGCTAAAGCGGGAGTGAAGAAGCGGCTTACAGCAAAACCTTTGGGCAAGCAAACGAAAGCCGTTGAGCAGGCTATTGTTGTGGCTTACGACTTCGGAGGCAAAGGTGTAACGTCGGAAAAGACCGTACATCCCCGTACTGGCGAAATACTTTCGTGCCGACTCAACATCGGACACAACCGGAAAAGTCCCACAACTGCCGACGAACTGACCAAGAACATACGCAAGGAAGTGGCACAGATACTGGGCATTGCGCCCAATGCCAACGACCAGCAGACAGCACGCGCACTGAAATATCTGTACAATCCACCTGCCAACAGCAATGTCTATAAGGACCGCGAACGAATGATTGGCATCGTGAAGGGTAAATAAATGATTCGCACCGCTGCTTTCTCAGGCTATAACGAGGACGCCATAGCCTCAGTTTTTTGTATATAGAAAGGTTACCACCCCTTCGAACGCAGGTAGTCCTGCAGAATTATCGTAGCACTTATCTCGTCTACCAACGCCTTGTTCTGGCGTGCCTTACGACCTATTCCACTGTCAAGTATCGCCTTATGTGCCAGTACCGACGTGAAACGCTCATCGAAGAACTCGATAGGAATATCGGGCATCTGCTTGCGCCATTGCGAAACAAACTGCTGGACACGCGTCAAGTTCTCGCTCGGTTGACCGTTCATCTGGCGTGGTTCGCCTATGACAATGCGCTCAACAGGCTCGCGCGAGACGTAATCCTTAAGATATTTCATAAGGTCGGACGTTGCCACAGTGGCCAATCCGCCTGGAACAATCTGCAATGGATCGGTAACTGCCAAGCCAGTGCGCTTCTTGCCGTAGTCAATTGAAAGTATTCGAGACACGGATTTATTTCTTATACAGCAACCAAGCACCTGGATACTGGCCGATAAGCTGGTCGCGTGAGCTTGCAGCTTCAGTCTTTGTAGCGAATGTTGCAGCAACAACACGATAGAGTCCGCGCTCTGCGTTGTACACAATCTGGGCGTTCTTGCCTGCGTTGTTGAGCTGGCTCTGGAGACCCTCGGCGTTAGCCTTAACCGAGAACGAACCTACAACCACACTGAAGTTGCTCAAACCTGAGCCGCTAACAAGAGTGAAATCCTCCGAACGTACAGCTACGTTGTCAGAATTGTCGACAACTGTAGTCTGAGTGGCGGGTTTCTCTACGAGCGGAGCTACTACCGGAGCCTGCTCCTGAACTGGCTGAGCAGCCGGCTGCTCGTGCTTGGCCTGAGCCTTATCATACATTTTCTTATAGGCACTCTCGTTAGACTTACAGCTTGTGAAAGACAATGCCACGCAGACACCTGCGCACAATACCAATGATTTCTTCATACCAATGTAGTTATTAGAATTTTTGTTTTTAATGTTCTATGTTACAGCACCGCATTCGGGTGCCATTTCAAATGGTATAGTATGCCATTTAGCTGCGAAATTACAAAATATATTATAATATGCGTTGTGTATGGCACATAAAGATTGTTAAAAGCTTTCCTTTTGCCCGAAGAGGCTTCGTTACTTGGCGTCCACGTTTATCACCATCCCGTCATAAGCCAGTGTCACGCCGTCGGGCATGCGTTGCTGGGCCTGGGTATATAGTCCGATGTGATGGCACACGTGTGTTATGTAAGTGCGCTTGGCACCTATACTATGCGCAAAGCGTACGGCATCGTCGACCAACTGGTGCGAGTGGTGCTCCTTCTCAAATCGCAAAGCATTGACAACAAGTGTCTCCACTCCTTCGAGATAGGGCAGTTCGGTGTCGGCAATGGTCTTCATGTCGGTGATATAGGCAAACGTTCCGATGCGGAAACCGAGTATCGGCAGCTTGCCGTGCATCACCTGTATGGGCACAATGGTCAAATCGCCTATATGCAAAGGCACATGGGGGAATATCTCGTGCATTTCGAGTCGTGGCACACCGGGATAAAGATGGTCGCCAAAGCAATAGGGCATTACATTATGAATCTGTCTGCACGTCTTGTCGTCGCCATAAAGCCGTATCGGTCCGAACACCGAGAAGGGGCGCAAATCGTCGATGCCTCCCACGTGGTCGTAGTGTATGTGTGTCATCAGAATGGCGTCGAACGGCTTGAAGGGCAGCGGCATGAGCTGCTGGCGTATGTCGGGTCCGCAATCTATGAGCACACGTGTAGTGGCTGACTCGACAATGGCTACGCAACGCAGACGGCGGTCGCGCGAGTCGGTACTGCGACAAACCTCACACTGACATCCCAACGACGGTACTCCACCCGACGTTCCTGTACCAAGGAGAGTAACCTTGAGTGAAGAGTGAAGAGTTGAAAGTGAAGAGTGAAGAGTTGAAAGTGAAGAGTGAAGAGTGAAGAGTGAAGAATCTGAAGTGGTGTGTGAAGTATCCATGAAAATGTGAAACGAAAAATATGAAGAGTTATAAATCCTATTGCAGCATCAAACGAAAAAAGAGAAAAGGTAAAAGCACAGCGCATACAGGCACATTGATTTTTCACTTTTCTCTTTTCACTGTTCCTTTATATGACGTTCACCTCAGGATGAATTTCGATTCCGAACTTGGCTTTCACGTCCTTTATTATCTGCTCGTAAAGCGTCACCACTTCGCTGCCCGTAGCTCCGCCACGATTTACAAGCACAAGCGCCTGACGGTCGTGAACCCCTGCCCTACCGAGCGAACGGCCCTTCCATCCGCACTGCTCAATCATCCATCCGGCAGGAATCTTGATATGCTCCTGGTCAACTACATAATGCGGCATTCCCTCGTATTGTGCTGCAAGGCGCTCGTACACGTCGCGACCCACCACGGGATTCATGAAGAAACTGCCTGCATTGCCCATAACCTTAGGGTCGGGCAACTTTGCCTGACGTATCTCGATGATGGTCTGGCGCAGCTGTTCGGCTGTAGGAGTTGCTATGCCCTTGCTTTCGAGCGAATGGCGGATGTTGCCGTAGTCGAGGTCGGGAGTGAAGGTGCGCGAGAAGCGGTAGGTGACATGCGTAATGAGGAACTTGTTTTTCCACTCGTGCTTGAATCGGCTCTGACGATAAGCATACTCGCAGTCGGCATTGAACAGACGCACCACATTGCCCGTAGCTATCTCTACCGCCTCCACATCGAATATCAAGTCCTTGGCTTCGGCACCATACGCACCTATATTCTGAACGGCACTGGCTCCCACTTCACCCGGAATGAGCGAGAGGTTTTCGGCTCCATGCCATCCGTTGGCTACGCTCTCAGCCACGACATCGTCCCATGTCACGCCCGAGCCGTAGCTTACGAACACGTCGTCGGCATTAGCGGCGCAAGCGTCAGCCATTACCATAGCCTTGTCGCGTATGGCAGAATGAACCACAATGCCTTCATAGTCGCGTGTGAGAAGCAGGTTGCTGCCCTCGCCCACGATGATAAACGGCATGTCCGACTGGGCGAGGATGCCCGCCACCTGACGAGCCTCGTCTACTGTGTCAAACTCAAGAAAGCGACGGCATCGAGCCTCAATGCCGAACGTATTGTGCGCCAAAAGGCTGCAATCGAGTATGTCCTTCATTACATTATCAGTTTCATTAGTTTCCAATGTCTACCCTTGCGGCGGAAAGTCAGCTCGGTCTCCAGACCGTTGGCAATACCGCGGATGACGAAGATCTTCTGATTGCTCTCCGAATACTTCTGTCCGTAGAGTATATTATATATGGTGGAATGTGGCAGTTCGGGGGCAAACGACAGCCATTGTTCGGGCGCCAGGATGCCCTCCATGCTTCCGAAGTCGTCGTCGGGATTAGGACCTGTGAACTCAAGCGGGTCGTTGATGCTTGCCACCTGGAACGTCGTGTCGTTGACAAACTTGTGATAGAACGCCAGGAACGACGCATTCTGGCTGTTGTGCATACTGGTGTTGATCACAGACGTCATCATCCACTGTCCGCGCATGCGATTGAACACATACTGACGCACATGATGGCGCGGCAGATTGATACGCTCCACCACTACATGGCCTATCGTTGTGTCCTTGACAACATTCATCTGACGCATATTGTCGAAAATAAGCGTGTAGAAATCCTGATGCATAAAGAAATGCTCCATCTTCCAACGCTTCTTCGGAACGAACGTGGTGTCGTTGCCATTGACTACCGGCAACGGGAAAACGATGCGCTTCATCTGCAACTTACGATTTGCCGCGAAGTTGAAGAAGAAGTCGTCGAACAGCTCGTCAGCCGCCTTTGGCATAGGAGTCTCGGCTATAATCTGATCCAAAGTGTCGGCCATCGCCTCGATACTGTCAGCATGGACACTATCCGAATCGGCCACCACCGCAGGCTTCTTGTCTGAACATCCTGCCGAAGAAAAACAAATCATGCATGCCACAATGGCACACACAACAATCAAAACACCTTTTTTCATACTACATTGTGGACTTAATTACATCCCTCAAATTTTCGGCAAAAGTACAACTTTATTTCGATATAGTTCTTTATTATTTCAAAAAATATTACCTTTGCACTGAATTTCAAAGCAAAATATAAAATACAAATATATGATTTTAGAAAAGATAGACCAACTTCTTAAGGAAGTGGGCAATCTCAAGGCCAGCAATGCCGAGGAGATTGAACAGCTCAGACTGAAATATCTAAGCAAGAAAGGCGAGATTACGGCTCTCATGGCCGACTTCCGCAATGTGGCTGCCGACCAGAAGAAGACTGTCGGAATGAAGATTAACGAGCTGAAGCAGCTCGCAATGCAGAAAGTCAACGAGCTGAAAGAGCAGAACGAGGTGGCAGAAGAGTCGGCTGACGACTTCGACCTGACCCGTTCGGCATACCCAATACAGCTCGGTACACGCCACCCGCTCAACATCGTCAAGAACCAGATTATCGACATATTCCAGCGTATGGGATTCACTCTGGCAGAAGGACCGGAGATTGACGACGATCTGCACGTGTTCACCAAGCTCAACTTCGCAGCCGATCACCCCGCTCGCGATATGCAGGACACGTTCTTCATCGAGCAGAACCCCAACGACGTAACTAAGAATATCCTGCTCCGCTCGCATACATCCAACGACCAGAGCCGCATCATGGAGCACCAGCAGCCGCCTATCCGCGTTATCTGCCCGGGTCGTGTGTATCGCAATGAGGCTATCTCGGCACGCGCACACTGCTTCTTCCATCAGCTCGAAGGACTGTATGTAGACAAGAACGTATCGTTCACCGACCTCAAGCAGGTGCTCCTCACCTTCGCTCGCGAGCTGTTCGGTCCGGACACCAAGATTCGTCTGCGCCCAAGCTACTTCCCCTTCACCGAGCCAAGTGCAGAAATGGACATCTCTTGTCACATCTGCGGCGGCAAGGGTTGCGGCTTCTGCAAGCACACCGGATGGGTAGAAATCCTCGGTTGCGGTATGGTAGATCCCAACGTGCTTGAGGCTTGCGGCATCGACAGCAAGGTATATACCGGATACGCTTTCGGTCTCGGCATCGAGCGCATCACCAACCTTAAGTATCGCGTGGCAGACCTTCGCATGTTCTCAGAGAACGACACACGATTCCTCGACGAATTCGTATCAGCCGAATAACGCATTCCTGCACCATCCGGAAGCATTCGGACAGAACGACATAAACAAGCGCCTTGAAAGCGTTAAAGCATTGACCAAGAATGACTTTACGCTCTCAAGGCGCTTCTGTTTTTATACATCTATCGCCAACAGTAAAACCAGCAAAAACCAAAAGGACTCCTTTTGCTCTTTAAAAGGACTCCTTTTGCTCTTTAAAAGGACTCCTTTTGCTACCCAAAAGGACTACATTTCAGCACAACAGAATTTCGGGCAGAAACAAACCGCAGAATGACGGTGTGCCAATGCCATAAACAGAGCAAGCCAACAGAGCATTACGAATAATGACATACGGCAAAAAGTATTTTAAAATTCCAATTAATTATACGTTTTATGGAATAGCAACACATAGGTACAAAAAAATTGTAGTACCTTTGCACACATATTATATATATAATAATGAAATTCAAATCAATAATAATTACTTTTATCGCTTGCCTGTGCACAATGGCTGAAGTGTCGGCCCAGACAAGCGACTCGCTCATAGTAGACAAACTGGAAGAGGTGGGCGTGAAGTTTTCGGATGACAACAGCGTGACTCTGCTGATGAGCGGTCAGGAGAAATTCGACGATATGTTTCAGGCTATACGCCAGGCACGAAGCAGCATCCATCTGGAATACTTCAACTTCCGCAATGACTCCATAGCCTCACTCCTGTTCGACCTGCTCGCCGAGAAGGCAAAAGAAGGAGTTGAAGTGCGCGCGCTGTTCGACGGATTCGGCAACGACTCAAACAACCAACCGCTGCTCAAACGTCACCTAAAGAACATTCGTTCGCGTGGCATCGAGATATTCGAATTCGACCCTGTACGCTTCCCATGGATTAATCACGTGCTGCATCGCGACCACCGCAAGATAGTTGTCATCGACGGACAGATAGCCTATAC
>JAIJMN010000167.1:0-5408 GCA_022735715.1 Prevotella sp.
GAACAACTGGCGGGCTTCGCCATTCTTGTGAAGCAGCCATTTGGCGTAGCCACAATTGAGCAAGTCGTCGGCAACATCCGAGCTGTCAGCCACAAGAGCATCGTAGACGCGTTCGGCCTCGTCGGGCTTATGGTTCATCAGATGTCCCCAGGCTATGGCACGCTTTACATTGCGGTCGGAGCCGTCTTCGTAGTCAAGGCGATAGAGACGGTTCATTCCTTCGCGCACATCGCCACTATTAATCAACGCCAGACTCATATATATTGTCAGGCGCTTGGATAGGTGTCCTGTATCTTCTAGGCGGTTGCAGATGCCTACAACATCGTCGTATCTTCGCAACATGAACGAAGCCTCTGCCAAGCCTGCCATGGCCTGCTCGCGCCTCTCGTTTTTTGCAACTACGCGTGAAAACAATTCGTACGACGCGTCGTAGCTGCCTGTCTTCAAGTAGGCATTGCCAAGAAGCAGAGAAAGGTCGGCACTCTCGGCTCCCGACTTGACGACAGACTCGGCAAGCTCTACTACAGCATCATACTGACGCCACTTGAACAGCAAGCGCCCTACCTCAACCGCCTCGTGCGACATAAACCGGGCAAGCGACGGATTCATAATGAAAAGATAGCCTAATGACGCTCCATCCGCAGCCTTGTCGAACGGGTTGCGAAAATCCTTACTATTAGGGAACAGTCTGAAGAAGCGGTACAAATCCTGCAAATACATCCTGCGCACATAGGCAGGCGAACCAATTTCGGCTGCCACACTATCGGGAAACGAAGCGCTTCCACCCTTCAGCATCTCCTGAGCATCGGCTGGCAGACGGTCGAAGACTGAAGCTATTGCAAACACAAACGAATACTTGTCGGAATCGCAGAACGGCCCGCGCGACACCATATTCTTTATAGCCGCAGCATTGTCGCCCTTCAAGGCGTTGGTCACATCGGGATGCTCGGCATAGAAAGGCGTAAACCAGTTGCTTATCTCGCTGAAGAAAGCAAATCGCTTCATGTGGGAGAAGCCTCCGAAATAGATGTCGCTACCCTTGCGTTGCATCTCCATCATACGGTTCATCTTCTCTTCAATCTCAGCCATATTGCTGTCGGCATCTTCGTTGCCCAATATCTCGTCGAGCGACGAGTCTTCGCAACTGTCCGATTCCATGCGCCAATTCTTCAACCGGCTATTCTTGACGAACGCGGGGATAATGTTGGTCTGAATCTCTCGGCTGTCGGTCTCGGTACGCTCACAATACAGCATCTGCACCTGGACCTCCATGAGTTCACGACGCACCTGCCCATTCGAGCTCAGACGATGCAAAGCCTCTCCAACGTTGGGAAACAAGCTGACCACTCCTTCGTCGGGCATCGTTAGCGCCAAGCCAACAATGGCACGCTGGCGCAACGCCAAGTCTTCGCTTTGCTCGTAGACAGCCACAAGCGTAAGCCACTTCTCTACATCAAACACTACAAGCAGGGCCATGGTCAAGGCACTTACAATAAGCTGTGCGGCAGTATGGTCGACAATGGGCGAAAGCAGCAATGACCTGTACGAACCGGCTGTCTCCTCAGTCCATTGTCCCGAAACGAGCAGGCTGTTGAAGAGACCTTCCATATAGCGCTGGTGAGTGGCATACAGCCGGTCAAGCGTCTGGTTCTGTCCGCCATCCATCTGAAGCGAACTCATCGCAACGTTCTGAACAAACGATTCCAGTTCGGCAAGCACAGACTCCTGTCTGATGCGACGGCTTGCGACTATGTCCTGGGCTTGCACTAACGTGCGACGCTTGCGCATAACAGAAGCAAGACGCACGATATTGTACAGTCTGTAGGTGCGCTTCAGCATTCCGGCATAGATGTCGGCAGCCTTAGGGTCGCACATGTTCCTCAGGAAGCAGTCGGCCATAAGACGGTATTCCGACTCCAAGCGTTCGAGTTCTTCCTCGCCTTCAGCAATAGCCAAATCAGCCATACGCTGACGCAGCATACGCAAGGCACGAGGCACATTACGCTCTACAAGAATTGTGTCGTTGATAGTTGAAGCCATAAAAAATCATCGTTTATCGGCAGCCACAGCCTCTATGTCCTTCTGGCGCGGCTTGCTGATGTGTTCAAATCGAGTCTTGGGCAAAGCCTTCACATAACGCTCGTCGAGCTTATAATACTTATGCAGCAATTCGTAATAATGCGGAATTCCGTATTTGTTCAACGAATCGCAGGCAGCATTATACGCCTTCTCAAAAAGACCTATCTGCGTCTTGCGACGCTTGTCCTTCATGGCGTCGTCGCGGAAAGCTATCACTCCAAGCTTCACGCCCTTCTTCTGTCCGTCGTAAATAGAAGAATGACCGTTAAGACGTGCCACCGTAGCCTGAGGCTCGGCAAGCCACATGGCATCCATCTCGTTGTTGAGCAGCATAGCCTGACGCACAAACACGTCGTTCACCTGAATTCTGAACACGACCGACGAGGTCTTCACACCTTCGAGCGCAACGTCTGTAAGATAGTCGGTAGCCGAATATCTTGTCATAGCCACCATCTTGTCGCCAAGCTGGTCGAGCTTCTTTATTCGCGCCTTGCGGTTGGTGAACAAATACCAATTGGCATTTGTAGCCGACACATACTGCAAAGGTGTTCCTTCGCGCTTCAAGCGTTCGGTACGCACGAGGTCGCTAACCAGTCCCTCAACGCTACGTCCGGCAACAGCCGTGTCGCAATCCATCTGTGCCGTAAAGTAGCGCAAGCGCAAGTCAAGCCGTGCCGTATCGTACAGCGCACGCTCCTTAGCCACAAACAAGGGCAGGCAGTCGAGTGTAGGCACGACGGCTATTTTCAGAGCGAGCGAATCCTCCCTGTGCAGCCTTGCACGTTCGGCTCGCGACAAGCGTCGCTGCTCGTCGTAAGATTTTCCACACGATATGGCCAGGGCCGCAAATATAATGCAAATAAAAAAGCTTTTCATATTCATAAAGCAAAAGTAATAATAAATTTTGTAACGACGAAAAATATTAGTACTTTTGTAGTATTGCGACAAAAAGTCAAAAAAACAGACATCAGCACATGGCAAAAACAAAAACAGTATACGTCTGCAGCAACTGCGGACAGGAGTCGACAAAATGGATTGGCAAATGTCCAAGCTGCGGACAATGGAACACATTCAAGGAAATGCACATAGGAATGTCGTCGCAAGACAACGCTTCGGGCAGCCTGTTCAGCCACAGCCATTCTGCCACGAGCAAAAGCCGACCCGTAAAGCTGAGCGACATCCCCTCGCACGACGACCCTCGCATCGACATGCACGACAACGAACTGAACAGAGTGCTCGGCGGCGGACTTGTTGCAGGCAGCATCGTGCTGCTTGGCGGCGAACCGGGCATTGGCAAGAGTACGCTCACATTGCAGACCGTGCTCAACATTCCCGACAAGACCATATTATATGTCAGCGGTGAGGAGAGTGCCCACCAGCTTAAGATGCGAGCCGAACGACTCATGGCCAGCAGCACGTCGGCAGCAAGCGATGCCAACAACATCAATATCCTGTGTGAGACTTCGCTGCAAAGAATATTCGAATATGCCGAGAAAATCAAGCCGCAGATTGTAGTAATCGACTCCATACAGACCATTGCTACGGAAGACGTCGACAGCAGTCCGGGCAGCATCCCCCAGGTGCGCGAGTGTGCTGCATCGCTATTGCGCTTTGCCAAGACTACGGGCACCCCAGTAGTACTGATAGGCCATATCAACAAGGAAGGCACGCTTGCCGGACCGAAGATTCTGGAACATATCGTCGACACAGTAATACAGTTTGAGGGCGACCAGCATTACATGTACCGTATTCTGCGCTCTATAAAGAATCGATTCGGCAGCACGTCCGAACTCGGCATCTACGAGATGCGACAGAGCGGACTGCGACAGGTGAGCAACCCTTCCGAACTGCTACTCTCGCAAGATCATGAGGGTCTGTCGGGCGTGGCAATCAGTTCAGCAATCGAGGGCGTACAACCCTTCCTTGTAGAGACCCAGGCTCTCGTTTCTTCGGCAGCCTATGGCACTCCGCAGCGCTCGGCTACTGGCTTTGACGGACGACGGCTCAACATGCTTCTCGCTGTGCTTGAGAAGCGTGTCGGATTCAAGCTTACACAGAAAGACGTATTCGTAAACATAGCCGGAGGCCTTCGTGTCACCGACCTTGCTATGGACCTTAGCGTAATAGCAGCCGTATTGTCGAGCAATGTCGACACAGCCATCGAACCCGGATGGTGCATGGCAGGCGAGGTGGGACTAAGTGGCGAGGTGCGCCCTATCAACCGCATCGAACAACGCATAAGCGAGGCTGAGAAATTGGGATTTACCGACATAATACTCCCAAAGCACAACATCTCAGGACTCGACACAAGCAAATACCACATCAAGATACATGCAGTACGCAAGGTGGAGGAAGCCCTGCGTGAACTGTTCGGATAATAAATTCAAACGATAAAACAACAATATAAAAATGAAGAACTCGGTAATAATAGTAAGCGGAGGAATGGACAGCATCACCCTGCTCTACGACCACAAAGACGAAATAGCTCTCGGCATCTCGTTCGACTACGGTAGCAACCACAACGCCCGTGAGATTCCGTTCGCAAAGATGCATTGCGAGCGACTCGGCATAAAGCACATCACAATCAATCTCGACTTCATGCACCAGTATTTCAAGTCGAGCCTGCTTGACGGAGCCGACGCAATACCCGAAGGACATTATGCCGACGAAAACATGAAGTCGACCGTAGTGCCTTTCCGCAACGGTATTATGCTCTCTATTGCCATAGGCATTGCCGAGAGCAACGGTCTCGACCAGGTGTTCATAGCCAATCACGGTGGCGACCACACCATCTATCCCGACTGCCGTCCAGAGTTCATCAATGCCATCGACTCGGCTGCCAATGCCGGCACATACAACAATGTACATGTTGTGGCTCCTTACACAAAAATCACCAAGAGCGACATTGCCAGACGCGGCAAGGAACTGGGATTGGACTATGCTGAGACATGGAGCTGCTACAAGGGAGGTGAAAAGCATTGCGGCAAGTGCGGCACATGCGTTGAACGCAAGGAAGCCCTAAGAGATGCAGGCATTGACGACAATACCGAATACGAAGAATAAGACACATATAAAATTGTCGCCTTTTTCTTCGCTTTATATTCAAAAAATTAGTAAATTTGCGCTCAAGTATTGCACATATATATAATATGAAGCAATCAGAAGGACAGATTATTTCTAACTTTTAAATAAACACATAACAGAAATGAAAATCGAAGATTTCAACTTTGCCGGTAAAAAGGCAATCGTACGCGTTGACTTCAACGTACCATTGGACGAGAACGGAAATGTAACTGACGATACCCGTATCCGCGGTGCCCTTCCTACAT
>JAIJMN010000168.1:0-5402 GCA_022735715.1 Prevotella sp.
CTTGTACCTCTCCATCAACTCCCTTTCCCCTTCCTTCGCCTTTTCCAAGAACTTCTTGTATTCTTCGGCTTCCGGATTGAACGGTCGGTGGGCGAGTGCTGCCTTTATCGGGCGCCACTCTTCGAGAAACTTCACCGTCTGCTTGGAGAAGAAAGTATCGCCGAAGCGCTGCCAGATGTATTCCACAGCCTGGTCGGTAGGGTGGAGCATGTCTTCACGATAGAAACGATAGTCGCGCAATTCGTCGTTGACAATCTCGTAGGCGGGGAAATACACCACGTTGTCCATCTCTTTTGTCAGCTTGTCGGCAGCCAAAAGCAGCGTAGCCTTCGACAGCTGACTGCCGTGAAAGCCGTATTTGGCGTAGCGGATGGGGCTTACGGTGATGATGATACGAACCGAGGGATTAATCTGCCGAAGCATCGCGACCGCCTCACGCAGATAGTCGGCACACTCGTCTACGCTCAACTCGCGCTCGGTGAACAACCGCTGCGGACGTTTACGGCAATTGTCCACTATCTCGCCCGTCTCGTTGAGGATGTAGACATGGTTGGTGCCGAGTGTGAACACAGCCGTCTGAGGAGCTTCATTGATTGCCTGACTAACGTCAGAACCGGAATCTGAGGCTTCCGATTGTGAAGCTACAAGCTCCCCGGTCCATCGCTTCACGGTGTGCATGATGCTTGCCGGATTGTACATAACGCCATATGGATTGACCGTTGCACGAAACTTGTCATCCACAAATCGTCGTCCGATGTTGTCGGCAAAGCATGAGCCTACAAAAAGCATACGCTCGCGCGGTTCGATAGCGAACGGCGCGAGCGTAATGTTTACTGGTGTACGAAACTCCATATTGTTATTTCTTCAGTTCGTTTGTTTCATTCTTGCGTCTCTTCATTTCGAAGAATACGCCTGCGGCAATAGCCAGTACGAGCAGCAGATAAGCTACGTAAGCAGCTGTTTCGGTGTTCTTCACCGATGCAGGCTTGAATGTCAGCACTACAGTATGCTTGCCTGGCTTCACGTTAATGGCTCTAAGGATGTAGTTGACGCGGCCTACTGGAGTGTCAGCACCGTCAACTGTGGCAGTCCATCCGGGATAGTATATCTCCGAGAACACTACGATGCCACCCTTCTGCGACTCTACGGTGTAGGTCAGCTCGTTGGGTTCGTACTTCTTCAGAGTCACTACGGCAGTAGACTGGTGTGCTGCCGGCTCACCGAGCGCATCCTTAAACTTGCTGTCGGCTACCGCTTCGTGGCGCAGGTCAATTTTTCCTACGGCGTCAATCTCGGCGTTGGCGTTGTCAACATAGTTTATACGGTCGACAAACCATGCATTGCCGAAGGCGTACGGATTGAGCAGCGGAGCCGTCTGTCCTCCCTGCAGCGGCAGGATTACGTACTTGGTGTTGAGCATGTTGAGCACCGGATAGATAGAGTCGCCAGCCACACGGGTCATGTCGCCTTGTGCGTTGACGATGGCACCCTGCATGTTTCGCATCTCCTTACCTATATACTGGTCGATCATTTCCTGATAGCGGCGCAGCTTGGCAGCGTGGTATCCGCCTATAGACTTGTGATAGTAGGAAGTCTCGTTTTCGTTGAACGTGTTCGAAGCGAGGTTGAGCACACGATAATCGGGAACTTTGTCCTGCATGATCTGGCGGTCGGTGGCAGTCTCCTGTTGCGGAGTCTCGCGCACGCTACGCTCTACGAACATATCGTCGTTGAGATAACGCTTGTTGACCTGCCACATATCCACGAGGCAGAGCACGATGATTGCACCCACGGCATACTTGGGCTGAATCTTCTTCATGCGCAGCAGCAACAGCACAGCGGTGCCGAGCACAATGATGAAGAGTGTACGCCAGCAGTCGGCGGTGAATATCGAGATGCGTATCTCCTGCAGATTGCTGAGCAACGGACCCAGATATTCCGACGGAATCTGCTTCATTGCCTCCAGCTCGGAAGCCGAAACATAGTCGGGGAAGAATATCGACGGCATGATGGCAAACAGCAGTGCCATGCCACCCGTAGCTATAAAGCTCGCCCACAACCAAAACATATTGGTGGTGTTGTGCGCAATGATAGGATGTTTCGACGTTCCGAGGTATATGCGTATCTTCTGTGTGAAGAAGTCGGGAGTGTCGAATATCTTCTTAAGCGCCAACATTGCCAGCAACGGAATGGTGAACTCGGCAATTACGAGTATTGAAGCCACCGTTCGGAACTTGGCATACATAGGCACATAGTCGAGGAAAAGGTCGGTAAACCACATGAAGTTGTGACCCCACGACAGCAGTATCGACAGACAGGTAGCAAGGAACAGCGCCCACTTCATCGGTCCTTTGACGATGAACAGACCCAGTACGAACAGCATCAGCACAAAGGCTCCAACATATACCGGACCGCTTGTGCCGGGCTGGTTGCCCCAGTACTGTCCCAGTTGCTGGTATATCTGATAGAACTGCGGGTCGGCTTTCTGCATAGCCTTTTCGTTCATGGCAAGCGGCATTGACGCTCCGCCCTTGGTGTTGGGCACGAGCAGGGTCCATGTCTCGTCGATGCCATAGCTCCACTGTGTGATGTAGTCGCGGTCGAGACCGCTGCTTGTCTGGTTGGCTGAGTTCTTCTTCACCAGCTCACTCTTTCCTCTCATTGACTCCTGGGTGTACTGCCAGGTGTGGTAGAGGTTGGAAAGGTTGATGACAACGCCCAGTGCGGCAGCAACAAAGCACACGCCAGTAGCCTTGCCAAACTGTGCCAGGCGATGATTTCGCACGGCATCCCACAGATAAGCCAGCACCATGAAGGCTATGATGAACAGATAGTAGTAGGTCATCTGCACGTGGTTGGCCTGTATCTCGAGCGCCGTGAACAGTGCCGTGATTACAAATCCCCACACGTATTTGCCACGATAAGCCAGCACAATACCTGCTATCATAGGCGGCAGATAAGCCAATGCTATCACCTTCCAGATGTGTCCGGCGGCGATGATGATAAAGAAATAACTGCTGAACGCCCATATTATAGAGCCGAGCACAGCCAGCTCACGACGGAAGTCGAATGCGCGTAATAGAATGTAGAAGCCCAGCAGGTATGCAAACACATACCAAACGTTCTCGGGCAACCAAAGATGATAGAACTTGCCTACCTCGTTCAGAACCTGCTGGCTGTCGTACGACGGGGCCATCTGATAAGTAGGCATTCCGCTAAAGAGCGAGTTAGTCCAACGGGTGCGCTCGCCAGTGCGCTGATAATACTCGGTCAGCTCCTGACCTGAACCTCGTCCGGCCGACGAGTCGTGACGGTAGAGTATGCGGCCTTCGGTATCTGCCGGGAAGAAATAGGCAAATGCGATGACTGCAAACAATAATACTACCAGAATATCTGGCAGAAATCTTTTCAGTGTCTTCATTTATATGATGTTTTGTTTTGTTACGAATGGTTTGTTGCTACGTCAGCTACGGTTGCCGGCTTACGTCAGTTCCAATCCCATGGCTTCAACGAATGAGCGCACTTCCTTCTGCTTCATCAGTTCGTCGAACACCTCCTTCTTTGTGAGTTTCTTGCTTATCTCCTCGGCTTTTGCCAATCGCAGCGTGAGCGTTATGCTTCCGTTGTGCAGAGCCTTTGCCATTGTGGCGCGTATTCGTCCCTTGATTGTCTCCACTTGGTCGAGCAACATCTGGTTGTCTACGATTATCTCGATGGCAGGAAATTCTGCTATGCGTGGCCTCATGTTCTTCATTCGTGAGGCGAGACTGATCATTTTCTGCGGCATTCGGTTGCACATCGACAGCCATTGCAGTTCGAGGAAGTCTTGAGTGAACTCCTCGTTCTCCTCCTTATTGGTTATCTCTGCCTCCTGCTTCTGCTCCTGTTGCTGCTTCTGCTGAAGACTTTGGAATGTAATTCCGAGGTTTGATAGCTTCATTGCTGGGCGTTTCAGCACTGCCGTAGTGCTTGAAGCAGTAGCCGAAGAGGTTGCCGTGGCAGCTCCCGATTGCGTGATGTGTGCCGAGGCAGCACCCATTGCGGCTGCCAGAGCGGCGTCTTCGCCTGCCGGAACAGTTGCCGTTGCCGTCGGCTGATGTCGGTGTGAGGGGATGCTGTTGTCATTTCCCGGAGCGACCACCTGCCGAGCCGCTGTGTTCCGGGTCATTGTTAAGTGCTTGAACAGGGATTTCAGACGTTTGGGGCTACGCCCCGCGCCATCAGAAGCGTCCTCAGGCTGAGTCAGCTGAGCCACTTGTATGAGCGTAAGTTCAACGAGCAGTCGCTTGTTGCTGCTCTGTCTGTACGAGAGGTCGCACTGGTTGGTCAGCTTCAGCGTCTGATACAGAAACTTGGTTGGGCAGCGTTTAGCCTGGTCGGCATACTTCTGCACTTGCTGCTGGCTTGCGTCGAGCAGCTTCAGGGTGCTTTCGTCCTTAGCCATAAGCACGTTGCGCACGTGCGAAGCCAGTCCGTTGATGAGGTTGCCCCCGTCAAATCCCTTCTCAATTATGCTATTGAGCAGCACCATTATATCGCTCACTTTGTTCTCAAGAGCCAAGTCTACGATGCGGAAATAGTTGTCGGCATCCAGCTCGTTGAGATCTTCAATCACCTTGGCGTATGTGATGTTGCCCTGGCAGAAGCTCGCAGCCTGGTCGAATATCGACAGAGCGTCGCGCATTCCGCCGTCGGCTTTCTCGGCAATTATTGCCAAAGCCTCTTCTTCATATGTAATGCCTTCCTTCTGCGCCACATTCTTCAGGTGCGAGATAGTGTTCTCTACGGTCATTCGTTCGAAGTCGTATATCTGGCAACGCGACAGGATTGTAGGCAGAATCTTGTGCTTCTCGGTTGTGGCGAGGATGAAGATGACATGTGCCGGCGGCTCTTCGAGCGTCTTGAGGAATGCGTTGAAGGCGGCAGACGACAGCATGTGCACCTCGTCGATGATGAAAACCTTGTACTTTCCCACCTGCGGCGGTATGCGGGTCTGCTCCATGAGCGACTTGATATGTTCCACCGAGTTGTTGCTGGCGGCATCAAGTTCGAAGATGTTGTATGAGCGTTGCTCGGCAAAAGCCTTGCAGCTCTCGCACTCGCCGCATGCCTCACCGTCCTGAGTGGGGTTCATACAGTTGATTGCCTTGGCAAAAATACGTGCGCAAGTTGTCTTGCCGACTCCGCGCGGACCGCAGAACAGATAGGCATGTGCCAGCTTTCCGCTCTTAACGGCATTCTTCAGCGTTGTAGTAAGAGCCTTTTGGCCCACCACAGAGTCGAACGTCATCGGGCGGTATTTGCGTGCTGAAACTATATATTCTTCCATATTATATAATGTGCAATGATGATAATCAACTGCAAACTTACTATAAAAAATTCTATTTTCGTGTATGAATACG
>JAIJMN010000169.1:0-5370 GCA_022735715.1 Prevotella sp.
ACCGACAAGCAGGTGTTTGATGCGCCCGAAGGCACTCGTTGGGCTATAGAGCACGACATGTTTGAATCATCAGCACGCGCTCTGTACAGCGGTCTGCACAGTTTTCTGTCGGCAAATAAGGAGCGCCGCGACTTGATACTGAGCCAACGCACGCCTACCGTAGACCAGCACGTACACATGCACGGCGAATACGGAAGGTTCAACACCCTTGTGGAACGTGCCAAGCAGTCGCGCGACATATTCCTGGTTATCGGTCCTCCGGGAACTGGAAAGACTTCGTTCGGACTACTCAACATACTGAAGGAAGAACTCACAGACGAGCATTCGAACATAGTGTTGCTGTCGTACACCAACCGTGCGGTGGACGAAATGTGCTCGAAACTGGTGGAGAGCAACATCGACTTCATACGCATAGGTTCGGAACTGAACTGCGACGAGGCTTTTCACGACCATTTGCTCAGCAACAGAGTGAAGCTATGCCGTACGGGCAAAGAGGTAAAGGAAGTGGTAGACCGAATGCGAGTGTTCTGTGCTACCACGGCAGCATTGAACGCCAATATCCACCTTTTTAAGATAAAGCATTTCGACCTGGCAATAATCGACGAGTCGTCGCAGATTCTGGAACCACACCTGATTGGTTTGCTCAGTGCCAAGTCGGGAGGAAGAAACGCCATTGAACGCTTCGTACTGATAGGCGACCACAAACAGTTGCCTGCCGTTGTGCAACAGACGCAAGAGGAGTCAAAGGTTGACGAACCCTTGCTACACGACATCAACCTCACAGACTGTCGCCGGTCGCTCTTCGAACGCTTGCTGGCGCAATTCAAGACCGCAGACGGTTACGACCCACGCTATGTCTACATGCTCACCCGCCAGGGACGCATGCACCAGACTATAGCCGAGTTTGCCAACTATGCCTTCTATGGCAACCGCCTTGAAGTGGTGCCGTTGCAACATCAGACGTTGCCGTACTGTCCGTCGTGCTCTACCAACGGAATAGCCCAACTGTTGAGCATGCGACGTGTGGCGTTCGTATCAGCACCAAAGCCAAGGACTTCTGCATCGGTAAAGACTAATCAGGTGGAAGCAGAGATGATTGCAGCCACAGTGGTTGAAATTTACAGGCAGACACAGGAGTGGTTTGACGAGAATCAGACTGTAGGTGTCATTGTGCCCTACCGCAACCAGATTGCTACTGTGCGCAGCGCCATCGACCAGCACGGCATTGACGTACTGCACAACATAACTATCGACACAGTAGAAAGATACCAGGGCAGTCAGCGCGACTACATAATCTACGGATTCACTGTGCAACAATACAATCAGCTCAACTTCCTTACTAACAACGTGTTCGTGGAGGACGGAATGGTGATTGATCGCAAGCTGAATGTTGCCATGACACGTGCCCGACTGCAACTGCTCATGGTGGGCAATGCCGACATTCTGATGGAGAACTTCACGTTCTACAAACTATTGATGTATCTGAAGGAGAAGGATTGTTTCTTCGACATTCCGCCTACCGAGTATTGCAAAGGCGAATTCAAGGTAGAAGAGCTTAAGGAAACAACGGCAAGCAACGGACTGCTGCAACTGGGCGAGGATTTCGAGAAGACAATCATCAACTACGGCAGACTGGAGTTTGACACTCCTCAGACTGCATACAATCGACAGACAGACAAAGCTGTGACCGTTTCAGCCAAGGACCAAGTACGTATGTATTGCCAATACTACATGCCACAATACCTGAAGGAAGCCGAAACCGTGTGGCACAAGATGCATCAGAGCATTATGAAGATGGCTGAAAAATGTAACAAGCAAGTAGTAATGATAGACATAGGTTGCGGTCCGGCTACTTACGGCATTGCCTTCGCCCAACGCTTTGCGGCAGAAATGAACAAGATAGAATATGTCGGAGTGGACACGTCGGAAGAAATGCTACGTATGGGCGAACGGCTGTTCGACGAGCGTCAAATCTGCAATCAACAGCCAAGCGAGAAGCAATGGTCGAACGTTGAACATCAGTTTACGAGTAGCATAGACGAGGCTGCTGACATTCTGAAGTCTGACAATGAAACAGAAGAATGCTGTCTGCCGTCGCGACTCGTTGTATTCAACATTGCCCATCTGTTTGCCTGCATCGACGGAAATATGGCTGAAACACTGGCAATGAAAATCAACGGCATCATACAACGCTATCCGCAGAATAAATATACGGTAGTGGTGACAGAAAACGAGTTCGACCGCCGGATGAGGTCGTACGGAGTGTTCAGGAGATGCGTTAAGAATTAGGAACAAAAAAAATCCCCAAAGAGGGCGAGTGCTTGCGGGGTGTGGGTTACTCGTTCTCTTTGGGAAATGTTCTAAAGATGATTTGTACATAGTCAATCAATCATAGCGACATGATTAATTATACCAAATGGATGAATCTATACGATCCACACGAAACTGACGATCGTCTTCTTCGTTGTAGATATTGTCGAGCTCAAATGATTCAAAATCATACACTCTCTTTGTTGTTCTCATAATGCCATCCTCCCTTTCTGACCTATGTCTCATTGTCGGCCGTTTTAGATTAATACTGGAGATGTGAGACTTCACCCTTTTTAGTTTTTAAGATATTGCAAATATAGCGGTTTAAATTGATATTTGCAAGTATTTCACATCATATTGCTTACATTTTTAAACTTATTTTACCATAATTGCAACGTTATTCAATTTTTATGTCATCTCACGAAATGCACTACGCACTATTGGAATAGCAATGATAAACGTGACAACATCGCACACCGCCTGACACATGGCAATGCCCATAAGTCCGAAGAGATGGGGCAGAATAAGGATAAAGGGAATAAATACAAGACCTCTGCGAGCCGACGAAAGCACATTGGCACGTAGGGGACGACGCGTGGTCTGAAGCATCATATTGCCTGCCATAATATAAGCGTTGAGCGGATAGACTGCAAGATGCCAACGCAGAGCCGTACTGCCAACAGCTATTACGATAGCGTCGTCACGAAAAACAGCTATGGTCTGTTCGGCAAAGCAAAAAAATACTGCCGAAAAGAACAACAGAAAGATGAAGCCCACACGCACGGTAAACCAAAAACCATGGAGCAAACGGTTGTACAGGGCGGCTCCATAACAATAGCCACAAAAGGGCTGAAAACCTTGTCCAAGACCAACGATAACTGCCATTACAAACATTGTGACACGACTGACTATTGACATAGCAGCCACGGCAGCATCGCCATAACCAGCAGCTGCAACATTAAGAAGAATAACAGAGATGCTTGCCAATCCCTGTCGCGACAACGAAGGCGAACCACCATATACTATCTCACACACATAATGCCAATGCAGAGAGAAGAAGCGTGGACGAAGACGCACCCCAGCAGTAGCACGAAAATGACACATTGCAAGCAGCACGGCAACACTAACCAACTGCCCGATGACGGTAGCAAGCGCAGCTCCACGCAGTCCAAGACCACAAGCGAATATCAAAATGGGGTCGAGAATCACATTGAGCAAAGCTCCGCTGATGATGCCCCACATTGCATAACGGGCATTGCCCTGCATGCGCAATTGGCTGTTAAGAGTGAATGAGGCTATCTGAAAAGGAGTGCCAAGCAATATGATAGCCATATATTGCTCGGTATAAGGAAGACTGGTGGCTGTGCTACCAAGCAATAGTGAGAGTGGGCGCAAGAAGAATAATGCAAGGATGGCAATAAAAAAGCCTGTCAGCAAAGCACAAACCAATCCGGTAGTGGCCATAGACGAGGCTCTGTCGGTGCGACGCGCACCAAGTTCGCGCGACATATAGACACCGCTGCCATGTCCGAAGAAAGAGCCTATGGCTTGAATAAGCGACATCAAGGGAAAGACGATACCTACTGCAGCCGTCGATTGTGTGTTGAGCTGACCGACGAAGTAGGTATCGACAATAACATAAAGGCACGTCACAAGCATAGAGACAATTGTAGGCACTGCCATCGTGAGGATGACACGTGATACGGGTGCCTGCGTGAGAAATTCGTAATTGTCTCTATGTCGTGGTTGCATATTAATTCTTCAACGAATAGACTATTGTAGTTACCACTCTTACTTTCTTTATATATGGAGTGTTCTGGTCGCGGTCCTCAATAGAGAACTGTCCCTGGTCGGCCGATACAATCTTGTTGAGATTGCTCTTAGAGTTCTTGGCAAACTGCTCGGCAGTCTTCTCGGCATTGGCTATTGCCTCCTCCATCATCTTAGGCTTCATGTCGCGGAATGATACATACTCGTACTTGACGGGATTGTCCCAACCGCCATCAACAATGGCTATACCCTCCTTAAGCAACTCGCCCTGGCGTGCAATGATTGAACGCACAAGCTTCACGTTACGCGATGTTACGGTAATGACCGATGTTATGTTGTAACGATAGGTACGACGATTGTCGCTATACTGGTCGGCAGTCTGGTCAATAACCTTAGGAGCATTAATGCTTATCTCCTCAGCCTTGATGCCGTTGGCAATAAGGAAATGCTTGATTTTCGACTGAGTGTTGCCAAGACGCGTATAAAGCTCAGGCAACTCATTGCCTATTTCCTTCGACACAATAGGCCACGTCACCTTGTCGGCGTCAACCTCCTTTTCAGCCAGTCCTTTCACTGCGACCTTGCGGTCCTTATTGGCAAAATTGTCAATACCGCCCTTGATACAGAAACCAAGGACTACAATGCTCAATGCTATCAGCGCGGAGCATAAAATGGATCTGTTGTTGTTCATAAGCAAATATTTTAAAAAGCATACTCAAATCATACCATTTCCCTCCCTACGGGGGAGGGGCTGGGGGTATGGCTTGTGTCTTTTACTCCACCAACGTCTGCACGATTCGCTCAGCCGAACGTCCGTCCCAGCGTTCTGGAATGCCACAATGCTTCCATTCGCCATTTACCATACGAGTCATTTCCTCGCCAAGCAGTACTGGATCCTCGCCTACAAGCACATTAGAGCCTGTCTTAACTGTCTCGATATGCTCGGTATAGCTGTTAAGCGTGATGCAAGGCACGGTATTGAACGTTGCCTCTTCAGCCACGTTGCCCGAATCGGTAACAATGCCGAGAGCATTGGCTGTGAGATAGCCGAACTCAAGGTAGCCGAGCGGATTGACTATGTGTAGTCCGTTAAAAAGCAAAGGATTTTCGTTGATTATCTTCTGCACAGCTTCGGCAGCCAACTTACGCAACGGAGCCACAACAGGAATGTCGCCAGCATGCGACATCATGCTTAGCAATAGCGAGCGCAACTCATCGGTTTGGGCAATAAGAGCCTTACGGTTTAGGGTGAAAACGATATAGTTGTTCTCGGTCAACTGCAACTCGTCC
>JAIJMN010000170.1:0-5366 GCA_022735715.1 Prevotella sp.
CAGTTCAAGATTATCTTCTACGAGGTATTCGAGGAGTATAAGGAAGTGTTTGAGAAGCGCGGATTGGAGTTCTTCTACACTCTCATCGACGACGCTGTAGCTCGCGTTATCCGTTCGAAGGGCGGTTTCATCTGGGCTTGCAAGAACTATGACGGCGACGTTATGTCGGATATGGTTTCTACAGCATTCGGTTCGTTGGCAATGATGACCTCTGTGCTCGTTTCGCCTGACGGCAAGTATGAATATGAGGCAGCTCACGGCACCGTGACACGTCACTACTACAAGTACCTGAAGGGTGAGGAGACATCTACCAACCCGATGGCTACCATCTTCGCATGGAGTGGTGCATTGCGCAAACGCGGTGAGATGGACAATCTGCCCGAACTCGTCAACTTCGGCAACCAGCTTGAGGCTGCTTGCTTTGATACACTCAACGAGGGCATCGTGACTAAGGACCTCGCCGGACTTATGGAAGGCGTTACTCCACAGACTAAGACTTCTGCAGGATTCATCGCTGCAATCCGCGAGCGTCTGGAGAAGAAGCTTGAGGCTTAAAGTAGAAAAAGTTAAATGATATGACCCCTCCCCAATAGCCACTTAGTGGTGAAAAGGGGAGGGGTTTTATGTTTTTATTTTGTAACTTTGCCTTTGCTTAACGCAAAGTAATGACGACATGCAGATAATCCGATTTATAAAAGACTGGACTTTGCCGGTGGCTATTGGTACCGGCATAATCGTTTATCTAATTTTTGCACTCGTGCCTGCACTCGACGGATTCGCACGGGCAGCCGAACCGGTGTTCGATACTATGTTGCCGACATTCATGTTTCTGGTGCTGTTCGTGACGTTCTGCAAGGTCGACTTCCGTAAGTTGCGACCAGTAGCATGGCATTTGTGTGTTGGCGTGTTTCAGGTGTTGACAGTTGCGGCAGTAGTGGCGGTGATAATGGCGTTCCGTCTTACGGGCAACAGTCTGACGCTTGCCGAAGCCGTGCTCACTTGCATCATCTGCCCGTGTGCTTCGGCAGCTGCCGTTGTTACCCAGAAGCTTGGTGGCAACCTTGAGGAGATGACCACCTACACCTTCATCTCCAACCTTATCACCGCACTGCTCATACCCGTCTGCTTCCCGATGATAGACCAGGCTGCCGACATACATTTCTTCGAGGCGTTCACGCTCATATTATATAAGGTGTTCACCGTGCTCGTAGTGCCTATGATATTGGCTTACTTGGTGAAGCATCATGCCCAGCGGCTTTGCCAGCGCATCACGTCGGTGAAGGATTTGTCGTACTATCTCTGGGGATGCTCGCTCCTCATAGTGTCGGGTACGACCATGAAGAACATCCTTCATGCAAACGCGACCATAACATTCCTGCTGGTTATAGCAGTGTGTTCGTTACTGCTGTGTCTGTTTCAGTTTGCCTGCGGCAGAGTGATAGGCTCGCGCTTCGGTCAGACTGTCAACGCCGGTCAGGCTTTGGGGCAGAAGAACACCGCATTTGCAATATGGATAGCCTGCGCCTATCTCACACCGCTGTCGTCAGTTGGTCCCGGATGCTATATCCTTTGGCAGAACATAATCAACAGTTGGGAGATATGGGATGCGCAGCGCAAGCGCAGTTGAACAAGACTTCAATCATAATTAAAATAAACCTAAAAACAAAAAATGAAACAAATCATCATCTCGCTGCTACTTGTAATGGCAGCAACGGGTCTGAATGCCCAAAACCTTTTTGTCGGTTCGTACAACATACGCTACCAGAACAATTCGGATGCCAAGAACGGAAACAGTTGGAAACAGCGTTGTCCACGCGTCTGTGGCATCATCAACTTCGAACAGCCCGACGTCTTCGGCGCACAAGAGGTTCTGTATCCGCAGTTGAAGGACATGCTCGCTACGCTTGACGGCTACGACTATATAGGTGTAGGTCGTGATGACGGCAAGCGTGAGGGCGAGTATGCCGCCATATTCTACAAGAAAGACAATATCCGACTGCTTGACAACGGACAGTTCTGGCTGGCTGAGGACATGACACGACCCAATCTCGGATGGGATGCGGCATGTATCAGAATATGTACTTGGGGAAAATTCGAGGACAAGCGTTCGCATATGAAGTTCTTCTATTTCAACCTCCACATGGACCATGTGGGCATTGTGGCACGTCGTGAGAGCGCTAAACTTGTAGTGCGCAAGATACGCGAGATTGCTGAATGTGCCCCCGTAGTGCTTACCGGCGACTTCAATGTAGACCAGAACAACGAGATATATGCTATCTTTACCAATTCGGGACTGCTTCGCGACAGCTACACTTCAGCACGTCTGCGCTTTGCCGAGAACGGCACTTTCAATGCTTACAACAATGATACCTATACCGACAGTCGTATAGACCACGTGTTTGTGTCGCCCAATTTCCTTGTAGACAACTACGCAATTCTCACCGACTGCTATTGGACAGCACCAGAGGTAGACAAGTCGCACAAGGCAAGCGACGCTCCGCAGGAGATAGACTTCCGCCCGGCACAGCGCCGATTGCCGTCAGACCACTATCCCGTTTTTGTGAAATTGAAACTGAAATAAATCGTATAAAAATTTGCAGGTTAGCATACAAAATGCTATCTTTGCATTACAAACATACGCCCCACGAAGTCTGACCACACAAGGTTATGGCTGCGCGGGGCGTATTGTTTTGAGTTAAACAACGTATTTTTTAACCTAAACAAATAAGAAAATGGAAGAAAACAACCAGAATCAGCAGCCCCAGGGTCTTCAGATTGAGCTGAAGCCGGAAATCGGAGTAGGTGTATATGCTAACCTCGCGCTCATCACTCACTCTTCGTCAGACTTCATCCTCGACTTCACATGTATGCTTCCCGGTATGCAGCAGCCACAGGTTCGCAGCCGCGTAGTGATGGCTCCCGAGCACGCAAAGCGCCTTCTGATGGCCCTCAACGATAACATCCTGAAGTATGAGCAGCAGTTCGGCAAGATCAACCTGCCCGAACAGCAGCAGCCACGTACTGCTACTCCGTTCGAACAGCCTGCTGAATCATAATATATATGTGTAAGTAGTTGTACTAAATGAAATATGGCAGACAGGTCGTAAGGACTTGTCTGCCTTTTTTGTTTCATCTTATTTGTGTTCATAACCTGATTTTCACTGATTTTGTGTAAGTTCGCAAAAATATTATAACCAAAACTTCTACAATCTATGAAAACCAGCAATCTATTTTGGCAATGCGTCTTACTCGTACTCTTTTTGTGCGTTTTCTTCTGGAGCAACCTCAACTTTTACGGTATAGTGGGCGTTGCTCTGGCGTTGTTCTCGATGCTTTATACGTTCCGCTCGTATGTGTCGCATAGCCAGACAGAAAGTAATACGCGTAACGTTCCTATCAAAGACCAGATAAATAAGTTTCGTGATCTTACCAGACACGAATACTGCAATCTGGAAGTAGTGCTGACTACGGCGATGAAGTTCTTTGTCGATAACAACGCAAAGGACGGAATGCGCAAGGCGTATCCTTCTGAAAGCCATATTCTTAAGCTACAAGCTGCGCCCGAAGATTATGTGCTTGACATCAATCCGCAGATGGCTGCAATTGTATCGGAGATGCGACTGCTGCTCAGAAACTACAACATCGAAATCAATGTGGCATGCAATCACCTCTCACGGCCAACCATCAACGACGATGCCGTGAACCGTGATTACGATAATCTTATATTCAAATCGCTCTTTCTAATACGCTAGACCACTCGTTCGGCTATATATTCCGAGGTATGATAGATTATGATAAGAACAAATGTAAGTCGATGTCATGGCAATGGGGGAAAGAATTGGATGACGACTACATTTCTGTACTAGACTTAATACGTGATATAAAGCCCGTTCTGGCGGACTTCAAGCAGCTTGATGCCGAACGCCTGGCGTGGGTGGAAGACTATAGGTCGACACTTGTGAAAGTGCAGGCAGATGTCCGATTCGATTTCGTTGAGTTCTTTGCGCTCATGCTCAAGATGGATGTGATTGTCGAATTGAGAAACATCGGTATGGTCAATTATGATTGACATTCACCACATTATTACATAATATATATCGACATTACATAATATATATCGACTGAAAAGCATGGGATAAAGCTTTGCAAACATAAATAACTGTTAATATAACCTGTAAAATTGTAAATTTGGATACGTGCAGTAAGATTGTAATTTTATATATTAGGTATTTTCAAGAAAAGTTCGTACCTTTGCACCCCGAAAACGGCTTGGTATTAGCGGTTTTATAAGATTGACAATTGAAATAAAAATATATAAATTAAAAATTAGAATTATGCCTACAATTTCACAGTTGGTAAGAAAAGGCAGAAAGGTGCTCGTAGACAAGAGCAAGTCACCGGCTCTGGATTCATGTCCTCAGCGTCGTGGTGTTTGTGTTCGTGTTTACACTACAACACCTAAGAAGCCTAACTCGGCAATGCGTAAGGTTGCCCGTGTGCGTTTGACAAACTCTAAGGAAGTTAACTCTTACATCCCGGGAGAAGGTCACAACCTTCAGGAGCACTCAATCGTGCTGGTTCGCGGTGGTCGTGTAAAGGACCTTCCTGGTGTACGTTACCACATCGTTCGCGGTACACTTGATACAGCTGGTGTTGCAAACCGCACACAGCGTCGTTCAAAGTACGGAGCTAAGCGTCCTAAGGCAGCCAAGAAGTAATCAGAAGATAATTTAATTGTCGGACGTATTTTTTTTTAAATCGTTTTGCTGGAGAATTGTTAATAGACAGGTTGAGTAAATGCCCAAGAGAGAGCATTGAAGAACAGTAAGAAACAACCCCATGCAGACAAATTTTTTCAAAACAAAATGAGAAAAGCAAAACCAAAGAAGCGCGTGATCCTTCCGGATCCGAAATTCAACGACCAGAAGGTCTCTAAGTTTGTAAACCACTTGATGTATGACGGTAAGAAGAATACCTCATACGAAATCTTCTATAACGCACTTGACTCAGTTCAGGAGAAGATGGCTAAGGAAGAGAAGTCGGCTCTCGAGATTTGGAAGCAGGCCCTCGACAACATTACTCCGCAGGTTGAGGTAAAGAGCCGCCGTATCGGTGGTGCTACTTTCCAGGTTCCGACAGAGATTCGTGCGGAGCGCAAGGAGAGCATATCAATGAAGAACCTTATTGCTTTCGCCCGTAAGCGTGGTGGTAAGAGCATGGCTGACAAACTCGCTGCTGAGATTATGGATGCCTACAACAACCAAGGTGGTGCTTACAAGCGTAAGGAGGATATGCACCGTATGGCCGAGGCTAACCGCGCATTCGCTCACTTCAGATTCTAATATAATAATAAGGTAAAAGGAAAA
>JAIJMN010000171.1:0-5342 GCA_022735715.1 Prevotella sp.
ATGACCAACATCAACAACGGCGGACGCACTCCTATAGCCGGTATCATCCACGCCGTAGTGTTGCTGCTCATCTTCCTCTTCCTCATGCCGCTTGCCAAGTACATCCCTATGGCTTGCCTTGCCGGTGTGCTCGTAATCGTGTCGTACGGAATGTGCGGATGGCGCTCGTTTGCAGCGCTGATGAAGAACCCCAAGAGCGACGTCACCGTGCTGCTCATCACATTCTTCCTCACCATCATCTTCGACCTTACCGTAGCCATTGAGGTGGGACTCATCATCGCCTGTCTGCTCTTCATGAAGCGTATGTCGGAGACTACCGATGTGAAGGTTATCATGGACGAAATCAACGAGGAGTCGGACATCGTAAAGGGCAACCTCGAGCATCTCACCATTCCGCAGGGCGTAGAGGTTTACGAAATCAACGGCCCCTACTTCTTCGGTGCCGGCAACAAGTTTGAGGAGATTATGGCCACCTTCGGCGACCGCCCAAAGGTGCGCATAATACGTATGCGCAAGGTGCCGTTTGTAGACTCAACAGGTATCCACAACCTCACCAACCTCTGCCTCATGAGCAAGAACGAGGGCATTCAGATTGTGCTGTCGGGAGTAAGTCCGAAGGTGCACAGCCAGCTCGAAAAGGCCAAGTTCTACGACCTTATCGGCGAGGACAACATCTGCAGCCACATCAACCTGGCACTTGAGCGTGCCAAGGAAATCATAAAATGAGATAATAAAACGAGACAATAAAATGTGGCGTTTATCGTTTATTTATTAACTTTGCACCATATTATATAAACGATGAAAAGATTTTTAACCGCATTTTATATACTTACATTCGCCAGCATCGCCACAATGTGCGCCCAGGAAAGCCAGACACTGTATAATTTTCTGCGCCTTCCGGTAAGCGCACACGCTGCGGCGCTGGGTGGCGACAACACTACGCTTATCGAGGACGACGCTTCGCTTACGTTCCACAATCCTGCCCTGCTGTCGTCGGTAAGCGACAAGACCATCGGATTCAACTTCATGACCTACATGTCGGGCTCGATGGCAGCAAGCGCATCGTTCAACCGCAACGTGGGCGAAAAGATCTCGTGGGCCGTAAGTGGACAGTTTATCAATTACGGCACAATGCGGCAGACTGACGCCGACAACCAGCAGACGGGCGATTTTTCCGCCAAGGATATTGCCGTGAGCGGTCACTTCTCGTACATGCTCGGCAGCCGCATAGCAGGCGGTATTGCAGCCCGATTCATCACATCGTACATTGGCAGCTACAACTCGCTTGCTATGGGGGTTGACCTCGGTCTGAACTACTACGACCCCGATACAGAATGGTCGGTTTCGGCCGTGGCACGCAACCTCGGCGGACAGCTCAAGGCTTACGACGACAACTTTGAAAGCATGCCTGTCGACTTGCAGGTTGGCGCAAGCAAGAAGTTTGAAAACATGCCTTTCCGACTCTCGGCAACACTTGTCGACCTCAACCATTGGAACTACAGCTTTATCAACCACCTTGTGCTCGGAGTAGATGCCGTAATCTCAGAATCAATATGGATTGGTGGCGGCTACAACTTTCGTAGGGCTCACGACATGAAGATCGAGACGGCCGACGGCAAAAGCTCGCACGGAGCCGGACTGTCGTTCGGTGCCGGACTCAATCTCAGCCGCATCAAGATTAACTTGGCTTATGGCAAATACCACGTGTCAAGCTCGTCAGTAGTGGTGAATGCGGCGTTCAACCTTTGAAAAGTAAAAGAGTAAAAATGCAAAAGAGTAAAAAGGGAAAAATTAGAAACTATATACTGGAATGAAGAAAATTGTGATAGCCATTGACGGATACTCGTCGTGCGGAAAGAGCACTATGGCAAAAGACCTGGCCCACGAGGTGGGCTACATCTACGTCGACACGGGCGCAATGTATCGTGCCGTGACGCTGTTTGCAATGCGCAACAACCTCTTCGACAGCGAGGGCAACGTCGAAGCCGAACGCCTGGAGCAGCTTATGCCACAGGTGCAGATTGCGTTCAAGCTAAATGCTGAGACCGGCCGACCCGAAGTTTGCCTTAACGGCGAGGTGGTGGAGCGCGAGATACGCTCGCTTGAAGTGTCGCAGCACGTAAGCCCTGTAGCAGCCCTGCCGTTCGTTCGTGCCAAACTGGTGGAGCAGCAGCAGGCAATGGGACGTGAGAAAGGTATAGTGATGGACGGACGCGACATAGGAACTGTTGTGTTTCCAAATGCCGAACTGAAGATTTTCGTGACTGCTACAGCCCAGATACGTGCCATGCGCCGATACAAGGAGCTACAGGCCAAGGGAATGCCTGCCGACTTCGATGACATACTCAAGAACGTTGAGGAGCGCGACTATATCGACACCCACCGCGCCACATCACCGCTCCGTCAGGCCGATGACGCCCTGGTGCTCGACAACAGCAACCTGACCATTGCCGAACAGAAACAATGGCTCATGAAGATGTTTGAAGAAAGAACCAAATAACGAAGTTTGAAGACTAAAAACCATACAAACAAAAATGGAAAAGCTACAAAACGAATATTTGACAGTTGAAGTGTCCGACCTTGGTGCCGAACTTCAGAGTATAAAGGATGCCGACGACAAGGAATATCTTTGGCAGGGCGACGACAAGTATTGGGGCAGACGCTCGCCAATCCTCTTCCCTATAGTATGCGGATTGTGGAAAGGCACCTACCGCACCGAGGGCGAGACCTATCAGCTGGGCCGTCACGGATTTGCACGCGACATGAACTTCAAGGTGCTGCGCCAAACCGACCACAGCGTCACCTACGTGCTGCACGAGACCGAGCACACCCTGCGCCAGTATCCCTACCGCTTCATGCTCTCAGTAACCTACAAGCTGGTGAACAATGAGGTGCACGTAATATGGCACGTACACAACACCGATACTCGCGAGATGCACTTCCAGATAGGCGCTCATCCTGCCTTCAACCTGCCGGGCATCAGCGAGGGCGAGCCCATCAAGGGCGTGCTGCGATTTGACAATACTGACGAGATTGACCGCATCTACGGCAATCACGACGGCTGCATCACCGACGACCGCTATCCGCTGCCCACACTCGAAGGCGGACTGCTGCCCTTCAACGAGGAGACATTCAAGGACGACGCCATCGTGATAGACCATTGTCAGCTGCACTCAATCGAGATCCTCGACCCACAGGATGCACGTCCTGTTGTCACCGTAAAGTTCAACACTCCCTGCGTAGGCATTTGGACACCCTACGGCAAGAACGCTCCCTTCATCTGCCTCGAACCGTGGTATGGCGTTCACGACCACTACGAGTATAAGGGACAGTTCCGCGACAAATATCTCATGAACCACCTGCAGCCGGGAGCCTCATTCATGAGCGAATATGTCATAAAAATAGGCGAGTAAACAACCTCTACTCGCCCCTATTTTTATTTATTATACCTCCATGTAGGCGGCACACATCTCGGCACATCGTTCGCCATCGACTCCTGCCGATACGATGCCGCCTGCATATCCTGCTCCCTCGCCACACGGGAAAAGACCTTTTATACGCACATGCTGCAATGTCTCACGGTCGCGCACGATACGTACTGGCGACGATGTACGTGTCTCGGTGGCTATCATTACTGCCTCGTTGGTAAGAAATCCGTGGCTCATCTTGCCAAACTTCTTGAATCCCTCCTGCAATCGCTTGCCCACCTGACGAGGCAACCAGAAGTGCAACGGCGACGAAATCAGACCGGGCGCATAGCTGCTCTTGGGAAGGTCGTACGACAGGCGGCCGTTGACGAAGTCGGCCATACGCTGCGCTGGAGCCGTCTGCTTCATATTGCCCTGCTGCCAGCACGCACGCTCAAGCTGCTCCTGAAAGTGCATCACACGCAACGGATCGTTCTCGTCGCCTTCCACATCCTCCGGGCGCGTCTCTACCACCATTCCCGAATTGCTCCATTGAGTGCCACGATTGCTCGGACTCATTCCATTCACAACAAGCTGCTCCTTGTCGGTAGCTGCCGGAATGACAAAACCTCCGGGACACATGCAGAACGAATAGACACCACGGTCGGCCACCTGCGTAACAAAGCTGTATTCAGCCGCAGGCAGATACTTGCCCCTGCCCTGCTTGGAGTGATACTGTATCTGGTCGATGAGATGCGAGGGATGCTCCAGACGCACGCCGACGGCAATGCCCTTTGCCTCTATCTCAATCTTTGCCTCTGCCAGATAGCGATAAACGTCGCGTGCCGAATGGCCTGTAGCGAGTATTACCGGTCCGCGATAGGTCTGCTCAGCACCCGTAATCAGATTCACAGCCTCCACGCCTACCACCATGTCGCCATCGATAATCAGGCGCGTCATCTTGGTCTTGAAGTGAACCTCGCCTCCGCATCGTATTATCGTCTCGCGCATATTCTCAATCACCTTAGGCAGCTTGTCGGTACCAATGTGTGGATGAGCGTCGGCAAGGATTGAGGTCGACGCACCATGCTGGCAGAAAACATTAAGAATCTTCTCGATGTTGCCACGCTTCTTTGAGCGGGTGTAGAGTTTGCCATCGGAATAGGCACCTGCCCCACCCTCGCCGAAGCAATAGTTGCTCTCGGGGTCTACCTTCTGGGTCTTCTTTATATTTGCCAGGTCTACCTTGCGGTCGCGCACATTCTTGCCACGTTCCAGCACTATCGGGCGCAGACCGAGTTCGATGAGTCGCAGCGAGGCAAACAGACCGCCAGGACCCTCGCCAACCACTACCACAGCCGGCTTGCAACTAACGTCGCCATATTCGGTGCTGACGTACTCGTCGTCCTGCGGCAATTCGTTGATGTAGACTCTTACAGTGAGATTGATGAAAATGGTGCGCTGGCGTGCGTCAATGCTACGCTTCAGCACACGCACGGCATTAATCGTGCGGACATCAATGCCCTTGTCCTCTGCCACAAACTGTCGTATATTCTGCTCGCTTGAAGCCACAACGGGCAAAACTCGTATCTGGTATTCCTGTATCATCTTGTGTGTCTGTATCTGTTTTGGGTGAAACGTTTGTTGTTATGAGTGTGTGATATTGAAGCTGTTTTGCTGCCTGTCGAGAGAGTTTTTACTGCCTCCCGAGAAAGTTTTTGCTGCCTCCCGAGGGCGCAAATATCAGTTCTGTATCACGTATGCAAAGTTAATACATTCCAAGCACACTTGCAATAGTTGTCCCGAATGACGTGACCATTTTGTCGGGAAGTAGATAGTGACACGGCAGTCGATGGTTTAGTCATTTAGTCATTTAGTCAAAATCAAAAAAAAAGCGCAGTCAGCCCCTATATTAAATAAATATATATATATTTA
>JAIJMN010000008.1:0-27214 GCA_022735715.1 Prevotella sp.
TAAAGTTACAACAACTTTTAGACATAGCAAAGCCCTGGCTTGTGAAAGTCAGGGCTTTGTGATTTTTTTAAGAATCAGGGAGTTTTGACACACCCTCTTCTTGTTCCCTTCGCTAAGGGTGTTCAAATAATAGTTATACGATGAATTATTCAAAAGTATTTATTTTTAATAATATATCGTGCCTTCCCACGCAGCTTTATAAACCATTCTACCAAACTTACGAGTTACCCGCAGAGCTTCTCGAAAACGTGGATTTAAGCGTTCCTTATACGCCTTGATATTCCAATATTGCCTATCGGAAATGCCGTGCGACCAATAAGGTAAAGGACGATACTCCTTCACGCGGTCATTCTTAACCAGATAACGCCAGTACGTGAAGCTCGCTTTAAGAATCTTCTTCGCTTGTCTCGTTTTCATAATCGTCTTTTTTATTAAACATATCATGCCGTGCTCCCATAAGCCACGACTTTAGATTGATATACTGCGCGTGGTCGAGATTTGCGTCTCGCCACTCGGCGTATTCGTCATAGGACATATTGTTCTCGATGATGCGCACCATGTCGTCAGGATTCAGAATGTCCACTTCCTCATAGTCGCACGCTCCACCTACTTCATCACCTATCCAATACCAATTACGACAACCGTCAAAGAGCTGCATGTTGACAAATGTCGCCAAACGATTGCACGCCGTCTTGAACAATTCAATGGTGCCCAACTGAGAAGCATTTATTTCTTTCATAACTATATTGTTTTAATAAAAATTAGGGGAAATTTTCCCTTGTTTTCCCTTAATTTTCTCTATTACTTAATCATTTTCTCTTATCAGCATAAAGTTTCGGATTTAAATAATGTTTTATCGTCGTAAACGCACAAGTTGGTCCACCACTCTTCCTTACCTTCCTGTACATATTTGTTATGAGGCATTAAAAGAATAACTACATCCTTTATCCATTCAGGAGGAATGATACTTTCAAAGGAAGCCATACGCGACTCCTGTCCGGGAATGCGCAGCGGACGATAATGCCCGCCGAATCTATAACACTCAGCTGTCATAGGATGCTTGAGATTGTCGGGTTGGAATGTCACTTTGTATCTATTACCACGATGCAAAGCTGCCAGAGCATGCAGATAATCTTCGTATCCGCAATGCTTGGTCATACGTCCATTGACTTCCCTGAAATAGCAATCCCAGAGATTCCGACGGAAGATGTACCAGAAGAAATCCATTTCGTCGTCGGTCATCTGCGGAATATTAAGGAACACTATTTCGCGCCACACGTGCTGACGCAGATGCGAGCCACGGGCGAAGCCTTCCACGGCTGATACGAAGTCGTGACGGTTAAGACTCAGGTCTATCATATAGTATATATTTTACATCGTCGTACATAGCCATTTCTACCTTCTCTCCGTCGTAATGGCCGAGGGCAAGGAGCTGACCGCTCTCTTCTGTGGCATCCTGCGCCGACGGAGCACTGGCACGAACTACGAAGATGTCGAACTCCTTGATGCAGTCAAGTTGCTCAGGGGGGATAACAGGCATATTCTCTCGTACATTCTGACGAATGCGCTGAATGTCAGCTTTAGTTAGCGAGGCGAACTGGCGTTGCGCTTTGCGCACAGCCTCAGTCTCAACGGTCAAGCAGCGCGCTGCGTAAGCCTCTTGAATGAGTATGTTGTTTTGCCAGGTAGCAACCTGGTTGAGAAACTTCAAAAAGCCTTCGCGCCCTTCTGCTAACTTCAGCATAGCGAAATATTGCTCTATAATAAGGATATTGTCTTTCTTGCGCCAGAAGATAACTCCTCTACGACTCAATTTCTCAAAAATAGCCGTCATTGCAGCAAGGTCTTGCAGCTCTTTTAACTTCTTGTTTTTGCTTCTAAAAGGATTCCACATAATATTTTGTTTTTAATGCGTTATAAATCTCGTGCCGTCTACTTCGAGCACGAGTATATCGTTGACAACCCTTATCTCGCCACTCTCCACGAACTGCACCTTGCGCTGATGGCGCAAGATGTCAACCGTGAGGCAGACGCAGGTGCCGGTGTCTACATGTCCCGTCTTAGTAAGGAAACGTATGTAGAACGGCATACGTGACACGTTGCGTGCTGTCTGCGGAGGATTGAAGCCAGTGACACGCTGCCCCGTGCGAGGGTCGTTCCATTGCCACTTTTCCATGAAGTGGCGAAGCTCGGTGAATGACTGGGTGGGTTTCTTCATTTTTGAGTTTTGAATTTTGAATTGTCGCCGTTGGCGATTTTGAGTTATTGAGTTTTGAATTTTGATATGCTGATCAATTCAACATTGAATAATTCCTAATCGGCTTTGCCGACCAATTCAAAATTCAAAACTCAAAATTCGTCATTCCCGTAGGGGCGGAAATTCCAAGTGTATGAACCTGTCTATTTCCTTATCCTTTATCAGTTTTACTCCTCCGGCAAAAATCTTCTTACGCTGACGCAGTACATCGGGGAAGAGGATATTGCGGAGCGAATTGCCCCAATCGGCTGAAGAGTTCAGCAGATGTGAGGGATGGAACACGAGTGTATATGCTGCCAGTCGCACATCAGTCTGCGGACGGTCATACATCGGTCCGCTTAGAGTTAATGCTCTATCCTTATTATAGAGCACCATGTGACTACTCAAATCGCTTACATCGTCGCTTTGCGCATAGATGATGCGGTCGGCATAAGCACTGAGATATTTTGCAATAAGCGAGTCGCAAGAACGGTAGATGGATAGCACGAGGCGTGTTATCCATCCTCGCTCGAAGCATTGCTCAAGAAACATGAATGTCTCTTGTTTAGGCGAAGGCATGGTGAGCACCATAATGTGGGAATCTATCACGAGGTGGCTCACTGCCTTATAGAATTTCTCCACCGTCACGTCGCCATGCGTGTAAAACGTAAGCTGACGGTGGGGAGCCTGGTTGACCGCCTTGGGCAGCTTATTGTCTACGCAGCAAGGCGGAATGAATAGTAGAGTATCGTCCATATATGAATTTTGAATTTTGAGTTTTGAATTTTGAATTATGCGCAAAGCGCATTTTGAATTTTACAATTTTGAGTTGTGAATTTTGGATTTTGACTTAGCAATTCTCAAATCAACATTGAACAATTCCTAATCGGCTTTGCCGATAATTCAAAACTCAAAATTCAAAACTCAAAATTAGTCATTCAGCATCATTGGCATACACAATGTAATTAACTTTGGTGCCGGATTGTCGGCGGTGATTACTACGGCGTGCGAAGCGTCGAGCAACTGCATTCGTATGGTGTCAGAAGGAATGGAGTTGATGCAGGTCTGGAAGAATGTAGATTTCAAACCGATGCGGAAATTGTCATCACACTGGGCATCGACTATGCACACCTGGTCTTCGCCCGATATGGCAAAGTCTGCGTCGCTTGCCGACACGGTGAGGAACATGCCGTTCTTCTTTATCTCTACGAGGTTGCTCGCATTGCTTGAGAACAGACTGACACGGCGCAGGATGTCGAGCATTTCCTTCTTGTCGAACACTACATAGAACGGATTCGACTTCGGAATAACGGAGTTGTAGTTGGGAAATCTACCCTCCATGTGTTTGCATATCAGTTCAGTATCACCGGATGTGAAGCGGATAGTATGTCCGTCGTTCTCAATTGTTATGTCCTCGCTGCCGTTAAAAGCAGACAGCGTGCGGAAGTAGTTGCGGTGGATAAGCGTCTTGCAGGGTTCGCCACTACGGAAGAAGTCACTGCCTCCCTTAGCCGGGTCGTTGCTGTGCATCGCCTTGACAAGTGTATGTCCGTTTGTTCCGACAAAAACAACCTCGGAACGGTCTTCGGCTACGTCGATGCAGAGACAAGAGAGTGTCGGGCGAAGTTCTTCGAGAAATAAGAACTTATCGGCTGTGTCTACAACGGAGCGGAACAGCGACATCGGCAGGCTTATTACTGACGACTGCTCGGCTTTCGGCTGTTCCATCTGGGGATAGTCGTCTCCAGGGAAGAGGTACATCTGCGCCTTACCCGGTTTTACGTTGTCTTCGCTGCTCGTACAATACTCCACGGTGAACGACTGGCTTTTGTCGGAAATGTCGAAGGTGACTACACAATCGGGCAATGTACCTAACAATGCGCTGAGAATCTTGATAGGCAGCACGATGTCGCGGTCGTATGTGCCGCTGCAAATGGTGAGCGGTGCCGGAATGGTGAGCTGTACCTCAGTTGTTGATGATGTAAGGAAGAACTGCTCTTCCTTGCGTGTCAACAGCACGTTGTCGAGGATTGCTATAGTGTTCTTAGATCCGATACACTTTGCCGACTTGTTTAGGGCAGCGTGTAGGGCTTTGGATGATTGGGCTTGTAACTTCATGTTGAATTTTGAATTTTGAATTTTGAGTTTAAGAACAACAAAAGACACAAAAGAACACAAAAACAAGGATTTTACGCCGAAAGAATCGAAAGGGACTAAACTCAAAATATACTTTTGCTTTCATACACCCTATTCTTTTGTGTACTTTTGTGTTTTCTGTTGTTTTGATATTCTTTAGAACGGCAAATCCTCGTCTTCTGCCGGATTATAACCGCCGAGGTCTACGCCACTTGATTCTGCCGGTGCCACATAGCCGGTGGCTGCACCTGCTACGCCTACATTCGGTGTAGCATAAGGCGACGGCTGCTGTGTAGACTGTGGCTGGTAGAGCATCGCCAGTCGCTTGTTCAGACGCTGACGGATAGCCTTAAAGAGGTGGGTGTTCTCTTCGGTTGGGTCTTGGTTTACGATGTCAGGGTCGCGATCCTTGTTTGCCTCCTTCACCTGCTCCACGAGCTTAGGGTATTTCTTTACCGCTACCTTGACGAAATCTACAGAGAACGACATCTGCATTTCGTGTGTAGGAATAGTAATATTGGTGTCACCACGCTCCATTGCCGAACGGCGCACGGTATTTTTGTAGTTCTCGTTGAGAGGCCAGATGTTCACACGCATCTTAGCCAGTGTGCGGTCGGGTTTCTGCGGATGCTGCTCCACTTTGATTTCGTTCAAGTCTGCCGGAATGCAGACATACACTCGTTCAGGGTTGTTCTTATCAATACCCTTAAACACCTGCGCTCCATTTAAGGATAGCAGGTCAATGTTGCCGTTGTAACTTGCCATTTTGTTTGTTGTTTTATGATTTAATTTTACTGCTTTTTCTAAAAGAGTCTCGCCTTGCTGTCGCTCATATCGTTTACCGTGCGCACCTTATACCATTTTTTTACTCGGTTCTTAGGTGCATATACCTTTGACAGCCCGATAAAACTGCTACAAGCGAGGTGCAACGGACTAATATTTCCGCCGAACAGCGGTGAACTCTCTTCTCTGCAACTACATTTTATTTGGTCGTAAGAGATGCAGTTTTCGCACATGGGGGTGAATGTTCGCATTACTATAATGATTTAAAAATGTTATACTCTTGTTTTTGTTGATTCTTAGAACGGCATATTCTCCTCGTTTATATCTGGAACACTTGCCGTTGTGTTATTCGTTGCCGCAGGTGCCGACATTCGCCTACCCTGTTTGCGTGTCTTGTTGTTCTCCCAGCGTTCCTTCTCTTCATCGGTGAGCTGCACGATGTTGCCATCATCGTCACGGTATGGCAGCGGGTCAGGCTGTTCGGCAAAGGCTTTTGCTATGCGTTTGAGCTCTCGGTAATCCTTCGGTATTGCGTCCTTGCCAGGACGGTAGAAGAAGAACACGTGCTTTGAAGTTTGAAGATAACGGATAAACTTCGGCTCGATGGTGTTGTCATTCTCCCACTCACGACCGGTGAAGTATTCCTGCGTAACCCATGCCTGTAGCTTGAAGCATTTGCGCTGCTTGTCGCTCTCGTTCTCGAAGAGGTGTTTCGGATTGCACGTTATCGACATGTTCTCGCAATAGTCGTATATCTTCTTCTTGAAGGTGGCTCGGCTATACTCCTTACTCTTACCCTCGGAAGCATCCGCCCAGTCGCGCATAAACTCGTTGAACATATCATCCGTACAAATCGGCACACCATACACCTCATTGCGAGAGAAGAACCACTCGAAGTAGCGGACAATGCTCTCGGTGAGCTTCTGCACCATCTGGCGGCGGCGCACATTACCTTGCGGTGCAATAGCAAAGGTGTGATAGCGCATCAGGAACTGCACTGCTAAGGCGCAGATGTAAATGGCTTGGTTGCGGTCGGTGTCGGTAAGCTTCTCCGGGTTTGGATCGAAGTTTTTCATCAGTTCCGACGGTGATCGTTCCGGTTGGTGTTTCTGCTGATTCTCTCGCGCAAAGCGGTCGGAGAAGCTAACCAAAGGGAAACGTCCGATGGTCGAGGGGTCGTCGTCGCTCAAAGGACTGTTGCTTGTGATAACGTGAATGGGCGAGTCGTCCATCTTCAGGCCTACAGGGTCGCCAAACTTCTTCTCTACCTTTGTGCCTTGAGTGACCTTGTTGTAGAAGTACTTCATAGGGAAACTCTTCTGTTTGTCCTCCCAATGCACCACACGATACTTGCCTGGATATAAAAGCAAATCGGTGAGGGCAAATTTAGCATCGGTGACTATCATAAAATCCTTCATGTCCACTGGCAGCACGTTTACAGCCGAGCCTACCACTGTGTTCACTAACACCGATTTACCCGAGCCACCTGCTGCCTGTTTTTCGTCGGGAATATTATCTTCCAAAAGATAGGGAGCTATGTTCTTCATTCCTTCCCATGAACGAAAACACAAACGTCCGATACACGAAAGCATATTGGCGAAATGAGCGTTCATCACGGCTTTTTCATCCTCGGTGAGTTGCTCTTTGTTGCGCTGTGCTTCTTTTTCTCGTTCCCAAAGGGTATTTGAGAATCCGCGCACGATACGCAGGATAGGCCAAAGGTCTTTTTCCTGTTGTCCTTGCCAGTTGACATCCCAACGATATGTCTGCGCCCATTCCATAAGGTCACCACGCATTTGTTTTATCTCGTCGTAGCTGAACACTGACGACCCGTCCTCATTCTGCATCTTCTCCTTCTTGTCTATCGCTTCCAAGCGGTCGCGGTATTCCTGTCGCTCGGTGATAGAGAACGGTGTCTTGAACACTCGCATCGTGAAGTCATACGGTTTCTTGGCAAGCGAGGGGATGAAGAAGTTGATGTCGTCGTAAGACACCGTGCGGATGCTGTCGGGTGTTATCTTCAGTGCCACATTGTTGAAGTAGAAATACTCCGTCTTGGCATCGAACGCATCAGCAAAGTTTATTACCATGCTCTGCAAACCTCCGGCAGACTTCTCCGTGAAGGCCTTATCCACCATATTGGCACAGTCGGACATCAGGCGTCGCTCGTTGTCGCTATGTCGCCATGCCTGTTCTATATATTCCAAGAGCATTGTCTTTGCTGCCTGGATGATACTCTTTGCGTCTATATACTCCACAAAGCATTTGTTCAGGTGGATATACTGTCCTACGAGGTCGGTGCTCTCGGGGTCTATCATGCGGTAATATCCGTGAGCGGTCATAAAGAGCCACAATCGCGTAGGCGACACCTTGCAGGTAGGTGACTTTGGCTTTCCGCTTCGAGGGTCACGCGGATATTCTATCTCAAATGGCTCCGTGTTTCTTGCTCCACGCAATCGGGAGTAGAGTGGAAGGCGAAGGTCATGGTCGAACTGGAAGTTCTCTTCTGCATTCATGGTGTATGTCAGCAGATAGTCGCGCACACTTCGGGGAGAGCAGCCATATAGCCATTGCCAGCATCGGCAATAACGTGAGCGGAAACCTTCGGGCAGCATTGCATAATACAATGAGCTGAACTTGGTGCATATAGCTCCGCAGTCGCGCTGTGATGCAATGTCGTTGGGGTATAGGATGATGATGTGCTCGGCAAATCGGTTCATCTTCTGATATTGCACAGCACTGAAATCAAGATTCTCCCGTTTCCACTCGCCACGCTCTATGTACCAGAAATTTCTCCGTCCGATGGAGAACGCCACGTGATACCAACAAAAGTTTTGAAAATGCTGATCTTCTGCCTTGTCAATGCGCAGGGAGCGCATGGCATAATACACGCTCAATGCGTCTTCGGGTGTACGGCAAAAAACAACATTGCGAGCTTTTATCTCGGCGGTGGGGATTTTTACGTCAACTTTCTTAAACGTACCTTTCGGTTCTCCGTCCTTGGTCTCATTCTCCTCCCATAACTCCTTGGTCTCAGTATATTTCTCTTCGGGGTCGTACTTGGCGATGGCAGAATGTACGGCTGTATTGTCGCTCTTGCGCTGATCCATTGCATATACAAACACGTTGTCGCCCATGAGCCACTTGCTCACCTTCCTCACGCTGTGCTCCTCGGCGGTAGAGAACACTATAGGTTCGCTTCCTACCATTGCCGGACGGAAGAAACATCCGTATGAGTTTTGCGGACCTATCTCTTGCGAGGCAAAGCATACGAACAGTGGATTCCAGGGTGTGCCGTGGATAATCTCGCTAACATGCTGACCGTCGCGTATCACATCAGGCAGCGTCACGCTCAGAAGGGAATATATTCGGAAGTCCTTGTTGAGCATGTCGGGCGTAAACGTACTGCCAAAGCCGAAGCGAGGCAATCCTTTGTCAAGCGTCACCTCACACCCAAGGGCTGCAAGCTCTTGTGGCGAGAAGTCGGTCTTCGGCATGAAAGAGAATGTCTCGATGGTCTGCTGTGCCTGAGTACGGTAGTCCATCTTGGCAAACACCTCTGGGAAAGCACGGCGCACCTCGTCGGTATCGCCATACACATCCCTTACGAGTCTTTGGCAGATACGCTGAAGACTATATCCGTGCATCGGAAGATTCATCTTGGCTGCGTACAGTTCGATGGCTCCGTAGCCGGTCTTGCCCGTGCGGGTGCATTTCCATTTCACGGCACCATGCTCTGCCATTCGATTGTCGTCAACGCCCACGCCCGAATACAGTCCACCTCGCTCATTTTCATAGATAATGAAGTGTGGTGTCTGCTTGGCATCGGCATCCGCATCCTGTCCCTTCTTGCAGATAGGACAGAAACACGCGGTCTGACCCTCTATGCGCTGCTCGTTTGCAGGCTTCACGAGAAAGTGCAGGTCGATGTTGGCGAGACGATTTATTATCGGATGAAAGAACATAGTGTATGTTTTTTTAAAAAGGAAAGCCGACGATGCGCCAAACTTCTTTAAGCCTTGCTCAGTCTCCGAGGCCTTCAGTTCCTTATTACTGGCGAGGCTTACTTATAGGAGGGCGTTACCGCTACCTCCATCGTCGTGCTGTCCTTTATTCTTTTTGTTTTACATTTGTTATTTGCTATAAATTCAGAAACGTCTCCGTGCGAAAGTGTCGGATTGTACAGTTAGCCAAGTTCTTCATGCAGTTAATCAGCATCAGCACAAACTCCTTGAACGAAATGAAGCTCTCGTTGAAACCGATTATCTCCACAGCCACACGCCAATAGCACTTACCGTTTTTCACTCGGCAGGAATGCTCATTTCTTACTATTATATTCCCTACATTACCCTGCATCATCGTGAACAACTTCTGACACACATCCTTCACTAAGGCGAATGGAGCGTGAAAGAGCAGCACTTTGTTGTCGCTGTCATAGTCGCGCACAGTCTCCGTATAGGCTATGCGGTGTAGATATTCCCGATGTGTAGGCCGTCCTTGCCTTTTGTTCCGGCGATTAGGAATGTAAGGGTAATTCAGATACTCGTGGTTAGGCATTGCTATTCAGGATATTTCAGATCTGAAAGTTTCTTCATCATCTGCCAGGTTGAATAAATACTACGCTTGCAGTCGAACACTGGATCGTGCTCAGCACCATTCTCCACATTCTTATAGTCCTCTACAAGGTCGTATGCCTCTTCAGGGTAATAGGACACACCACATGCGTTGCATAGTAATCGGGCTCCCTCGTAAATCAATGTACGGTGGTCGCGGAAGAAGGTGTACTTTACGGGGATATTTATGTTCAACTTATAGCAGATATTACGCAAGATAGCTATGTCGAAGTCGGAGCCTTGCGACCAAAGGCACACTTCCTTATCGTGCAGCGTTTCTTTTATTTCTTTAATCCAATCGAAAAAATTGCGCACAACAGTCTGTATAGGCGAACAAGGAGTAGCATCGTCGTCGCTACTGAGAACGGCTGCTTGGGCTTCTTCGCTCTTCTGTCGCCACCAATCGGCTGTCTGTTTGTCGAAAGTGAAACCATCAACAAACATTCCTCGTAAATCTACATGAGCGGAAAATGTAGGATATTTAACCGCGCCAATACCGCAGATATAGAAAGGCGACTTTTCTCCATCACGTTTCCAAACCACGGCTCCGACACTCATCACAGCAGCAGTGGGGGCGAGCGCACATGTCTCTAAATCTAATGTAATATCTATCATTTTTTATTTAGTAAGTTTTAGGTTGAACTGAGTTAGACAATACTTTATGCCGTTGGCCTCCCACTCTTTCCAGTTGTCGAGGGTGAAACGCTTGATTACCGTACCGGTGCTCATACCACGTTCGTTCATAAAGTCGAAGAACTTTTTACAAAGTCCCGTGTTGGCACGTCTCAAACATTCGTAGAAAACACCAACCTTATCACTCTTTGCTAAGGTATAGAGATACCCCTTGTCGTCTCCATGCGCTTCGTCTCCGGCATACGATAATAATAGCTCGGCTACTTCCGGCATAGCTAAAAATTGTTTTTTACATTCATTAATGCCGATAATTTCCCAGGTGGAGAAGCCATTTTTAAAGAAACGCAAATAGAAAGTGGCTATTGAGAAGCCTTTTGTCTGCATAAAATCAGACAATGACTTCTTTTCTTCCACCGAAATGTCTTTGGTGTTCCAAGATTGCAACGGTGTGGTTATTTTCTCGATATTATCCTTTGTCATTTTTCAGTTATTCACTATATTTGTTGCAAATTTAAGAATTAAAATATAAATAACCATAGTTCACCTACTTTTATTTTTCGATATTTACGTTATTTAACAGTTCAAGTGTCATTTTAAAATATCTCAGTTATGAAGTACCAATACAATTATTCATTCCTCAGCAGATGGATGGAAGCCAACGGCAAGATAAACATCAACACCATTCTGCAAGCTATCGGCTCAACGTCTAACAATAGTCTGCGTTTGTGGGAGCAAGGCAGATGTCCTATGCCGGTATCAAGTATTCTGCGCTTCTGCAACACCTTCCAGGTGCCTATCTCAGCTTTCTTCTACGACAAGGATGACGACTCAAAGTATGTGCAACCGCACGAGGGCGATATATTCTCGCCTGACGGAGGCTATGTCACCGAACGCAAAGCTGGTAGTCGTGCTCTCCTCGACCCGCTGGATGTTTCGCTAATCCCGTCTGTGGTGCCAGGTATTGTCAATCCTGATGAACAAAAGCAAAGCAACACGGAACTATCCTCTCCTATCTGTATTCCGGCACCTGATACGGGACAAGGGAAGATGATAGTAGTGGGCAATGTAAGCGACCAAAACATGAAGGCTCTGCTCGACCTTGAAGCAAAACGCATGGAGGCTGACAATCGTCATAGCGAGGAGCGCACACGTCTACTCGATGTGATTGCTGAACAACAAAAACAAATAGCCGACCTCACGCGTATGCTCAACGAAGCACAACGCTACAAAATTATGAGCATGGATGAGGGTTATATGGTCGCTGACCATCCTACACGTGATTGACATACAAAAAAAGCGTTACCTATCCTCACGGACGGGTAACGCACAAAAAACTAATCTAAACTAAAACCTAATTATTAACCACTTGTGATCTACTACTTATTTCTGTTCGTTTATCGCTGCCAGCTTGCGACGATAAAACTCTTTTTCCTCTATATTCGTTAGCGTCATGTCAGCGCTTACATACGGCACGTCGGCATACCAGTAGCCTTGGTGCAGGAACACGATGGGAGTGCTGTTGCCGAAGGTCATGGGCAATGGCAGATTGTCTTTCGTGCGCTTCGGCTGTAGGTTGAGTATACCGAACAGCTCTGCCTCGCTCACAACTGGTAGGGCATTCATCTCATTCTCCAAGTCGGTGCCTTCGATGGGGAAGAAGAACACACGTCCGTCGGGCGAAACTTCCTTGTCCCATCCGTCTCGTCCGGTGGTGTCAGCAAACTCCACGGCTCCCACTCCACCTGCCATGCCTTCTGGCGACTCGTAATAACCGCTCGCACCTTGTCTTTTCACCCATTCACGCGCATTTTCTTCGGCATCCTGACAACGGAGCATAAACGCCTGAATGTCTCGGCCAACATTAGATGTAGCCGAAATCTTGTAAAAATAATGAGGTTTCTTCATATTCCAATTTTTGAGTTTTGATTTTTGAGTTTTGAATTGTGCGCTATGCGCATTTTGATTTATTGAGTTTTGAGTTAGAGCTTTGGTTTCATATTTTTTGCTTAGCAATTCTTAAATCAAAATTGAACAATTCAAAATCGACTTTGCCGATAATTCAAAACTCAAAACTCAAAATTCAAAATTCATCGTAGCGCAGCGTAGATGACTGGCTCTCCACACTCGTCATCCTTCATCTTGAAGCCTCTTGCTGCCAGTTCCTGAAGGTATAATGCCAGCGGATCACCCAACGGACACACCACTGCCTTGAAGTACGAGCGAAGCTGATAGTCGGTGAACATGTCGCAGTCTTCACGCCAATGGTCGAGAGGCTTGTATTTCTCACAGAAAGCTTCTATCTTGGCAGGAATCACAAAGTCTTGCAAGGTGACTTCCGGCTGCTCGGTTATTTCAACCATTTGCCTGTCTTGTCTTTTAGCCATGATAAAAATCCTAAGATATATAATAATACAAATGCCCAGAATGCAAGTTCCTTCAGAACTTTCCACATGAAGTCTTCAAAAGAAGTGTCTTTTATCTCTTTTGTGTTCTTCTCCTTCGTCACATTCGTGCTGTCATTCTTTGCCCAGTGGGTGCCGACATTCAGCTTATTGCTCAACACAAGGCTGTCTATCGTATGCTGCATACGTGATATGGTCGATTCCAGATGCTTGAAATGTTCCTCGTAAGAACTATTGCGCTCATAGTCGCCCTTACGGTGTATCGTGCGGTCGGTGGTGGTGGTCTTGTTACCTTGAGCATCCGTGCTCTCGGTCACTCGCTCCTGGACGGTCTCCTCTCCCCTACCCTTCTCGCTTGTGGTGCCGGACGTATGACTCTCGTCCGTGGTAATAGACAAGGTGCTGTCGGTCTTCACCTCCGTTTTCTTTACGCTATCCGTAATGGCTACAACCGTACTGTCCCGTCGCTCCTCGCTCCTGCTACCTTCCGTCTTCCGCGAAGCAGCACACCCGAAGAGCATGATTACAGCCATAAGCCATAACAGAATGTTTCTGATTTTTCCCATATATATATCTTGTTGGTTTCTGCGTACAAATTTAGAAAAAGTCGCTGATACCAACAGGACAAAATAAAACACCGCCTACCCTTGAGAAGGGTAAGCGGTGTGAATGTTTATTGTTTTACAATCTTATAGTTCAGGGAAATTTTCTTGCCGAATATCTTAACGGCGCATTTTTGCGCATGGGTCAAAACGGCAACATCGACAAAATGCTCTTCTATCATTTCTACTTGAGATTTATTCTCCACGCCCAGACATACAGCACCATCCTCAAACGATAGGTACCTAACCTTGCTCAAGTCGGATGCAAGTTGCTTATCAATCAAGCGCAAATACATCTGCCACTCTTTTTCACCTGGTTTCACTTCCTCGACTTCGGCAAAAGCAAACGTCTGTTGCTGTGCCTCGGCCTTCACGCTATGCTGCTTTATCCATTGCTCCATAATGTAGAACACGAAGTCCTCCATCGTGCCACTCCATCTATGCGGCTGCTCCACAGCCTGAGGCACGCCATTATAGGCATACGCCTTGAAGTCGTTCCAAAGGTCTTCGGGAACATCAGCAACAAACGTCTTGAGCCTTTCTTCGTCAAGTGTAGGATATAGTGACATCAGCTTGGTGCACAAACGCTTTTCTGACGAACCACGATGCAGCTCCAAATCTCGCGCCACACCCAACGGCGTGCGCTTAATGTGAAACTTTATTTTTTCAGGATTGCCTCGTTTTGCGCTGCCTCTATAAATAGGCTCGTAACCTTTTTTTTCTGGGTCGATGCACGAGAGCATTATCTCTATCTTATTTTCCTCGCATAGTCGTTCCATGTCGCCACGCGCCACATCTAAAACCTGTTTGCGGAACTGTGAGAATTTCTGATATTTCTCAGTAGTCACAACCTTTGCAGGTTGCGTATCGTCGCTTTTCTCAACGTCTACCTTAAACATTCCCAATGCTTCTTTTAACTCACGGTAATCTATAGCAGGGTGCATCTGTCCCTTGCTCGCATACTTCATCAGCAGGAGATAAAGACGTGACGTGTAAGCCGAATTGCAGAAATAGGCTATACGTTCAAGATGATTGAAATATCCATCTGTCATATCAAAAACGGCTTTTGCAACCTCTATGTTTATCGTGACCTCGATATATCCGTCACGTCGAAACTTGCGTACTTCCTGTCCGTCCTCGTCTATCTTTGTGTCGCAGTCTCCCGAATAGTTGAAGTCTTCGCCTTCTCGTGAAGTGAAGTTCTTCGGGATAAATATCTTACTGAAGATAGGCATATAGTCCTCGCCTTTTCTAAGTCCTGTCTCCGAATCAAAACGAGGAAGATGAAACTCTATTTTCTTCATTTGGTTTATCACCTTCACCGACTCGTCATAATGACTGCTATCTATGCCGAAGTCAGCCAGGCGCAAACGTATCGGTCCCATCTTCAACAGGTCTTCTTTCGTTATGGCTCCATTAGGACGTTCTTTGCTCAAATAGCGGTGTTCGTTCAAAAACTTGGCAAAATGGTCTTGCAGCCGTCCGCTTACCAACAACATGACATCCTGTTGTATGAGAGAATAACTTTTAGCGTATGATGTATAGTTGACAGGAGTGTTTATCCAGCGCAGTTCATTCAAAGCAAGTTGAAGTTTGCCTTCTTTGTCTTCTTTTTTCGCTTTCTTTGCCATAACCTACGTTTTTATGTACTTAAACCTACGTTTTTATGTACCAAAACCTACGTTTTTGTTTACCAACTCCTACGTTTTTGTTTACCTCGTATTCTCTAACTCATTGATTTTCAACTACCAAAAATCTCCTTAATATAATATAATACAAACTATTATTTTATTCCTTTAAAAAATGGAAAAATCTATATCTTATAATTATATTATATTAAGAGGTTTTGGACGCATTGATTATCAGTAAGTTATCTACGGTGAAGTAAACAAAAACGTAGGAGTTGGTAAACAAATCCGTAGGTTTTGGTAAACAAATCCGTAGGTATTATAAACCCAAAACAGCACACTTTTGTAGTGACTTGGTAAAAACATTTAGTAGGATTTTACCTTACTTGTTTCGCTCTATAAACTCATGTATTGCTTGTAAAGCGAGGTCCTTCAACGTGCGCCCAGTCTGAAATTTCATCATTGTCAACTGCATATAGTCCTCCATAGGCACGTTTACAACGATGCCGTTCTCAGTCTTTTTCCCCTTTGCAGCAAATGAGGTGTCTGTCAGAGTTCTTCTATGATTACGCCCTTTGGCTGCTTGTGTCGAGGTGTTTTTAGCTTTATTCTCTGATGCTTCATTCTCTTTATTGTCAACTGCCGCCTCATTCGTAGGTTCAGTTGTTGTTTCTTTTTCAGACTCGGACACAACAGCAGAAGATTCCTCTTGCTGTGTGCTCTGTGTCAAAAGGGGGGCTTCGCCGTTGTCCCTTATATCTTCTGCCACTTTTTTCACTGGCGAATCGTTCCAATTAAATCCCATTGTTATCTCTTTTTATTGATTCTTGAATGTGTCAACTATCTCTTTTGCAAACGCCTCATAGCTCTGGGCTGCGTCACAGTCAGGAGCATAAGTGAAGATGTCCTGCATCATCGCCTGGGCTTCCACGATCTTTGTGCGACGCGGTATCTCTGTCTTGAACACATAACTGCCGTATTCCTCGTCAATATGTTTCGAGAAACCCACGCTTGCCTTTGTGCGCTTGTCAACCATCACCTTCAGTAGTCCACGAAGCTCAAGGTGGGGGTTTATCTCGTTTCTCACTTCCTTTGCCCAGTGTATCACGCTCGACGAGCCAAATGTTGGCAGTGCCTCAAGCTGCATGGGAATGATGATGCCTGTTGCCACCGACATGGCGTTCTTCGTGACAAGGTTCATGGCAGGAGGGCAGTCGATGATGATGTAGTCGAAGGCTTCTATCACACTCTGCTTGCCGCCCTTGTCTTCTGGGAGTTCTACAGGCAATGCGAACAATTTACACAGCACTTTCAATGGGTTTAACTCGCGCAGAAGAAATGGCTCCACATTTAGCATGTCTTCAGATGAAGGAGCGATAAACAGGTTGCCGTGATAGTCCTGCTTGTCAATGCTCACCTGGTACACAGGCATCGCAGTCTTGTCTACCAAGGCTTCGTACATTGTGCCGTGCTTGTCCTGACGATCACGCCAGCCGCACAGCAACGAAACGTTCGCAACCTGAGCATCGAGGTCTACAATAAGCACTCGCATGTCTGGGTTCAGCTTGATAAATCCGCAAGCCAAGTTGTGAGCTGTTGTGCTCTTACCTACACCGCCTTTGTCATTCACAATGGCGAGAACTTCTCTGAGTCTTTCCATATTCTTTAAGTATTTAAATGTTAATAATATCTATCTAAAAACGTAAGTACAAACATATCTAAATATCCACGAACCTACGAACGTATAAAAGTACGAACGTATATGAATACGTAAATACGTGGGTATCTTTGTATCACGTTGCAAATTTAAGAATTATAACTCATATATCCAAACTTTTCAGCCAAAATATTTATCTATCTACGTAAATAATTATCAACGTATCTATCTACTTACCTATCTATGTAGATAAATAAAAACATAAATAAGTAAATATATAAATAAGTAGATAAATACGTTAGTACTTACGTATATATGTACATAGATACATATGAAAATACGGAAATATAAAAGTACTTAAATAAGAAAATATCTTAGTACGAAAGTATAAACCTATTCCCATTCTTCATTTACAGTTATGTCCACACGCCAGTCATCAGAAGAAACGGATGAACCCGATATTTCTTTAACATCGGATTCAACAGTTTTACCGGATTTTATCCTACAAGCGACCTTACCAGGTTTTCGCCTTTCTCCGTCAACTCATACACATCCTCACCGAACATGCTCTGAAACCACTTCTCAAGATACCCCGCTTCCACGAGTTCCTCCAGTTCCGGACAAGCTGGCTTTCCGTCTACACGTCGATAACCCGCAAAACCCTTCTTCTGAATATGCTTCAATGTTGCAATCTGACTCTTTGAAAATTTCTCTGTTTCTGCCATAATTCTATAAAGTTTTAAATTGTTAATAAAATACTGTGCGATATGTTATTTCGTATGGAGCTTCTTGTATTGCTCGTCATCAAGTTGCCCCTCCTCGTGCAGGTGCTCCAGGTAGAGTCGTGCAATGATCCCCGTCGCATACTTAGAAGCCTCGTATGCGAGTCGCAGGTTGTCGCCATCAAGCAATCTGAAGTCAGAGATTTTTCCGTCTTTCCATACTTCCACGTTCACTCCTAATTTCTCGTCATCGCCACCTACGGCAATACGAATCTCAAATTTCTGGTTTTTCATAAATGCCCTATTTTTTATTTAGTTTCTTAGTTACAGATATGCTGATGCAATATCCGTCCTCCGTCTCAATCTTTACGCCTGTCTTGTCTGCTCCAGCGTTTTCAGTAATAACTTTCAAGTGATTAAAATACTCTTCTGCTGTCATAATTAAGTAGTCAAAATAAAATTTAAAATTGAATAATTCAAAATCGGCAAAGCCGACAATTCAACATTCAACATTCAAAATTCAACACTCACTCTCGCATTCCGCCGATCATCGGCATTAAGAACACCGCAGCGCCCGCAAAAGCCAACAGCACTACTCCCGTTGACACAGCCATCAGCACCGCCAGTACACCCGCCAACACCGTCTTCACGCTCATACCCTTGTCTTCCCTTGCCGTTTTGTCTTCACATTCCGCTCGTAGCGTCGGCTCGCCTACCTGGGGATAGTTACGCTTGCGCTTCGGCTTCGGTTGGGGTATAGTTTCCGGATCTGCTTCCAGCTCCTGGTTCTGATTAATCTCAGGCTCTATAACGCAAGGCTCTACTTCCGGCTCCTGACTATGATTAATCTCAGGCTCATCCTCCACCTTGCCATCCACGCACACAATAACATCACCGTGCAAGCTGACCTCTATCTTGCAACCTGCCACAAGGCCCCTCTGGTTGAAGGTCTTCTCGCTTCCACAGTTGGCATGTGCAAAACGGTGTCCGTTCATTTCCACCTCGTCAAAGTCGGCAACATACGTCACCTTGCCCGTCTTCTCGCCTATCGTGGTATGGTGTCCGCGGTATGTAGTTACAGCCTTAAACACCGGACGAAACTTAAACGCGCAGTTGTACTTTGCGTCATGGTCAGTATAGCCTATGCGGTCGTAATAGTCGTAGTTGTCAAACTTGAAGACAAGACCGTCGGTAGGGTAGGGCAGCTTTTCGCGCTCCAGCTCAGCCGTGCATACTATGCGCTCCACGTCCTGCGTCAACTCGTCGTCGCTCTTGCCAAGGTCTATCTGCTCCACGAAACCGCAAGTGAGGAAACCTCTATAAGCCAGCTCGTCCATCGCATAATAATGCAATGTTACCCCGTCGGCTATCAGGCGGAAGGGATGAAACTCCAGATGGATGCACTCCGACGGCACAGCCTCCTTCTTCGACATAATGCCGTTGCTTGTGGATCTCGGCGACTTACCTGCCTTGCTATAACGGGCGAACTCTTCAAGCGAGATAATCACCTCGCCTCTCAGCTCCACACGGTCCTCGTCCTTCCATTGCTCCACATATCCCTCAACGCCATTCACATACTTCATGTGCTCCAGGCAGTCGATACCATACAGCTCCTTGCCGTGTCCGTAAGTGGCCTCCGAGAGTCTCCCGCGACGATAAATAAGGCTCACCGTCTCGCCATCGAATTTCCACTCTACATCCACCTCCGTGCCCTTGCCGTTGATGTTGGCAGCTTTCTGTTGTGCTCTCAGGTATTTCACCACCGATTTGGCATCATGCAGCTTCTTCATCGACAGACAAGCCGTACGACGCGCCACGGTACGCTTGCCGTTGCCATTCTCACTGTAACACTGCTGAGTAGGCGAGTCGGGCAATATCTCGTCCGCGTGCTGCTCTTCGTACTCCTGCAAAGCAAAGTACATAGCATCATATTCCTCGTCGCTGATGGTCGGACAGTTCAGCCCGAAGTATCTATAGTCGTGCATCTTTACCACGTCAACCAACGCACGATAATCGTCGAAATTCTCAATTCTTTTCATTTTCCATAAAGTATTTAAAATGTTATTCCTATAATTGTTATTTATTTCTGTTCCGGCGCTACCGCCATAATAGTTCTCATAGTCTCATTGACATAGCTGCCACCACCATGCGCCATTATCCACTCTCGCACATCGTCAGCAATGAGCAACTGCCGTTTGTTCTCCTCCATGTCGCGGATCGTCCGGATAGTTTCCGTCAGGTACTTACCGCCACCGTGTGCCATTATCCACTCGTGCACGTCGTCAGTCACTACATATTGTCGTCTGGTGCCGCCGATGGCAGGTCTGCCTGCTGTCCTCGTCGTTTTACTGTTTTCTGCCATAGTCTATAATGTTGATTAAACGTCCTTGATGTCCTCGTATGCCGACTTCACCGATGCAATAGCATTACGCAAAGCGTAGTATTCGGCTTCCAAGTCCTTACCGTTCTTGTCTACCAGATTATCGTTAAACTGTCTCTCAATATCTTGCAGAGCGTTCAACGCCTGACAAACTTTCGTAGCAGCTTCTTTTATCTGTTCCTTTAATGGTGATTTTTTCATACATTCTAAATTTTTGTTAATAATACAGCCAATTTTTTTGTCCGTATTGTTTTAATTCTTATATTTGCACCTGTCTTCGGAGGCTTTTTAATCGTACCTTTATGGAATTGAAAGAAAACAACAACTTCCGTTGACAGTCAATTCTTCGGAATTGTGGATTTAAACGCTCACAAAGAGCTAATTTCTACTATCGTAGATTCGAGACCGATGGTCTTGCGTAGCCCGGCTTAGGTCGGGCTTTTTTATTCCTCCTCGTCTTCCTCCTCACAAGTATTCTGATATTTGTCGCTGTTGCTCACAAGGTCATCAATAGCAGATTTTAGAGTATAATCCTTTTTGGGATAATAGGCTACATCGCTTTCTAAATCATCATAGAAGTCGAAACTGCGTTCATCCTCAGAGGCTCTAAGTATCCCTCCGTCAGGATCTAAACAGAAGCCAAAGATATAATCGTCTTTACTCCAGCCTCCATAAATATTGATTTCAAAACCATCATAATCAACAGTAACATGGTCAATATATCCGATAAACTTTAGACCATCATTATCACCAACAGCAATATAAAGACTTCCTTTCTCGTCCTCGCGCAAATCATACCAGGCTTCGTCCTCGTGATTCTTGTACCACTTAGACACCTCGCCGTCGTATTTAAAAGACGACCACAGATAATAATATAAACGATCTTCTAATATCTCGCTATCGAAAAGGTCTTCACCAAACTTCTTGTATTCCGTTTTATCAGGCGAACTGTTTACGCTTTTCAATTCATAAAAACCTGCTATATCATCTATATTAAGCATATCTTATGACTTAACTGTGATGTCGAGGGCTGAAACTTGTAATTAAAAAAACTTGCTATAACAAAGATATTACTCTTTACTTTAATTGCTTTTTTAATAAACCAAGCATGATTTCCTCCTCTGCTTCATCGAGGTTATAACAAGCATGAGGAACAATGGTTGTTTTCATATTGCCTTTATGCAGATAGATGATATTCGCGTCCTCATGCCAAGGGCGCGACTTGTAACACCGCTTCACCATTTCAGAGAACGAAATGTTCTCCTTCTGTGCGTAGTCAGTGTTCCAGATGTTCATAAGAGCAACGAGCTGCTTCCAACTTAATTCGTTTAAATCTATATTACCATTTGCTGTTACAGCTTTTTTTAAAATGTTCTCCATATCATTCCGCTTAACCGTGATGCGGTAGGGCTGAAATGTTCTTTATCTCCAATAATACACTGTGTCCTGCAAGCGGTATTTATGTCGGCATCCTATAAGGTAAGCAGCAATATTCACGTCTCCGCTTGCCGTATAGAAGCGTTCAAAAAGATCTTCGCAATGTGTAACATTGTCGCCATCATCAAAAATGACAGGCTCTTTACCGTTGTAGGTGATTTTGTCCTCTTCAATAACAACGTCATCATCTTCCAGATATTCGAGGTTTTCATCCGTCTTAGGTCCGAACTCGTCAAGGTATTTCGCGTTGCATTCTATGTACTGAGATTCCTCCAGCTCCTTATAATAGAAGTTAGCTTCGGACGCTGTTGCCATTGCAGTTCCGCACACCGCATACTGCTTGCCCGTTGACCTGCTGAACATGATGTCTACCCAAGCCTCCGGCTCGCTTTCGTCATACTCCAGGCCGAGGATTTCCACGGCCTCACTTGCGTACTCACCACTGTCGCCAACATCTTCCAAGAAGCCGGCCTGACTTGAATAAAAACTATCGCTGCAAAAATCGTAATTATTAACCTTCATCATATCTATTGACTTAACCGTACTGTCGAGGGCTGAATAGTTGTTATTTTACATCGAACTGCTTTATCTCGTAAACAAAAGTCTCTTTCGGACAATATATAGATAATCCCATCATATCCTCTGTATGCTCTGCTACATGAACATAGATAGGTGTATTCAGATAGAAATTATCCACTGTAGGGATAATTGTCTCTTCGCCATCGTAAGTACGTATAGTCTGAGTGACTTCCGTGAAATCATCTTTCTGAGGAAGGCTATTAAATGCCTTTTCCTTAGAATCGAAAACATTTGCGATAATATTGTTGCAACGAACAATATATACTTTCTTGTCGTTCATATTCTTTCCGCTTGCCGTGTTGCGGTAGGGCTATAGATAGTTTGTGATTAATTTCACTTGTTATAGCGTATGCTCGCCGTTCTTGTAGGGTATTACAATCTCCAACTCGTCGCCGTTCTCGAAGATGTGCGTATGGTGCAGGCGGTCTTCCTTATCAACATAAAACTCGCCATCAACCTCAGACGTCTTACCGTCGGCTTTATACTGGAGGTTGTCGCTGCCATTACTGTGCTTGGTGAGCATGATGTCCTCGATACGGTGCTCTATAGGCGTTGTATAGTTCTCGCGGAGATAAGCCTTCAACTCCTCGATTTGAGCCTCAGAAGGTTCGCCTGTTTCGTCAAGCTCCTCGTCGTCGAAATACTCATAATAGCCGGTGCAGTTCTCTGCATCATTGATGATGTAGTCGGCTATTGTCATATAGTTCTCGCGGATTTCCTGCTCGTTGTCGTGAGCTATCGCCTTAATGTAAGTGTCGATTGATTTACGCATATCGTTTTAAGTTTAAATTAGTTGTTCTTTTATCTGATGCAAAGGTAGCACTTATTTTTGTAACTACCAAATAAATGACGTATAAATTATATATTAATGCGTATTTTATTGTTTCTTTTGCATTTCCAGTGAATAATTCAAAATTGAGTAATTTAAAATGCGCCCACGGCGCACAATTCAAAACTCAACATTCCAAATTCAAAATTCAAAAAGCTGCTCGCTATCCTCACGGACCGCCAACAGCCTGAAAAAAATACTTTGATTATGATTATAAGATCCCGCCGAAGGAGTCGAACCTTCGCAAAGGACCGTGCCGGGTGCGGGATGGAGTGTGTTAGTTAGCGAGCTTGTTGTTCTCGTCGTCCTTCTTCTCGGAATCGCCTGACAGCAGCTCCTTGAATTTGTCTAAGGCTATCGCTGCGCGCAGTCTGGCGTAATCCGTTATCAGATCCGTCTTTTTGTCAAGCGCATGCAATGAATACAATACGTCGCTTTTCTTGCCTGCAACAAAAGTGGCTACGGCAACGTTGCCGTCTTCTTCCGCCGACTCTATTTCGTTGTGATGTGCAAGCACAAGGCCGTAGCCTTTCTCTCCTTCCGTCAACTTCTGATAGTCGGCGCAAAAGTCAGTGATCAGCTTATTAAGCTTGTCAGATTTCTCTTTGTTCATAATTTTCTAATATTTTAAGGGTTCTATAATATTCGTTTCGTACCACACAGCCGCCTGGGTCATCGTGTCCTTCAGATCCTCTATTACCTGCTTGTAATTGTCCTGAGTGATGGCAATGTGCCGTTCTGGGTGCTTCCCGTCGTGGTCGCCGCTTGCCAGGTGGATGATGCAGAATGTACGGTCGGTATCGTGATGGGCTACCATGCCTCGCTCCTTGAGAGCTGCCACTGTGCGGTCGAAGTCTGCCGGAGTGGTCGGTATCACCTGCAACACGCTCCAGGGACGCTCCTGAGCCGTGAGGAGCGTCTGGCCTTCCTGCTGACTGAGCAGAAAGGAATGAATTGTTTTAGATGTCTTCATACTGCAAAATTAAACGAAAGTTGGCGTATGTCTGCTTCTTGACGACTTTTTCTTCTACTTGCCTTGAATTTTACTTCGCGCATAATGGCATCCAGGCGTTGCTGTTCTGCCTCGATGTACCGTTTCTCCTCGTCAGTCAATGGAGGCGTTACAAACGATTCCAGAGCTTTCTTGAAGCGATATTCGCTTACTTGCTCATTGCCGATAAAACATTCAACTCTTTGGTACGATCCATGACGAAGACGTACCTTGCCGCCTTTCCACGTCAAATTGCCGATGGTGTAACGCTTGTAATACCACAGCAGACTGTGATAAGTCAGACCCCATGTTTTAGCCCAATGTTCAGCTGCATTTGCGCTGTTGTCGTAATAGTTTCCTCTTCTTTGCGCCTCGCAATTAAACTCCTGTAAAGTCATAATCCTTAGTATTTTTAATGTTCTATAATAGGGGCAAACTGCCCCCGTGATACCTTATTTCTGATTTTCCGCTAATATTTTTCTTACGCTATAATAAGGCGTATTAAAAGGATATTTCACTTCGTTAATGACATATACCACGGTCGGCTCCGTCATACGCAATGTGTCGCGACACTCCACACGGCCATACATACCATGTACCATAAAGTTCAGGGCGCACATCTTGCAAACAATAGGATCGCTGTCCTGTGCCACATACTCGAAGCGGCGGCCCGCTGAATGGTCCAGCTTGCTCTTCTCCATGTAGTGAGCCAGAAGCAAACGTCCGCTACCTGCAGCACAGTCGTTCACCTTGCCATGGTCTCCGGCTCCCAGGGCGCTAATCCGTGCCATAAGGTCCGACACACTCTGAGGCGTGAAAAACTGTCCCGTCTTCGATGCCTTGCCACGGCTCAGATACATTTCCTCATACAGGATGCCGAACACGTCCAACCACTCGCCACGATCCATCGCTTTTGCCACATCGTCGAGCCACAGGAAGGTGAGCCCAGCAAAATCGGGATTCTTCTCCGTGCAACTCAAAATGTGCTGGCTATATTCAACGGTGCCAGCCTTAAAAGCGTCAACGCTGAAGAACTCTATAAGGTAGTCGCAGAAGTCACTAAGAGCCATTTCTTGCGGTCTGCTGTGCTTGTCGGCCTGTTCTGTCAATACGTCGATATATTTCTTTTTGTCCATGATTTTTTCAAAAAATTAGGTGTTCTATAATAGGGAGCTGCCCTGCTACCAGGTGCAGCCCCATGTATGATGATTAATAGCCCTTCCAGAAGTAGGAGTGGTGGCTATACTGGCTTAACGCCTTCTCCTTTGCAAACTCGCGGATCTCGTAGTCGTAGCCTTCCATATCTTTCATTATCGCCTCCGCTTTTCGTGCCAGACGTAGGTATGCCGCATACTTCCTTTTTGATGCCTTGAGGTTCTCAATCTTCTCCAGACAGTCGTTTTTATAGTGCTCTATAACGACAACGGCTTTTTCTGCCTCCAAACGGTCGCCTGTGTCCCATTGCCATACGTTTGGGTCGATCTCCTTTTTCTTACCGGTGTAACGGTTATATCCGTGGCTCCAGTCTGCGGATATTGACACGTTTGGGCGATATTCCACAATACGGTAATAATCCCAGCAATTCAGCTCGAAGCGGTATTCACCAAACGAACTATAAAAGCCCGTCGCCTCCTTCACGGCATCGTGGAAGCGTTTATTTAGGACCTTTCCATCAAACTTTCGGCACACCTGAATAAGTCCGTCCAGGGTTTTTATCTCAAGCTGTCTGCGCTCTATCAATGCGTCCGCGTGCTTGCAATACTCCTTTACCTCGTTGGCCTTCTTGTCGGCTTCATGCTTCTTTGCAGCCTCCATAAAGTCTTCCTCCGTGCCAATGCTGTAGGATTCTTTCTCCCTGCCATTCTCGTGACTTAACAGATGATGCACGTTAATATACCTCCGTGCATCCTCTTTAGATGCGAAGCGGCGCACACCGTCCATAGTTTCAGACTTCCACAACCACACCTCGCCATCGTTGCAAATCAATTTCTGTACTTCAGCAAATATCACTCTCATAATATTCTCAATTTTTATGTGTTCTATAATAGGGGCTGCCCTGCTGCCAGATGCAGCCCCGTGAATGATGATTAGTAAGATAATGCGGCAATACGGTAGTACTCCATTTGCCCATCTTCCGGAATATTAGCAATACACAGATCGCCTGTCGGAGCTTCGTAAATATACGAGCTGCCTATAAAATCGTACACCGTGAAATCACCTCGCTGCTGGCTGTGTTCGCCACTGTTGGCTATACATGTGATGCCGTTGTGATAGCCTCCAGCCGGAGCCGGAAAGTCACCGCCTACCATTCTATCCTGAAGAAAACGCAACGAATAGCGGCCCGCCTCCTTGCTGTGCTGTTTGAGTACCTGAGCCATGAGGTGCTTCGCCTCGTTCCATCGTGCCTCGTTGAATATATCACGACGTTGTGGAAAATATTTTGAGTCGTTAGTAACATTGAATAATGCTATTTGTTCCATAAATCTATAAAATATTAAAATGTTGTGATGTTAGAATGTGCCTATAATAAAGCTTTATTAATACTCGATGCAGAGCAAGATTGCCACTACTACTGCAATGAAGTTGTAGCCGACGAACTGCCAGCCGGTGCACTGGATGGGGTCGCCATCCTCGCCATAAAAGCTGTGCTGAGTCCGGAGCCACTGACGGGACGTTTTAAGGGCCGTCAGAACATTTTTAGCCGTGCGGTTGACGAGTAACACGACGATGGCGATTAATGCCATCAGAAGGGCACGTGTGCCCGCTGTGCGTGATATTGTAATGTTCTGTGCCATGATAATATTGTTTTATGCTGTTTTCTTCTTTTGTTCTTCTACTTCTTGCCAGAGACGTTTACCCACTGTGCTGTAACCGGCTTCACCATTGAAGGCCTGCCAGACGCAGAACATCTCCTCGTCACAATATCTCGAAAAGGCAAGCTCGGCATCATTTTTCAGGCCGTCTATAATAGACTCTATTTTGCGGATGATATGTGCAGCGTGAATCTTGCTGAGTCCTTTGTTCTCGTACCAGTCGTCGCGGATCACGTCGTCGGCTGTCAAGTCGTTGTAATCATAATCACACGTCTCGTAGTAATAGTCTACCTTTCTGTAGGTCTTGATGTTTACAAACCAGTCAAAATTGGCTGCCTCATAATAACCAGACGTGCAGCCCGCCTGTATCGTAATATCCAAACGATTATCGCCACACATGATAGATAATGTTTTCGCTGAGAATAGATGGGTAGGGTAATTTCTATCCCCGTCGCACTCGTCTATATCGTGCCATCCCTTTGCCTTCAATTCGTAGGCCACATTCTCTTTGTCAGCTTCATAATTAAATTCTGTGCTCAGTTCATCAAACTCGCCTAAAAGCTCATGGTCGAGCTCGCGTTCATCAATTTCCTCCTGTGTATAATAAATAGGCATTCCAAACACGAAATAACGAGAAGCGTTCTTTAATGCAAAATTCGGTGTACTCATAATCTGTAAAGTATTTAAAATGTTGGTGATTTTATATGTAGTTTATAATAGGGAATATCTTATATTGCATAAGACTTCACCGTGACGGCCTTGTCAGCGCAGAA
>JAIJMN010000172.1:0-5281 GCA_022735715.1 Prevotella sp.
GTTAAAAATATATGAAAAGAAAAAGCCCCACCCTCCAGCTGTATTGGCTGGGGGTGGGGCTTTATGTGTTTCTTATTACAGAATTCTTCCTCTGATAGAAAGCTTTATCACGGGATAAACCTTCACGTAGTCGAGTATCATAATTGTTATTTTCGAATGTAAAGAATATTTCGTTATGATTTAGTAATTATCAGTCAAATCTTAATGGTCATTAATCCCAAAAGAAAGCGTATATTCCTATACCAACAGCATGGTAGGAATATACGCTTTCATTATATTAAATCAGATGTTCTGCCTTGATTTTAGTTCTGATCATCCTCTGATATCATCTTGTTGTTCTCAATCTCCTTGATAGGAATCTGATAGCGGAAGTTGCGAGACTCCTGGTCGAGTTTGATACGAGCACCTTCAAAATGGTTGTTTTTCGGGTCTTTTGACGTGCGGTCAAGCGGGATGTTGAGACGGCGGTTGTCGAGGAACTCGATACCCTCACCCCAGAATTCAACACGCTTCTGGAAATTGATCTCCTTGATAAGCGCCTGTGTTGTCATATCGCCCTTATACTCATAGCTTGGCTGACGAGTCACCATCACCTGCTCAAGCAGATCCTTGGCTCCCTGAAGATCATTCTTATGAGCCAGAATCTCCATCTTCATGAAGTAAGCCTCTTCTGAACGCAGATAGATATAGTCGCCAAGTTCCCATCCTGGGGCAGAACCACCTTCGGCAATAGCATCGGCATTTGCCAATACGGCATCACGTCCGGCACCGATAAACTTAACTGACTGATACTCGCATGCAGCCAGGGCCATTACATCGCGCAACAATGTATAACGTTTACCTTTAATGTCAGTACCAGTAGAACGGTCGCAGCAGAACCACTTCAGACGAACATCATCATCAGCAATCTTGTCAACGAATGGTCCATAAGCCGCACGAGTTACACCAATAGCAGCATAGCCTGCACCATAGGCATCCATCTGCGAGAACCATGACATATAAAGGCCAGCATTGTCAGCAGTAATGTCACATCCGAACACGACATCGGTAAGGTTGAGCGAGCTGAAGCCCTGCAACAGATCGTTCTCATTTTCAAGAACAGGATAATTGTCGCATACTGCATTTGCATAAACGAGAGCCTTGTCCCACTGATGCATAATCATATATGCACGTGCAAGATACATAGCGGCAACTGTGCCGTCGAAGTCGGTATTGGCAGCTGTCTTGATCCCGCCAAGATTCTCATAAATCTTATAGCAAGCCTCAAGGTCGTCAGTAACCTGCTTCATCACCTGCTTCACTGTAGACAACGGCTGGTCGCCTTCAGTCTTCTCGGTAATGATAGGCACACATTTCGACTCTGAATAGTCGTAGTGCTTGCCCTTGCCCCACTCCGTATCTTCACAGCCAACATAGTAGCTCTGCTGATAGAGGTAAGACAGCTGCAGATAGGCCTGTCCACGGAAGCCCAAAGCCTCAGCACGATACTTCTGCATCAAAGCACTCTTGCCTTCGGGATCGGCAGCATTAGTGGCCTTAATCACCTTGTTGGCATCGTCGATACGCTTGTAATACTCAGACCATCGGTTGGCTGTTGCCGTGAAGGTCTGTCCCCAATAGTCGCAGAGATAATGATAAAAACTCATACCATAGCGATTGGTCATGATCATATCATTGCCCATAAGCGACGTAAGGTAGTCGAAACTCTTCTGACCGAAGTAGTTATGTGACATATTGGTCTTGACATAGTTCTGCATGTCATTGTACATAGCTGTCACGGCAGCGTCAATAACGCCGGTCGCATCGTCACCCAACAGCTCCTGACGACGTTGTTCTGTCAGGTATGTGCTCTGGTCGGCATCATCCATACATGAACTGAATAGCGACATCGAAGCCAGTGCAAGCATTAATATCTTTGACTTTTTCATTGTTTCTTTTCTTTAAAGAGTTTAGAATGTAAGGTTTATACCAGCCGTGATAGAACGCATCGGTGAGTAGCCACCGTAATCGCTGTTGCCACCACTCATTGAGACACGTGGGTCAAAGCCCTGACGCTTAGAGAAGAGTGCGAGGTTGTCGCCTGTAGCAAATACACGGAGCGAGCCGATACCCAGACGCTTCATCAAGCTCGACGGGAATGTGTAGCCCACTGTAAGGTTACGGATGCTGAAGTAGCTTGCGCTGATAAGATGGACATCCGAAGTCTGTGTGTACGAGTTGCTCGAATTATTGGCATTCCATATTGGCAACGAACCCTTACCAGTCTCAGGGTTGAACGTATTCCAGAGGTCCTTGTTGTGACCTACATAGTATGTTGAGCTTAATCCGTCAAGATACTTTGAGTCGTAAGCCCAACCACCGAGCTGGAAAGCAGTGGCGATGTTTACATCAAAGCCCTTATATGAGAACGAGGTGTTCAAACCACCATTGAAGTCAGGCAGAGCCTGCTTGCCAAGCCAGTACTTTGTTGCTGAGGTATAATCTTTAGTTGTTGTCTGGCCGGTAACGTTTCCGTTCGCGTCCTTTTCGTCTTTATACCACATTGGGTTGCCCTTCTCGTCCATACCTGCATACTTATATGTGAAGTACTCGTAGCGGCTCTTGCCCTCCATAAGCTTGAAGCTGCCTTTCGTGATACCATCCACACGGTTCTCCTCAGGGAGAGTAAGTACCTTATTAGAATAGTGCGAACCGAGCAATGTTACGGTCCACTTCATATCCTTGTTCTTGATGATGTCGGCGTTCAACTCAAACTCGATACCGTTGTTGCGCATTGCACCGATGTTCTCCCAGTTGTACGGACGACCAGACGATTCTGCCAAAGGACGCTCAAAGAGCATATCATCAGTACGACGTGTGAAGAAGTCGATGTTACCATAGATGCGGTCGAGGAAGCGGAAGTCGAGACCAAGGTCGAATGTCTTCTGCTTCTCCCATGTCAGGTTCTTGTTTCCATAGAATACAGTGTTGTATGACAGAGCCGAGCCATTCCACTCTACCACATACTGGTCGGTATATGGTGTATAGCCATAGGCTTTACCCGGAAGGATGTTCTCATTACCCTGTGTACCATACGATGCACGAAGTTTCAGGTCATTGAGCCAAGAATTGGTGCCTTCCATGAACTTTTCAGACGAGATACGCCATCCTGCACCTACCGACCAGAAGTTACCCCAACGGTCGAGGAAGCGTGATGTACCGTCGCGACGGAATGCAGCTGAGAGATAATACTTATGTGCATAGTCGTAATCTGCCATTGCGAAGTAGCCTTCTACGTTATGCATGAGCTTGTTGCTTGAAAGACTCTGTATCTGTCCGCCATTGTCAAGTTCAGGATTTGCAGGGTCAAGGAAGTTGGTCTTCTGTCCAGCCAACGAGTTGGTAGTGTACTTATAGTACTCATGACCAAGCTTTGCTGCGAAGTTGTGGTTCTCGGCAAATGTATTCTCGTACGACAGAATCTGGTTGAAGTTGCTTGTCACCTCGCTCGCATTGCTCTTTGTACCACGTCCACCGAATGAAGCACCGTCACCAATTGTAGGTGTATAGTATACTGTGCTGAGCAGATTGGTATAGTCGTAGCTATAGTTGGCGACGAACTTGAAGTTGAGCGGCAACTTGATTTCTATGTATGAGCGTGATGAGAGGTTGTGGTATTCACTCTTTCTAATATCCTCGTTCATAGAGCAGATAACGTTCTGGTTGGTAGCAACAGGACGTTTTGTTGTGCCGTCGACCTGACCTGTACCAGCATCATAAATAGGATTTCCCTTCTCGTCATACTTCATGTTGCCCTCGGCATCATAGGCATGTACCGGAAAGATAGGAGCCCAGCTACGAGCTACATCAAACGGGTTAGAAGCAGCTCCGGCTCTTTCCTGCACGCCATACTGATTGGTGCGTGAATAAGCGATATTGGTACCAACCTTAAGCCATGACTTAAGCTGGGAATTCAAGTTGGCACGCATAGTGAAGCGGTCGTACGACGAACCGATTACGTAAGAGTCGTTGTCGAGATAGCCCATTGATACGTAGTAGTCGCTACGGTCGTTGCCACCTGATGCAGAAACGGTGTATTCCTGACGGAATGACGATTTGAACAGAGCATCGGCAAATGTATCCTTATAACGGCGCTTTGCGTTAGGATTGAGTGTACCGTCGGTGTTGACAAGATACTCGCCATCGGGAACGATGAAAGCATTGTAGTTGCCAAGACTCTTAAGGAGGGTCTTGCTCGCATACTCATTATAAACTGACATTTCTTTCTGGTCACCATATTTTGCCCACATAGTATTACGTATACCATACCATGCCATGCGGTAGAATTCGCCCGGATCGGTTACCATGTTGTAGTCCTTGTATGCGCGGTTTGTCACACCCCAAGTGCCACGGAAGTTGATAGATGTCTTATCCTTGCTACCTGACTTTGTCGTTACCATAACAACGCCACCGGCAGCACGTGCACCGTAAAGTGAGTTGGACACAGCGTCCTTAGATACTGTGATTGAAGCGATATCCTGCGGGTTGATGTCAGACAGCTTACCATTGAACGGAACACCGTCAACAACGATAAGAGCAGCATTGCTGGCAGACATCGAGCCGACACCACGTACATAAATAGAAGCATCACTACCAGGCTGACCAGAACCGCTAAGTACCTGAACACCTGCTACAGCACCCTCAAGAGCGCTTGAAACAGAAGCAGCCTGCGCATTGGCAACGATTGTCTTGTTTACGGTAGTAACCGAACCTACAACGTCCTGCTTGCGCTTTGTACCATAAGCCACAACTGTAACCTCGCCCAACAGCTCATTGTCTTCCTCGATGACAATAACAAGATTGGTACGGTTCTTCACCTGTACAGTCTGGGGCTTGTAGCCGATATAAGTGATGTTGAGCTTACTGTTGGCCGGCACCGAGATGGAGAACTGTCCATCGCCAGCGGTAACGGCACCTACATTCTTCGAACCTTCAACCTTAACGGTAGCTCCTATGATAGGAGAACCATTGGCATCGGTAATCTTGCCTGTCACAGTACGGTTCTGTGCCATAGCCATAGAGCCGGCAACAAGGGCTGTGCAAAGCGTGAGTGCAATTTTCTTTACCATAAATCTCTCTCTTTTGGTGAATAATATAATTGTAATTGTTATTATCGAGTCATAACGTCCGCCATTGTCGGCATGGCTTCTCCGCCTACGGGCGGGAGGTGGTGAATGACGGTGTGCGTCATAGGTCTGTGAACAACTTTGTCATGAACCTCATCTCAGCATTGGGAGCATAT
>JAIJMN010000173.1:0-5202 GCA_022735715.1 Prevotella sp.
GTAGGGCTTTTATTGTCTTAACGTTATCTCCACCACTTCCGGATCCATATTGAATCGGAACGGCACGAAACCGCCCAATCCTGTGGATACGAACAGAGCGCGGCCTGCCTCCTGGTAGAGTCCGTCGTCCTCGTGACCCGTAAGGTTTGTGGGGCGCAATCCGAACAGACTCATCTGTCCGCCGTGCGTGTGTCCGCTCAAGGTGAGCTGCACATTGCTGCCGGGCAGTATCGAACGGCGCCATGCCGAGGGGTCGTGCTGAAGCATGACGACAAACGAACGGGGGCTGACTCCACGCAATGTGCGCTTGAGGTCGGCCTTGCTGGGGAATGGCGGAAGCCCGTCGTTCTCCTCGCCAGCAATCACTATGGAGTCGTTGCCACGTCGTATGATGCGGTGGTCGTTGAGCAAGAGCTGCCAACCTACGTTGGCGTGAAACTCGCGTGTAAGCATCTCGTTGTGCCGACGTTGCTGCATGGGCAACTTCGGGACGTACTCCGAATAGTCGTGATTGCCCAATACGGAGTAGACTCCGTCCTTGGCATGCAGCCGACGCAGCGTTGACGTGTAGCGCGTGAGTTCGTCGGGGCGCATATTCTGAATGTCGCCCGTGAACGCTATCATGTCGGGACGCAAGCGGTTCATCTGTTCTACAGCGCGTTCGAGCAGTTCGCTGCGCATCGAACCGAGATGTATGTCGCTGAACTGCACTATGCGATAGCCGTCGAACGAATCGGGAAGGTCGGGCACACGAACGGTGACACGGCGCACACGCAGATGGTCGGTGCCCGTCATCGAACCCATGAACAACACGTAAAGCTGTCCCAGCACAAGAAGCAGACCGAAGTAGTTGCCCCAATTGCGCGTGCCTCCCGTCATACGGCTCATGCCCCGTCCGGTAAGCGACGAAAGAACGAACAGCAGCTTGGGCACCACTATCAGTCCAAGCATGAACAGATAGATGTTGAACAACGTGAGGTTGGCTGGCGCAAAGTCGTCAATCATGGCGTAGACAAGCGTCACCGCCACCATCGCAGCACCCGGAACCCACCACAACAGACGCATCAGGAGCGAGAGGTCGAAGCGGTGGCGTATGTAGCGACGATAAATGTAGAGGTCGGGCAACAGCGTTGCCAGTATTATGAATATGAATATACGGGCTATCATTTATACTTGATTTATATTCTGAACGTACAGCGTCAGTCTACGAGTCGGAAAGCAAGAAACCTCCGCATCAGCTCCACCGGAACATGACGGCGCCGTGCATAGTCGCGCAACTGGGTGTCGTCGATGCGCCCTATGTCAAAGTAATGTGCCTTGGGATGTGCAAACATCAGTCCAGATACAGAAGCGTGAGGCTTCATCGCACCGCTGTCGGTGAGACGGATGCCTATGCGCTTCATGCCGATAAGCCGGTCTATGATGAAGTTAAGGCTCGTGTCGGGCATTGACGGATAGCCCACGGCTGGGCGTATGCCCTGAAAGTCCTCGCGCAGGAGCTGCGGTATGTCGAGATTTTCGTCGGGTGCATATCCCCAAATGGTTCGGCGCACCTGCAAGTGGACAAGTTCGGCAGTGGCCTCAGCCAATCTGTCGGCAAGAGTCTGGGCTAACATACGCTGGAAATCGTCCTGCTGGAAGTCGTGTTCTATCGCCTCGTCAATGCTGGCAGCAAACACTCCCACCCTATCCTTTATGCCCGACGACAGCGGACGCACAAAGTCGGCAAGACAGAGGTAAGGCGCTCCCGGCGCAGAGGGACGCTGCTGGCGCAGCATCGGCATGCGCTCTGTGCCTACAACGATGTCGTCACCATCGGCATTGGCATCAAACAGCCCCACAAGTGCATGCGTCTGATAGCGCAATTGCAGTTGGTCGAGCATGGCGTTTGCCTCGTTGAGCAGATTTTCCTTCTCGGATTGGGGCTTGCCGGCGAGTCCCCACGCATGGTAGAAGTACAACCAGTTGATGTAAGGACGCAGTTGGGCTATGTTGAAATCTATTTGTGTTACATTATTCATATATATCAGATTCTGAACTCCAAAGCCTCACCACCGCTCGTATTGTCGAATGCTCCATTGTTGTATATTATGCTGCCATTGCACATTGTGGTGCGCACCTGCCAGCCGAATGTGTGTCCTTCCATCGGACTCCATCCGCATTTGCTCTGTATGCAGTCATTGTCGACGGTCCACGGCGAGTCGGGACGCACAATAACGATGTCGGCCTTGTAGCCCTTACGCAGGTAGCCACGACGCGAAACGCCGAACAGTTCGGCTGGGTTATGGCTCATCAGCTGCACCAGACGCTCAATGGTGAGCACGCCCTCGTCGACGAGTTGTAGCATGGCAACGAGCGAAAACTGCACCATAGGCATTCCCGAAGCGGCACGGACACATCCGCCCTGCTTGTCGGCAAGAAGATGCGGAGCGTGGTCGGTACCAATGGTTGCTATGCGTCCGTCGCTGAGTGCGGCACGCAGGGCGTCGCGGTCGGCAGCTGTCTTGATTGCAGGATTGCACTTGATGCGTGTTCCGAGTGTGGCATAGTCGGAATCCGAGAAGAACAGATGGGCAATGACAGCCTCGGCGGTGATACGCGGATTGCTGCCGAAGAGCTGCAACTCGCGTGCTGTAGTGAGGTGTGCCACGTGCAGACGTGCTCCGGTCTGCTCTGCAAGTTCTACAGCCAGACGCGTAGACTGCCAACATGCCTCCTCCGAACGAATCTCGGGATGATGCTCTACAGTCGGATCTTCGCCATACTTGGCCTTAGCCTCAGCCATGTTGCGATTGATTATGTCGGTATCCTCGCAATGCGCCATGATGGGCAGAGCCGATTTTGCAAACAACTGTTGCAGCACTTCCTTACGATCGACGAGCATATTGCCTGTGCTTGAGCCCATAAACAGCTTTATACCTGGCACACGGTGCGGGTCTATCGACGTAACCACATCGATGTTGTCGTTGGTTGCACCGATGAAGAAGCCGTAGTTGACGTGCGACTTGTGCGCAGCGTCGGCATATTTGTCATCGAGTGCCTCAAGCGTTGTAGTCTGCGGATTGGTGTTGGGCATATCGAAATAGGACGTGACACCGCCGAATGCAGCTGCACGGCTTTCCGTTTCGATGTCGGCCTTTTGTGTCAGTCCTGGATCACGGAAGTGTACATGGTCGTCAATCACACCTGGTAAAACAAAACACCCCGTAGCATCCACGACGCTGTCGTAGTTGCCACGGGGAGAGTCTGTACATTCAACTATCTCTGTTATAACATCATTGTCAACTATCACGGAAGCCTTTCGGGCTACACCTTCATTGACAACGGTTCCTCCCAATATTAATGTTTTCATTTTTTCTTGTAAAAAATGGTTGTTATGTTGTTGTTTTTTTTAGTTGTTATGTTGTTGTGTTGAGATGGTGTGATTTCCCAAAGGGCAACAATTCACCTCAACAACAATTCACACAACCTTAACAAATCACACCATCTCAACACCTCAATACCCCAACTCCTACTGTGCAGGCTGCGCCAACTCATTGGGTGTTGGAGCCGGTGCTGGAGCTGGAGCTGGCATTGCCTGTTCAGGAGTCTTCATTCCATTCATGATGGCCTGGTTCTCCTGTGCCTTCTTATAGTAGTCCTTTACGTAAGGATCGTTCTTGAATTTGTCGGTAGCCTTGCTCATAATGTCCTCTATCCACGGTGTGAGTTCGGGATAGCGATAGCCTATTGTCACCATGAAGAAGACACCTGGGCCGAGCACATTGTCGAAGTTGTCGGTCACAAACGATGTAACGAGCTTGTCCTCCTGCTCTGTCAGACGCTGAGCCTCGGCACTTATGCGACGATTAACGGCATTCATGTCCGAACCGTCCATGATTGCGCGGTCGTGCATATGGATGAGTTCGGCCTCCTGATTCTTCAGTTGGTTGTATAGATTGAAGAATTTGAACAGCTCATCATTGAGCGGTGTGCCGCTGACTGTTTGCTGAGTGTTGTCTATCTTAATAGTGATATCACCCTTTTCGAGCACAAGAGGCAGTACGCTTTCATCATCCATGAAAATATTGGCCATACATATAGAGTCGAAAGAACCGTTGAAATGGAACTGACCATGTACGACATCGCACGAATCTATTGTCTTGAAGTCGTTGTCATGCAATACTTTCAGATAGAGCATGCGTCCGTCGAGCGTTGAAACATTTGACGATCCCTGGATGTTATAAGAATTTCCGCATGACGCTAACGCCATGATTGTGATAAAAGCGTAAAGTATTTTGCTCATAAAATATGGTTGCTTGTAAATTACTATTTAGACAAAGGTAATATGTATTATTTGAATAACAGACGTTTTTGGCGAGTTTTAAGTTATGATTATTCTTATTTAGATTTTTTTTTGCGACACGCCATTAGCCGCCCGTTACTGAGCTTCGGTAGTATTTTCTTCCTTCTTCAGGCAGCTGCTGATGCGATGCATGGTGTACATTTCGAGAATTGCAGCCACGAGCAAGAGCAGAACCCACTTGTTGTAAACCACCTCTATATAAGTGGTATAATCGGTGAATGTATCGCGAAGGAACTGGAATGCGGTGTCAATCATAAGCAGTCCGGAGAACACGAACAATATGTCGGCAAGCGTCATGATACGCTTCAGACGCTTGATGGTGGGATTGTTGCCCTCGTAGGTTTCGCTCACCTGCATCCAGGCGAACAACAATGCACCCACAAGATAAATCCAGCAAACCACCTCGCGTGCAAACATGAACGCGAAACATCCTGCTCCTATAACCATAAGTACGCCTCCTGTAAGGAACAGTATACTCTGTACTCTACTCATTTGTTTCATTATTGTCGGATTCTGTTTTTTTATCGTCACTCAAGACATAAATGTCCTCGTCATCGGTCTGCATAAAATAGCGTTCGCGTGCAATCTTCTGATAAGCACCCGGATCATGATTAAGCTCCTTAAGCTTTCGCATGTCGTCCTCATTCTGGGCGTTGTACTTGTCGATTTGCTGACGAAGGTCGCTTATCTGCATTTCCAACTGGACGCGATGCATAAAACTATTCTCATCAACAAAGCCTACAAGTATTATTCCGGCGATGATGACAATAGCATATTTGTAGTGGCCCACGAGAGCCATTATAAGTTTAAGACGACCCATTGTTATTTAATTTGTATGCAAACTTACTCATAATTTT
>JAIJMN010000174.1:0-5168 GCA_022735715.1 Prevotella sp.
GTATCAGCCAGAGTATGTTATTGCGTGGGGCAAAAGGCTTTGGAGCAATATGCCTGGAGAACGCTGGAGGGAAGGAGAAGACATAGTTGTGGATGGTTATCATGTAGCTACTGGTGCTTATTTCCTAAGTAATGGCAGGCAGGTGAAGGTGATGGCAGTAAACCATCCATCTGTGGGCTATCCTTGGGACTATTGGAATCGAGTGATACAAGATCTCTTATTGCTGTAAATGGTGAAAAAATAGTGATGTTTCTGAAATGTCTGTTTCCGAAATGTCTGTTTCCGAAATGTAGGTTTCGGAAATCCTCGTGGTGGGACAGAAAGGGTGAGTATGAAATAGACATAATAGCTGCCGACGAGATAGAGCAAACAGTTTTTTTCTATGAGGTTAAGCGTCAAGCTAAGGATGTGGTCATCGGTATTGTGAAAGAAAAGGCCGAACACTTCTTCCAGACTACAGGAAGATTCAAGAAATACAACATAGAGTATAAGGGTTTGTCTATGGAGGATATGTAATAGGAGAGAGGGTGCCCTAAATTGGTGTTCTTTCTAAAAAAATCCAAAACTTGTGGCAGTCTCACCGAAAATGTATATCTTTACATGCTAAAAACAACAACATATAGATTTAAACAAGTATGCGTGAATTCAAAGATATAAAGGTGGCTGTGGCAGGAACCGGCTACGTGGGCTTGAGTATTGCTACATTGCTTGCTCAGCATCATCATGTTACGGCTGTAGATGTGATACCCGAAAAGGTAGAGAAACTGAACAATCGTATATCGCCTATTCAAGACGAGTATATCGAAAAGTATCTGGCAGACAGGAATATTCTGCCTTGCGTAGGTAATGAGACCTGTGCGTCAGATCAAGAAGGTAAGGGAACTTTGATAGCCACTCTTGACGGCAAGGCTGCATATGCTGATGCTGATTATGTGGTTATTGCGGCTCCTACCAACTACGACCCAGTAAAGAACTATTTCGACACATCACATGTAGAGGAGGTTGTCGACCTGGTGCTGGAGGCAAATCCTGATGCAGTAATGGTCATCAAGTCGACCATTCCCGTAGGTTATTGTCGCGGCCTATATGTGAAGTATGCACATAAATTCAAGACAACCCCTTCGCTCAAGGGCAAGCATTTCAATCTGCTGTTCTCGCCAGAATTCCTTCGTGAGAGCAAGGCATTGTACGACAATCTTTATCCCTCACGTATCATAGTGGGCTATCCCAAACAGCTCCCTACAGAGCAGAACGATGATTGGAAAGAGGAGAATGTCGCAATAGCTGCTGTCAGCAATCCAAAGTCGGAAGAGTTTGCCAAGACATTTGCATCTTTACTCTTGGAAGGCGCTATCGGTCATAATGGCGATACAAAGCAATTGGATTCTTCACTTTTCACTCTTAACTCTTCACTCGAAAAGAACATTCCAGTTCTTTTCATGGGCACCAAGGAGGCTGAGGCTGTAAAGTTGTTTGCCAATACTTATCTGGCATTGCGTGTGAGCTACTTCAATGAGCTTGACACTTATGCTGAGATGAAGGGTCTGGACAGCAAGGCTATTATTGAAGGTGTAGGACTTGATCCGCGCATCGGTACACATTATAATAATCCGTCGTTCGGTTATGGTGGCTACTGTCTGCCTAAGGACACCAAGCAGCTTCTTGCCAACTATCAGGATGTGCCCGAAAATCTTATTGAGGCTATCGTGGAGAGCAACCGCACACGTAAGGACTATATTGCTGATGCTGTGCTTAAAAAGGCCGGCTATTATAGCTATGCCGAAGACAACAGCTTCGATGCAAGCAAGGAGCATGCCTGTGTGATAGGTGTATATCGACTGACAATGAAGTCGAACTCGGACAACTTCCGCCAGTCGGCAATACAGGGTATCATGAAGCGCATCAAGGCTAAGGGGGCAGAGGTGATAATCTATGAGCCTACGCTTGAAGACGGAACAACCTTCTTCGGCAGTAAGGTGATCAACAGTCTCAACGACTTCAAGGCGCAGAGCAAGGCTATCATTGCCAACCGCTTTGACGACTGCCTGAAGGATGTGGAGGATAAAGTCTATACACGAGATATATTCCGCCGCGACTAAATGGCTTTTATGCTGTTAAGACAGCACAACATTGGATTGTGCGAGCGGATATAATGAAAAACGGGAATATCAGCAATCAATATGCTGATATTCCCGTTGATTGTTTTTCGGAGCTTAAGATTGATTTCAGAGAACTTAAGCTGAATATTACTTGATTACGCCAAGTTCCTTGCCTACCTTAATAAATGCATTGATAGCCTTGTCGAGCTGCTCGCGTGTGTGACCTGCTGAGAGCTGAACGCGGATACGTGCCTCGCCCTTCGGAACAACCGGATAGTAGAAGCCTGTAACGTAGATGCCTTCCTCAAGCAGAAGATTAGCATAGCGCTGTGACAGAGGAGCGTCGTAGAGCATCACGGCGCAGATGGCGCTCTGAGTAGGCTTGATGTCGAAGCCGGCAGCCATCATCTTGTTGCGGAAGTAGTTGACGTTCTCTACCAGACGATCGTGGATAGAATTGTCCTCCTTGAGCATCTTGAATACCTCAAGACTTGCACCGATGATAGACGGAGCCAATGAGTTGGAGAACAGGTATGGGCGGCTGCTCTGACGCAGCATGTCGATAATCTCCTTACGGCCAGTTGTGAAGCCTCCGAGAGCACCACCGAATGCCTTGCCAAGTGTACCTGTGTAGATGTCAACACGACCGTAAGTCTTGCAGAGTTCGCTTACACCATGACCGGTAGCGCCTACTACGCCAGCAGAGTGGCTTTCGTCAACCATTACGAGTGCGTCATACTTCTCAGCGAGGTCGCAAATCTGCTCCATAGGAGCTACATTGCCGTCCATAGAGAATACACCGTCAGTACAGATGATACGGAAACGCTGTGCCTGTGCTTCCTGCAGACACTTCTCGAGCTCTTCCATATTGGCATTGGCGTAACGATAGCGCTTAGCCTTGCAGAGACGTACACCGTCAATGATAGAAGCGTGGTTGAGTGCATCAGAGATGATAGCGTCCTCGTCGGTCAGGAACGATCCGAACAAACCTCCGTTAGCGTCGAAGCATGCAGCATACAAGATGGTATCTTCGGTCTGGAAATAGTCAGAGATAGCAGCCTCCAACTCTTTATGAATGTCCTGTGTTCCGCAGATGAAGCGAACAGAAGACATGCCGAATCCGCGGCGGTCCATCATTTTCTTGGCCCCCTCAATAAGGCGCGGATGATTAGACAAGCCAAGATAGTTGTTGGCACAGAAGTTGAGCACCTCTTTGCCATTGACCTGAATGGCAGCCTGCTGTGGGCTTTCGATGATACGCTCTTCTTTGTAGAGACCTGCCTGTTTGAGATTTTCCAGTGCTGTGCAGAGATGATCTTTGATTTTTCCGTACATGATTTGTCAGTTTTTAAAAGTTATTATATGTGGTTTTTGTTAGAAACATGTTTGACGGTTTAGGGTGTGCTTAAAGCTCACTGGGGAAATGTTCCCGTCTAAGACTACAAAATAACTCATTATTTTTTACATAGAGGGTGGTTTTAGTGTTATTTTTTATAAAAAGTGTATCAAAATCAAATTTCTCTGAAATATGGTTTCTATATCATTTTTTTTTTGTTATTTTGCATCGCAAATAACACCTAAATCCATAAGCTTAAATGCACAGGAAGAAGTAGTATATTACAATAAATAATAAATCACCAAATAAAAAAACAAACTTCTAAAATTATAAAAACTCTTATGAAGAACATTTTGGTTATCGGTTCGACAGGACAGATAGGTTCTGAACTGACTAAGAAACTACGTTCGATCTACGGAAACAGTAATGTTGTGGCTGGCTACATCAAGGGCGCTGAGCCAACAGGCGAACTGGCTGAGGCTGGTCCTATGGCCGAGTGTGATGTCACAAATCCGCAAATGATTTCGGATGTTGTAAGCAAGTACAACATTGACACCATCTACAATCTTGCAGCTCTGCTCTCTGTTGTGGCAGAATCAAAGCCACGTCTGGCATGGAAGATTGGTATCGACGGTTTGTGGAACATCCTTGAGATTGCACGTGAGCATCATTGTGCTGTGTTTACTCCAAGCTCAATCGGTTCGTTCGGTCCGTCAACTCCTAAGATGATGACTCCGCAGGACACTATACAGCGTCCTCGTACTATATACGGTGTATCAAAGGTTACCACAGAGCTTCTGAGCGACTACTACTATAATAAGTATGGTGTAGACACACGTGCTGTACGCTTCCCTGGCGTTATCTCGTACGTTACGCCTCCGGGTGGTGGTACTACCGACTATGCTGTTGATATTTATTATTCAGCAGTTCGTGGCGAGAAGTTCGTTTGCCCGATTAAGGAGGGTACACTCATGGATATGATCTACATGCCTGATACTCTTAAGGCTGCTATCGACCTTATGGAGGCAGACCCGACACGTCTTGTACATCGCAACGCATTCAACATCGCTTCTTTGAGCTTTGGTCCGGAGACAGTGTTCCAGGCTATCAAGAAGTACAAGCCTGGCTTCGAGATGGAGTACAACGTTGATCCGTTGAAGCAGAGCATTGCTGAGAGCTGGCCTGACCGTATGGACGACTCATGCGCTCGTGAGGAATGGGATTGGTGCCCGGCTTACGACCTCGACTCAATGACAAAGGATATGCTCGAAAAGCTTACTATCAAGCTGAAGGGATAGTAGAGTAGGGCGCAACTGATATAAAGGCAGGAAATACAATTGTGGATTGATGTAGAATTCCACTCTTGTATTTCCTGCCTTTTTTTATATGAAATTACGCTAAAATATGCCGGATAGCTAAAAATGAGCGAATAATGAATTTTTCACCTCAATAGAGGTACTGATTTAACGATTATATCAAAATTTAATGTATATTTGTAGCAAAATTCTTGGTTTACGGCATTAGCAAGTATGTTGTATAACTTCTGATAATAAAATATTATTGAATATGGGCATAAGCAAAGGATTAACAGAAGAGGATGTAAAGTTCCGCTATATCAACGAAGCCATCACAAGTAAGGGATGGCCGAAGGATAGTATATTCATGGAGCAGAAGGTTAAATTTACTGATGGTAAAATTAGCCTTCATGGTAATCTTGTGCATAGAGAGAAGCC
>JAIJMN010000175.1:0-5144 GCA_022735715.1 Prevotella sp.
TCTCGACATTATAAAAGGCAAGCAGACAAAAGCCGACGGAGTAAAGGGCGTAATTGTCTACAACATATCCGGCAAGCCCATAAAATGCAAGAGCCAGAACCAGCAGCAGCTGGTTGACGCTTTCGAAAAGAACGATATGGTCTTTGCAACTGGTCCTGCAGGAACCGGCAAAACTTATCTAAGTATCGCTCTTGCCGTCAGAGCCTTGAAGGAAAAGACCATACGCAAGATAATTCTCTCGCGTCCTGCTGTTGAGGCTGGCGAAAAACTGGGATTTCTTCCTGGCGACATGAAGGACAAGATAGATCCGTATCTGCAACCGCTGTACGACGCTTTGGAAGACATGCTGCCGGCAGTAAAGCTGCAGGACATGATTGAAAAGAACGTCATACAGATAGCTCCACTTGCATTCATGCGCGGCCGTACGCTCAGCGACGCTGTAGTGATACTCGATGAGGCGCAGAACACCACACCGGCTCAGCTGCGTATGTTCCTGACACGTATGGGATGGAACACCAAGATGATTGTCACTGGAGACATGACGCAGATAGACCTGCCACGCGGACAAAAGAGCGGACTAAAGGAAGCGCTCAGCATTTTAAAAGATGTGGAAGGCATAGGTTTTGTGCCATTGGAGCAGAAGGATATAGTGCGTCACAAACTCGTAACACGCATTGTCAACGCCTACGAGGCTCACGACAAGAGCAATGACGAGCGAAAAGAAGGCACAGCAAATCAGAATTCATAAACAAATATAAATTTATATTAGAAAGTATGAAAGCACTTACACAAACTGATTTTCATTTTGAAGGACAGAAAAGCGTGTACCATGGTAAGGTGCGCGACGTATATGACATCAATGACGATGTCATAGTAATGGTAGCCACCGACAGAATCTCCGCTTTTGATGTGGTATTGCCGAAGGGCATACCATTCAAGGGACAAGTATTGAACCAGATTGCAGCTAAGTTCCTTGACGCAACTATCGACATCTGTCCCAACTGGAAACTTGCAACTCCCGACCCAATGGTGACAGTAGGTCTGAAGTGTGAAGGATTCCGTGTGGAAATGATCATCCGTTCTATTCTTACCGGTTCAGCATGGCGTGCCTATAAGGAGGGATGCCGTGAAATATGTGGCGTTAAGCTTCCTGAAGGAATGAAGGAAAACCAGCGTTTCCCGGAGCCAATCATCACTCCTACGACAAAGGCCGACGAGGGTCACGACCTCAATATCTCTAAGGAAGAAATTATAGCACAGGGTATTGTAAGTGCAGAGGACTATGCAGTAATGGAAGATTATACACGTCGTATCTTCCAGCGCGGTCAGGAAATGGCTGAAAAGCGTGGACTTATCCTTGTTGACACTAAGTACGAGTTTGGCAAGCGCGATGGCAAGGTTTACCTTATCGACGAAATCCACACTCCCGACTCAAGCCGCTACTTCTATGCTGACGGCTATGAGGAGAAGTTTGAGAAGGGTCTGCCACAGAAGCAGCTCTCTAAGGAATTTGTACGTCAGTGGCTCATTGAACACAACTTCATGAATGAGCCAGGACAGGTTATGCCCGAAATCACCGACGAGTATGCAGAAAGTGTAAGCGACCGCTACATCGAGCTGTACGAGCACATCACCGGTGAAAAGTTTGACAAGACTGTAGAAGACGGTGACATTGCCGCACGTATAGAAAAGAATGTAGCTTCTTACCTCGCTACACGCAAGTAGTATAGGGAATGTTGGGTGATGAATGTTATCTAATGGGCTGACAATGAGGCTGACATAAATAACGTTCAACACCCAACATTTTTTGATTTCCGTAACACTGCAACAATGACATACAGACAGGAAAAGATAACCCCTTACAACAATACGCAGGCAAAGGGTGAACAAGTGGAACAGATGTTTGACAATATCGCCCACTCCTACGACAAGCTCAATCATCGGTTGTCATGGAACATTGACAAGGCGTGGCGAAAGATGGCGCTCAACAGGCTCAAGCCGTTCAAGCCACAATGTATCCTTGATATAGCTACCGGAACCGGCGACTTTGCCATTCAGGCTGCAACAATGCTAAATCCCAAGCAGCTTGTTGGTGCAGATATAAGTGAGGGAATGATGAATATCGGACGACAGAAGGTCGAGGCACTCGGACTGAGCGACACGATATCATTCAGCAAGGAAGACTGCATGGATTTGTCTTTTCCCGAAGCCTCTTTCGATGCTGTAATAGCGGCATTCGGAATACGCAATTTTCAGAATCTGGACAAGGGACTTGAGGAGATGCACCGAGTATTGAAAAAGGGAGGACACCTTTGTATATTGGAACTGACAACACCAGTGCACTTCCCCATGCGTCAGTTGTTTAAGATCTACTCGCACACAATATTGCCATTATACGGCAGAATGATTTCGGGTGATAAGACGGCTTACTCATATCTCACAGCAACAATAGAAGCTTTTCCGCAAGGAGAGGTAATGATAGGAATATTGAAAAAGGCAGGTTTTGCGGAAGCATCATTCAAGAGGTTTACGCTTGGCATCTGCACAATGTATTTTGCAACGAAGTAAAAACATTTATTTCATAACCATCTAAAAGTAGAATATATGGACAAGTATGGATTAATAGGATTTCCATTGGGTCACTCATTCTCGGTAAGTTTCTTTAACGAGAAATTTACCAATGAGAACATAAATGCGCGCTACATTAATTTTGAAATTCCACAAATAGATGAACTGCCCGAGATTCTGGCCTCAAATCCCGAACTCAAAGGACTTAATGTAACCATTCCATACAAGCAGAAGGTCATAAGCTATCTTGATGATATAAGTCCGGAAGCTAAGTCTATTGGCGCAGTAAACGTTATCAGAATTACTCACAAAGGCAAGAATCCTATCCTCAAGGGCTTCAACAGCGACGTTATCGGCTTTACAAGAAGCATTGAGCCCATGCTTGAGAAAATCCATAAGAAAGCGCTCATATTGGGAACGGGAGGAGCATCAAAGGCTATAGAGTACGGACTGAAAACTTTAGGTCTGGAAACCTTGTTTGTAAGTCGCACTAAGAGGGACGGATGCATCACATACGACGAAGTGACTCCTGAAATAATCAAGGAATACAACGTCATCGTCAATTGTACCCCAGTCGGCATGTATCCCAAGGCCGACTCATGTCCCGACCTGCCTTACGAAGCAATGGACAGCCACAATATTCTGTACGACCTGATTTACAATCCTGACGAAACACTATTCATGAAGAAAGGTGCAGAACATGGTGCTACTACCAAAAACGGATTGGAAATGCTGTTGCTTCAGGCTTTTGCCAGCTGGGATTTTTGGAACGGCGAGGAGCAACTATAAATCAAGCGAGGAGCAATTATATATATAATAAGGTATAAACGAAACATATCAAATAATATAACAATGGACAAATCCAATAGATACATGATGCGCGGAGTCAGCGCCGCCAAGGAAGATGTGCACAATGCTATCAAGAACATTGACAAGGGTCTTTATCCGCAGGCTTTCTGCAAGATTATCCCAGATATCTTGGGTGGTGATCCGGAATATTGCAACATTATGCATGCTGACGGTGCTGGTACAAAGTCGTCACTTGCCTATATGTATTGGAAAGAGACAGGCGACATCAGCGTATGGAAGGGTATTGCTCAGGACGCTATCGTCATGAATACCGACGACCTGCTCTGTGTAGGTGCTGTTGATAATATTCTTGTTTCAAGCACTATCGGACGTAACAAGATGCTCGTACCGGGCGAGGTTATCTCTGCCATTATCAACGGTACCGACGAACTGCTTGCCGAATTGCGTGGAATGGGTGTTGGCGTATATGCTACCGGCGGAGAGACTGCCGACGTTGGCGACCTCGTACGTACCATTATCGTTGACTCTACAGTGACTTGCCGTATGAAGCGCAAGGACGTTATCGACAATGCCAACATCCGTCCAGGTGACGTTATTGTAGGTCTGGCATCGTTCGGTCAGGCTACATACGAGAAGCAGTACAATGGCGGTATGGGTTCTAACGGACTTACAAGTGCCCGTCATGACGTATTCTCAAAGTATCTTGCCGAGAAATATCCTGAAAGCTACGATCATGCAGTACCTGAGGAACTCGTTTATAGCGGTTGTTGCCGTCTGGATGACAAGGTAGAGGGTGCTCCGGTAAATGCTGGTCAGCTTGTACTTTCACCCACACGTACTTATGCACCTGTAATCAAGCGACTGCTTGACGAACTGCGTCCCGAGATTCATGGTATGGTTCATTGTACTGGTGGCGCTCAGACTAAGGTCCTGCACTTCGTTGGCGATTACTGCCGTGTAATCAAGGACAATATGTTCCCCGTACCTCCATTGTTCCGTGTTATTCAGGAGCAGAGTCAGACCGACTGGAAGGAGATGTACAAGGTATTCAATATGGGTCACCGCATGGAGATCTACGTACGTCCGGAAGTTGCCGAGAAGGTTATCGAGATAAGCAAGAGTTTCAACATCGACGCACAGATTGTAGGTCACATCGAGGAAGGCAAGCGCTCGCTGCTCATCAAGTCGGAGTATGGAGAATTCGAATATTAATATCAACACTTCTACATATCTCACCACATCTCCCTTGCAACATATCAACATTAATTTGACAAATGGCAGAAAACAATAATATATTAGAAAAGCTTGACGGACTGGAGGCACGTTATGAGGAAGTGTCAACCCTTATCACCGACCCTTCTGTAATAGCCGACCAGCAGCGTTACGTAAAACTGACAAAGGAATACAAGGACCTTGAGGACATCATGAAGCTTCGTCAGAAGTATATCAATTGTCTTAACGGCATAGCTGAGGCAAAGGATATCATCATGAACGAGCAGGACCCTGACATGAAGGAGATGGCGCGCGAGGAACTTGCTACGAACGAAGAACTTCAGCCCAAACTCGAGGAAGAGATAAAGATAGCACTTGTACCTAAGGACCCGGAGGACGCTAAAAACGTACAGATGGAGGTTCGTGCCGGTACAGGTGGCGATGAGGCTTGTCTCTTTGCTGGCGAGATATTCATGATGTATAAGAAGTATTGCGAGTCGAAGGGATGGACCGTGTCTGTCACAAGCGAGAGTGAAGGTGCCGTAGGCGGCTTC
>JAIJMN010000176.1:0-5032 GCA_022735715.1 Prevotella sp.
ATATAGACGCACGCGACCTGTTGAAGAATGGTGTCGACAAATTGGCTAACGCAGTTAAGGTTACACTCGGCCCTAAAGGTCGCAATGTAGTTATCGAGAAGAAGTTCGGTGCTCCGCAGATTACTAAGGACGGCGTTACAGTAGCTAAGGAAGTGGAGCTTGAGGACAAGTTTGAGAACACAGGTGCCCAGCTCGTTAAGAGCGTAGCAAGCAAGACTGGTGATGACGCAGGCGACGGTACAACAACCGCTACCATCCTTACACAGGCCATCGTAACCGAAGGCTTGAAGAACGTTACAGCAGGTGCCAATCCTATGGACCTTAAGCGTGGTATCGACAAGGCCGTTGCAGCCGTTGTAGACCACATCAAGGAGACTGCCGAGATTGTTGGCGACAACTACGACAAGATAGAGCAGGTGGCTACAGTTTCTGCCAACAACGATCCTGAAATTGGCAAGCTCTTGGCTGACGCTATGCGCAAGGTGTCTAAGGATGGTGTTATCACTATCGAGGAGAGCAAGAGCCGCGACACCAGCATCGGCATTACAGAGGGTATGCAGTTCGACCGTGGCTACTTGAGCGGCTACTTCGTTACAGATGCCGACAAGATGGAGTGCGTTATGGACAACCCATACATCCTTATCTACGACAAGAAGATAAGCAACCTCAAAGACCTTCTGCCTATCCTGCAGCCGGCAGCCGAGAGCGGACGTCCGATGCTCATCATCGCAGAGGATGTTGACTCAGAGGCTTTGACCACATTGGTAGTAAACCGTCTGCGTGGTGGCTTGAAGATTTGTGCTGTTAAGGCTCCTGGCTTTGGCGATCGTCGTAAGGCTATGCTTGAGGATATTGCTACTCTTACTGGTGGCGTTGTCATCAGCGAGGAGAAGGGCTTGAGTCTCGACAAGGCTACACTCGACCTCTGTGGTACTTGTGAGAAGGCTACTGTAAGCAAGGACAACACTACTATCGTAGGTGGTGCCGGTCAGAAGGAGCTTATAGCCGACCGTGTTGCTCAGATCAAGAACGAGATAGCCAACACCAAGAGCTCTTACGATAAGGAGAAGCTTCAGGAGCGTCTGGCAAAGCTCGCAGGTGGCGTAGCAGTTCTGTATGTTGGTGCCAACAGCGAGGTTGAGATGAAGGAGAAGAAGGACCGCGTTGACGACGCTCTCTGTGCTACACGTGCTGCCATGGAGGAAGGCGTTGTAGTAGGTGGCGGTACAACTTACATCCGCGCTCAGAAGACTCTTGAGAATCTGAAGGGTGACAATGCCGACGAGCAGACTGGTATCAACATCGTACGTCGTGCTATTGAGGAGCCGCTTCGTCAGATTGTTAAGAACGCAGGTGGCGAGGGTGCCGTTGTTGTTCAGAAGGTTCGCGAGGGCGAAGGCGACTTCGGCTACAATGCACGCAAGGATGTTTACGAGGATTTGCGTGAGGCTGGAGTTATCGATCCGGCTAAGGTTGAGCGCGTAGCTCTTGAGAACGCTGCCTCTATCGCAGGTATGTTCCTCACCACTGAGTGCCTCATTTGCGACAAGCCTGAGGAAAAGGCTCCGGCAATGCCTATGGGCCAGGGTGGCATGGGCGGCATGATGTAATTCGCAATAACGACATTATATCTCAATAAAATAACCAAACAAAAAAGGTTGCAGACCATTATGGTTTGCAACCTTTTTTTGTTAGGAGGCTATGGCATCTATTTCTTTACCTTTCCGGCTGCGTATTCGCCGTTAGTGATCTTGTCGAGAGGCAGCGAGCAGAACACCATGTCGTAGCCCCCCTTCTGATGAGTCTCCTCATAGAAGAAGGCGATGTTGCCGTCGTTCATCTGCTCCATGGTAGAGTAGGCTGAATCGGTGTTGCTCAGGCGGAAAGTCTTCCATCCCTTTGTCAGCAGTTCGGGCGAGGAATAGTCAGCAGTCGAAGCCAGTTCCTTATAGTATATGCCCACATAGTTGCGCTTTGCGTCCATCGGAACAGAGTAGAGCAGCACGTTGGTCTTCTTGCCGTCGGCCTTGCGTACAGCATTTACGATAAGAATCTCGCCGTTGCACATGGCCGACTTGTACATTGGGTCGAGATTGGCGGCAGTCTGCCACTTGCCCTCGGCACGTTTGGCGTTGCTATACTTGAATATATTGAATATACGTCCGGCACCACGCTGCGAGCGGCTGCACAGCAGAACGTCGCCATTGGGCAACTCTTCAATCTTGGCCTCGTCGCCGAATTTGGCAGGACGTGCATCGGCACCACCCAGCGGAGTCCAGTTGTGTCCGAAGTCGTCAGAGTAGAGCACCACGTTGCCTACGTTTGTACACAGGGCCGAGTATATGCGGTTGTACTTGCCAGCCTTAATCTTGGCGCTCTGGCAGATGCGGCCTGATGAGAAGAACAGCTTGTGAACGGCACCGTTCATGAGCTTATATATCTGGTCGGTGATTTCCTCGCCCTTCCAGTTGAATCCATCCTTGCTGTAGTAGCGTCCCACGCGGTTGGGATTCTTCAGAGTCGACTGCCAGTACCATACGTTGCCCGAAGCGCACATCATAAGCATTTCGCCTGTCTTGCGGTCGGTCACCACAGCTGCATCACCGTGAGCCACATCAAACGGCACGTTATCGCCGCCACCCTTGACGACGGTCTGCTCCTTGCTCCAGGTGCGTCCGTTGTCGGTACTGCGTTTAGCCACTACGTCAATCACGCCTCCGCCAACATCGGAACGGCACGGACGGAAGTCGGTGAAAGCGAAAATGCTGCCGTCCTTGGCTTTTGCCAGTGCAGGAATGCGGTAGCAGGTAGACACGGTGTCGCTCTTGAACAGTACGGTCTGTGCAGAAGCGTCGGTTGCGAACAATGCTGCCGCAATGATGGCAGACATCACACAAAGTTTTCTTTTCATAGTTTTGAGGTATTGTTTTTGATTTAGATTTGCAAGATAACGTATTGTCGCCTTTCGTGAAGGGCAACTTTAGCTTTCCAAAAGGGCAACTTTTGGTCGTCAAAAGGACTCCTTTTAGAGTGTGAAAGGACTCCTTTTGCGAGGCAAAACGATAACATTTTGCCAACCGATGGCGTAACAATCTGAATCGGTTTAATTTATTGGCAAAGTTAATTAAAATATTTTGTATAACTTATATAGTTAAGTGAATTTTATATTTAAATATGATTTCTAATGAATAAAAGTCAAGCGTTATATATAAGTTAAAAACTATGTCGGGGTTCAGATTTACGTAATAATTTTGTAACTTTACACACGTTTTTGCCTAAAAGAACGTAGCAATCTGCACCCCGACCAATGACAGAAAATAAAAATACTATATATAATGTTATTCAAATGGAATTACAAGCCACCTACGAAAGAGGAGAAACAGGCGGCTGACGAACTGGGGGCGAAGCTGAATATCAGCCCGATACTCGCCCAGTTGCTCATGCTAAGGGGCATCACGACAGAGTCAGCTGCCAAGCGATTCTTCCATCCGCAGCTGGCTGACCTTATCAATCCGTTCCTCATGAAGGATATGGACTTGGCCGTCGACCGCCTTAACGACGCTATGGGGCGCAAGGAGCGCATCCTGGTGTATGGCGATTACGACGTGGACGGATGCACGGCAGTAGCGCTGGTGTATAAGTTTATACAGCAGTTCTACTCCAACATCGAGTATTACATCCCCGACCGTTATGACGAGGGCTACGGTGTGAGCAAGAAAGGCATCGACTATGCCAAGGAGACGGGCGTAAAGCTCATCATAATCCTCGACTGTGGCATCAAGGCTATAGACGAGATAGCCTACGCCAAGAGTCTCGGCATCGACTTCATCATCTGCGACCATCACATGCCCGACGACGAATTGCCGCCTGCCGTAGCCATTCTTAACCCCAAACGTGCTGACGACACTTATCCGTTCAAGCACCTTTGCGGATGTGGGGTAGGCTTTAAGTTTATGCAGGCATTCGCAAAGAACAATGGCATTCCGTTCGCCCGACTCATTCCGTTGCTCGACCTATGTGCGGTGAGCATTGCTGCCGACATAGTTCCGGTGACCGAAGAGAACCGTATCCTTGCCTTCCACGGCCTGAAGACGCTCAATCAGAACCCGAGCATCGGCCTAAAGGCTATCATAGACATCTGCGGACTGGGCGGACGCGAGATTTCGATGAGCGATATTGTGTTCAAGATAGGTCCTCGCATCAATGCCTCCGGACGTATGGAGAGTGGCCGCGAGAGCGTGGATCTGCTCGTCGACAAGGACTTTTCGCATGCGTTGGAGAAGGCTAAGCACATCGACAGCTACAACGACAAGCGCAAGGACATCGACAAGCAGATGACCGAGGATGCCAATCACATCGTGTCGAGACTTGAGAGTCAGCGCCACCAGTCGTCGATAGTGCTCTACGACGAACATTGGAAGAAGGGCGTAATAGGCATTGTGGCTTCGCGACTTACCGAAATCTATTTCCGTCCGACTGTGGTGCTCACACGCGACGGCGACTTTGCTACGGGTTCGGCACGCAGCGTTACGGGATTTGACATATACTCTGCCATAAAGAGTTGCCGCGACTTGCTCGTCAACTTTGGCGGACATACCTATGCAGCCGGACTGACGCTTCGTTGGGACGACATCCAGGAGTTCCGTCGCCGCTTCCAGAAGTATGTCGATGAGCATATTCAGCCTGAACAGACCGAGGCGATGCTCAATATTGACGCCGAAATCGACTTCCGCGACATCACAAAGAAGCTGCACAGCGACCTCAAGCGTTTTGCTCCCTTCGGACCGTGCAACACCAAACCGATATTCAGCACTGTAGGCGTGTACGACTATGGTACAAGTAAGGTGGTGGGACGCGAGCAGGAACATATCAAACTCGAATTGGTCGACTCCAAATCGAGCAACGTTGTCAACGGCATTGCGTTCGGACAGAGTGCCTCGGCACGCTACATCAAGTCGAAACGCAGCTTTGACATAGCTTATACTATCGAGGACAACGTATTCAAACGCAATATGGTGCAGCTGCAGATTGA
>JAIJMN010000177.1:0-5004 GCA_022735715.1 Prevotella sp.
CAATACGTCCGCAGGTATTGTCATCGCTGAGCGTTACACACAAAGGAGTAAGCACCTCGCGCACACGATTGCGCTTTATCACGATACGGTCCATACGTCCAGGTGCTTTACCCCAACCACCCGGTTCGAGATTTATGGCAGCCTCCGAACGTGTACGGTGCGACGTGATATGCTCGCACTTGCCCGGACCGTAAATATCACAATCGGAAATTTCAAGTCCTACCGAAGGCATAATCATACGCACGCCATTGCACGACGAGTTCAATACACATTTATTTATAAACATATTCTGCCAGTATCCACCCGCAATCGCATCGTCGCCGGTATGCATTTCACAACGTACAATCTTCAAATCGTGTCCTCCACGTATATGAATACCGTCCCATCCGCCCTCTATGTGCAGATTGCTAAACACCGACTTGTCCACCTTATAGCCTAAGAAAGCATAATTGGCAGAACGCTTTACCGAGAAACCTGTAAAGCGCATATTGCTACATCCAGCCATCAGTATAGTATGCGGACCACGCATATGTTCCTCGCCAAGCGGATTTCGCACATCAGCTCCGTCTATACAGCCTTCACCTTCAATGCCAGCATCACTTATACCGATTGCCATGATCATAGCTTTCGACCATTGCGGGTCAGTAGCCGAATTATAATTGACAGTACCGCGACCGCTTTCATACGTCGACAAGTCGTCAGCGGTCTTCAACGATGCATAATCGTCCAAGCATGCCGTACCCTTAAGTGTAGCTCCACGTTCAAGACGAAGAGTAACACCCGACTTCATATACACAGTTCCGGTAGTAAAAACACCGGCAGGCACGGTTACTACTCCCCCACCCTTGTTGCTACATTGCTCTATAGCCCTATTGATTGCGTCGGCATTATTAACCGACTCGTTGTTTGGCACCGCCCCAAACGACATGATGCCAACAACAAAAATATATTCATAATAATTGATTTATATCTACAAAGTTAGTACAAATCCAAGAAATTTCAACAAAAACAGAAAAAAAACTTTCAAAAACATTTGGAGGTTTAAATAAAAAGCTATACCTTTGCACTCGCTTTTAAGGAACAACACTTCCACAAAGCAATAATGTTTGGCTCCGTAGCTCAACTGAATAGAGCATCTGACTACGGATCAGAAGGTTGCAGGTTTGAATCCTGCCGGAGTCACAAACATATCTAAAGAGGAGTTTACGAAAGTAAAGTCCTCTTTTTTTGTTTATGCCACAGGAGGCTATGGCGTCCCCGCAGTAGCCTGAGCAAGCTATAACGGATCAAATATCAATATTCCAATGACTTCTCTTACGAGATAATCGTTTCGTTTCAAGCCACGATATGGTCGTTTCATGGCTTGATACGATCGTTTCATGGCTTGATACGACCATATCATGGCACGATACGACTATTTAATACACTATTAGAATGCTTATATATACGTTAGAAGCGGATTATATAATCGTATTACAACAAGACCTATTACTAATGCCATCAGTTTTACAATCCTATAATAGCAGTTTTGCAATCTTATAATAGCAATACTACAACCCTATTCTACACGCCGTATGACGTATACTATCTGTTCGGCAAATAGCCCCAACTAAAATAAAATTGTATTTTTTCTATTGTCTTCTATTGACATAACATTTATTTTTCGTAAATTTGCCGACACTTTATTAAAGCTTTATGTCACGACACGGTGCTGTCACGCCCCGCTGTCGCGCAGTATTGAAAAGCAGACCAAGGAGTCTTGCCCATTCCTCTCTCGTATTGAGGCATGATGCAGAAGCCAGTCTCGCTGCGCCGGCAAGCCACTGCACCGAAACACAATCCGCCTCCTTTGTATGGAGGCATTAACCAAAGAACAAGAAGAATGAAAGTATTGAAATTTGGCGGAACCTCGGTAGGTTCCGTAGAGAGTATTCTCAGCCTGAAGGCTATTGTAGAGAAAGAGGCCCAGAAACAGCCGGTCATTATTGTTGTCAGTGCCCTTGGTGGCATCACCGACAAGCTCCTTGCCACTTCGCAGCTTGCACTTAAGGGCGACGAAGCATGGAAGGATGAGTTTCAAGCCATGGTAGACCGCCACCATAAGATGATTGATACCATCATCACCGATACACGCAAGCGCGAGAACCTGTTCAAGATTGTCGATTCGCTGTTTGAGCAGTTGCGCTCAATCTATTTCGGTGTATTCCTTATCCACGACCTTTCCAAGAAGACACAAGACGCTATCGTAAGCTACGGCGAACGCCTTAGCTCTAATATTGTAGCTACGCTTGTGCATGGCGCCAAGTGGTTTGACTCGCGCGACTTCATCAAGACCGTGCAGAAGAACCACAAGAACACTCTCGATTCAGAACTCACCAACCGACTGGTGCGTCGCACATTCAGCGACCTGCCACGCATTTCGCTTGTTCCAGGTTTTATCAGTATGGACCGCGACACCGACGAGATTACCAATCTCGGACGCGGTGGTTCCGACTATACAGCAGCTATCATTGCGGCAGCACTCGATGCCGACATACTCGAAATATGGACCGATGTAGACGGCTTCATGACCGCCGATCCACGAGTAATCAAGACAGCATACACCATCAACGAACTGAGCTATATCGAGGCAATGGAGCTTTGCAACTTTGGTGCAAAGGTGATTTATCCGCCTACGATATACCCCGTTTGTATTAAAAATATACCTATACGCGTAAAGAACACATTCAATCCTGACGCTGAGGGAACCATCATCAAGGCTAAAATAGCCAACGATTCCAAGCCTATCAAGGGTATCTCGAGCATCAACGGCACCACCCTCATCACCGTGACCGGTCTGTCGATGGTGGGCGTTATCGGTGTCAACCGACGCATCTTTACCGCTCTTGCCGACAATGGCATAAGCGTGTTTATGGTGTCGCAGGCATCGTCAGAGAACTCTACGTCTATCGGCGTGCGCGATCAGGACTCGCAGGCTGCTGTGGAGGTGCTCAACAACGAGTTTGCCAAGGAGATAAAGACGGGTGCCATGTTCCCAATGCATGCCGAAAGCGGATTGGCTACAATAGCCATCGTAGGCGAGAACATGAAGCACACACCTGGTATTGCCGGCAAACTCTTCGGTACTCTTGGCAGAAGCGGTATCAGCGTGATAGCATGTGCGCAGGGTGCATCAGAGACCAACATCTCATTTGTAGTAGACAGCAAATATCTGCGCAAGGCGCTAAACGTACTCCATGACTCGTTCTTCCTTTCGGAATACAAGGTGCTCAACCTCTTTGTATGCGGTGTGGGAACTGTGGGCGGACAGCTTCTGGAGCAGATTCACGACCAATATGAAGAGCTGAAACGCACCAAGCGACTGAAGCTAAACGTAGTGGGAATAGCATCATCAAAGAAAGCCATATTCAACCGCGACGGCATCGACCTCACTACATATCGCGAACTGCTCGAGCAGGCACCATTATGCAATGACAATGCCTTGCGCGACGAGATTATCAGCATGAACATCTTCAACAGCGTGTTTGTAGACTGTACAGCCAGCAAGGACGTGGCACTGCTCTACCAGTCGTTTCTCGAGCATAACATCTCGGTGATTGCTGCCAATAAGATTGCTGCATCTTCATCGTACGACAACTACATCCGACTGAAGGAGACTGCTCTGGCACGTGGCGTGAAATTCCGCTACGAAACCAATGTAGGAGCCGGACTGCCTATCATCGGAACTATAAACGACCTGCGCAACTCGGGCGACGTGATATTGAAGATTGAGGCTGTGCTCAGTGGTACACTCAACTTTATATTCAATGAAATCTCGGCAGACGTTCCATTGTCAGAGGCAGTACGCCGTGCCAAGGAACAGGGATATAGCGAACCCGACCCACGCATTGACCTTTCGGGCAAGGACGTAATTCGCAAACTCGTTATTCTCGCCCGTGAGGCTGGATACAAGGTAGAGAAAGCTGATGTAGAGAAGCATCTGTTCATTCCCGACTCGTTCTTTGAGGGAACAATCGACGACTTCTGGAAGAAGCTGCCACAGCTTGATGCCGACTTTGAAGAGCGTCGCAAGAAGCTCGAAGCCGAAGGCAAGCGTTGGCGTTTTGTGGCAACATTCGACCACGGAAAGACGAATGTGGCACTCAAAGAAGTTGACATGCGCCATCCGTTCTATAATCTTGAGGGCAGCAACAACGTAGTATCGCTCACCACCGAGCGCTATCGCGAGTACCCGATGCTCATACAGGGTTACGGAGCTGGAGCAAGTGTAACAGCTGCGGGCGTATTCGCCAACATCATGTCTATCGCTAACATCTAAAAAGTATATCCCATGAAACACATTATAATCCTCGGCGACGGCATGGCAGACCATGCTGTCGACCGACTTGGAGGCAAGACCCTCCTTGAGTATGCCAACACTCCAAACATGGACAATCTGGCTCGCATAGGACGAACAGGCCGTCTCATCACCGTGCCCGACGGCTTTCTGCCAGGCAGCGAAGTGGCTAATGCCACTATCCTTGGCTATGATATGAACAAGGTATATGAAGGTCGCGGGCCGTTGGAAGCCGCTTCAATAGGCTACGACATGCGCCCCGATGACTTTGCATTGCGCTGCAACATCATCTGTATTGCCGATGGCAAGATAAAGAATCATCATGGCGGGCACCTTACTACCGACGACAGCCAGCAGCTCATAGACCTATTGAACGAGAAACTGGGCAACGACCGTGTGAAGTTTATCAATGGAATACAATACCGACACTTGCTTATAATAAGAGGTGGCAACAAACATATAACATGCGCCCCACCCCACGACCATCCCAACGAACCTTGGCGCGAACTGCTCATCACTCCCGAACCGGGATATGAGGACAATGGCGAGAAATTCGACGAAGACAAATCATCCGACAGAATGACGGCACAACAAACCGCCGACCTGCTGAACAACTTGATTCTGAAATCGCAGGAAGTGCTTGCCAATGCTCCGCTCAACATAGCACG
>JAIJMN010000178.1:0-4984 GCA_022735715.1 Prevotella sp.
CTATCGTCGTTATCTCTTTTACGGGATTGGATGTTCTCAAGCCTGAGAAATCTACGCTGCCCGACACTTGCTGGTGTGTGGCATTTGCGTCGATGTCGGTATTTGACGATACTTCGGTTGTGATTTTCACAGCAGGGTCTACCACCATAAAGTTGGCATAGAGAATGGTGTCCTTATCATTGTCGTCATAAATAGCAAGCCTATAGTTGCCGCTCATCTTCAGTCGGCATCGGTCGTTGGGTATTGACAGACTGTAATGGGTGTAAATGGTGTTAGTGTTGACCGACTTGGCGTTGCTGTCTATAATGTCGCCATCGGCAAATCCGTCGCAATAGTCGGCGTCGAAAATACCTTCAGAAGGAGACCAGTCTGCCTCGCAATGCTGCAATCTATAGGCATATCGGTGGTAGTCGTGGGTAAAGTCGTCAAAACAGATGTTTATAGGAGTGTCGTCGCTAATGTTGATGATTGGCATAGAAAGCCAGTTGTTGCCGGCTGTCACCTGCAATGAAGCGATGTTCTTGGACAATACGACATCCCTTTGGGCTGAGGCTGCCATGCCAATGCACGAGGCTGCCCCTGCCAAAAATAGTTTTATGGGGAGGTGTAGCAACATATCTGTCAAACAATAAATCGGATTATAAATCTACAGAAACCTTGAAGTTCAACTGACGGCCAGTCAGATAATTCGGCACAGCATATTGTTGGGCGGTGACGTCAGTAACCCAGTAGTAGGAGTTGACATTGCTTATGCCCAGCAGGTTGAGGCACTCTACGCCCAGCCATACATTGCGCAATGTGCAGTGCTTGCTGCTATGACTGGTGTTGTCAACAAGGCGGTAGCTGAGTCCCATATCCACACGTTTGTAGGCTGGAGCACGGAACGAGTTGGTCTCCAGTTCCTGATGTGGAGCCGAGAAAGGCAGACCGTCGGCATAAGCCAGCTTTAATGACATCTTCCAGCGCTGTGTACCGGGGAAGTAGTCGGTAAAGAAGAGGCTTATGGCAAACCGCTGGTCGGTAGGGAGTGGTATTGACTTGTTGTTGAGCTTCATACTTGTGTTCATCAACGAGAACGACAGCCACGAGTCGGCTCCAGGCACGAACTCTCCGTAGAGTTTCATGTCAAGTCCGGCAGCGTGTCCGTTGCATTCGTTGCCACCATAGTACACCACCTTGACGTTGTTGACGCTATAGGGGATAAGGTTGCCGAGAATCTTGTAGTAAGCCTCTGCCGAGAAGCGGAACTGCCGGTTGTTCATCTTGAAACGATAGTCGTATCCGGCAATGATGTGAACGGAGCGTTGGCTCTTTGCCTTACGGTTGAGTGTGGCATACGTCACGCCGTTGACGGTAGATGTATCGCGTATCTCCTTGAAGAAAGGCGACTGATAGTACAGTCCGGCAGCCAGTCGCATGGTGACATTCTCGTTGAATGCTGGTATTATGCCGAGCGAAAGGCGCGGACTGAATATTGTCTCCTTGTTGTAGCTCCAATGGGCAATGCGCACGCCGTAATTGAGTGTGTAGAGCGTCTTCTTGCTTGGACTGGTAAAGCGATATGTGTCCTGGATGTAAGCCTCCATGCGTCTGGCGCTGAGCGAATTCTTGGCGCGCATGCTGTAAATCATCTTAAGGTCGTTGCCAGTATGCGGAATATTGTAATTGCTTGAGTCGCGCATCTCGTATTCAGCCGAGTTCTCCGTAACGTGCTCGTTCTTAAAGGTGAACGCTGCCTCAATGTCGTGCTTCTTCGCCTTAGTGTTGAACATCATCTTAAGACTTTCGACATGAGCGTCAAGATAATTGCGGGCGTGCTGGAAGAATGTGCCGACACCAAGATTCTCGCTGGTCTCGGTCTGTGTAAGCCAGTATTGTCCCTGAATGTCGTAGCGTTCCTGCTCGTGGGTCTTGAATGCAGAAGCAATAAGCGACAGCTTTGTGGCATCGCCCATCTTGTATGTCAGTCCTGCCGAACCGAAATAGGTGTGGAAGACATCCTTCTCCTGTCCGTCAAAATATACGCGAAAGGACTTTACGTCTTCGCTTGTTCCGAATCGTGTCTCTCGGTCTTCGGGATAGAAGTTGTAGTTGTTGTTAGAGATGTTGCCCAGTATGTTTATCTCCCAACGCTTGTTGGGCTTGAGCGTAAGGTATGTCTGATAGTCGACGAAAGTGGGTCGGTACTCGCCTTTGGTGTCGAGCGATCCAAGCAGATTGCGTGTTGTCTTGTATCTCACGCTATTGCTCCATGCGAACTTCTTGTTGCCATAGCCCACGTAAATGCCGTCGCCCAACAGACTTGCATAGGCTGAAGCCTCAAACCTTGAGGGTTGGCGGTAGGTGATGTTCAGGGCCGATGACATTTTGTCACCATAGCGCGCCTCGTAGCCACCGGTTGAAAACTCTATCTTTTCGACCATATCGGGATTGATGATAGAGATGCCCTCCTGCTGTCCGCTTCTTACCAGAAACGGACGGTATATTTCCACATTATTTATATATACGCTGTTCTCGTCGAACGAACCGCCTCGTACATTATACTTCGAAGACAGTTCGTTGTGGGTAGACACGCCAGCCTGACCTTGCAGCATTTCTTCAACGGCATTGCCAGTAACGGAAGGCATGTTCTTGATGTCGTCCTTCTTGAGCTGCTGCATCTGTCCGGTCTGGATTTTTGTACCGGTCACGGTCACTCCTTCTATCTCTCCCACATTACTATATAGCACAGTCTGCAGGGTCTGCTTGCCGCGTGGCTTTCTGAGTATTCTCGTTTTGGTGCGATAGCCAATCATCGAGAAGCGTATTTCTACCGAGTCGGCTGAGTGCAGTTGCAGGGTGTATTCGCCCTTCAATGATGTCATAGTCATTTTGCCTTGTTTGGCACAAGACACCGTGGCAAATTCGATAGGATTATTGCTCTCGTCGATGACGCGTCCGTGTAGGGTGAATGATTGTGCCTTCATGACGGTAGGCACAAAAAAAACAAGGACGTTTATAAGTATGAATAGAAATTTCTTATTTTTCATACTTAATAAACGTCCTTGTTAAACTATTATTGCCTTAACGCCTCATTAAAAATGCTGTCGTTTAGATAGAGTCGCGCATTTGCATGAGGCATTGTTTCTGTTTGTCAGACAAGTTGGTAGGCAGCTTTACGTTGTAAGTTATGATGAGGTCGCCCATTGTGCCGTCACCCCTGTCGTAGCCTTTGCCACGCAAGCGTACCTTTGTGCCGTTCTGTGTCTCGGGTTTAACCTTAAGCTTGATCTTCGAACCGTTGCCCAACTGTATTATCACCTCGCCGCCGAGTAGGGCAGTATAAAGGTCGATGTTGACGTTGGCGTTCATCTCGCCCGTATTCTGCCGCATTGTGCTGCGCATACGTGAGCTGCGGCTTCTGCCTGCTTTAGCTCCGAACAGATCCTGAAAGAAGCTCGAAAAGCCTCCACCTTCAGACCCGAAGCCCGAGAAGTCGAAACCTTCAAACGGAGAGCCTCCGCTTGCGTCGCCGTTAGAACTCCAATAGTAGCTGCCGTTGCCGCCACCTGCACTGCCACCATTCTGTGAAAAAGCGTCAGCCTCACGCCATTTCTCGCCATACTGATCGTATTTCTTACGCTTCTCAGGGTCGGATATGACGTCGTAGGCTTCATTCAGGGCTTGGAACTTAGCCTTGGCTTTAGGGTCGTTCGGATGCAAGTCCGGATGAAACAGTTTGGCACGTTTGCGATAGGCTTCACGCACCTGGTCTTGAGGTATGTTGCGGTCAACTCCAAGAATCTTATAGTAGTCAATAAATGCCATAATGAATTTCTCCTTTCTTTTATATACCCCAATGCAAAATCCATGCCACGAGCTGACGTTACGGCTGTTATTTGAACAGGCTACGGAAGGCTGTAGGTATAGGCGTTGAGAAGTCCATTCGTTCGCCCGTCACGGGATGGGTGAAGCACAGCATATAGGCATGCAGACAGAGGCGGTGCAGAGGGTCGTCGCCATTGCCATATTTGATGTCGCCGCAGACAGGATGGCCCATGTCGGCAGAATGTACACGTATCTGGTTCTTGCGTCCGGTTTCAAGCTTGTATTCCACAAGCGTGTGCTCGGTAGTGCGGTTGAGAACATGATAGTGGGTTACAGCATATTTGCCTCCGTTGTCTACTGGCGACGAGTAGGTGATATAAGCCTTATTGTCCTTCAGCCAGTTGGCTATGGTGCCGTTGTCATCCTTCATTTCGCCACTTGTCACAGCTATGTATCGGCGGTCGTAGACTATCTGGTGCCAGTTGTGCTCAAGAATCTGTTCGGTGTCAATGTCCTTGGCGTAAATCATAAGTCCGGATGTGTCGCGGTCGAGACGATGCACTACGTGGGCACGACACTTCTGATGCGACTTGGCAAAATAGTCGTCGAGCACCGACTTCACGTTCAAAGAAGAGTGTCCGGCTGCCATTGACAGAATGCCTATGTTCTTTTCTACTACGACAATCCAGCGGTCTTCGTAGACAATCTTGACAAACTTGTTCTTGAAATCGCTCTTGCGTTTATGGCGGCTAACGCTAATGGTGTCGCCAGCATTAAGAGGTGTGTCGAATTGTGTTACAACCTTGCCGTTGATTCTTATGCCATGTCCTTGCAGTATGGCTTTGGTCTTAGAGCGGCTTTCGCCAATGGTTTTGAGCAGATACTCAAGCAGGGGCGCCGGCTGGGTGCCGTTGAAAGTGTACAAAGTACAGTCGGAGTTGTTTCTTTGTACATTTGAGTTATTTCGTGTGTTGAAGTTTTTTGATGCCATAGAATTATTTGAATTATATTTTGCAAAGGTACATATTTTTGTTGGCAACTTGACATCAAGAGCAAAACTTCATATGCGAAAATCTGTTAATTATACCCCAATTCGGGATAAAATAGCGATTAGTTGCATGTGAAGACAGATACGCGAGTTCTCTTCCCATGCCATCAGACATGGGCTGTATATAAA
>JAIJMN010000179.1:0-4977 GCA_022735715.1 Prevotella sp.
ATGCAGAACGTAAGTGACATCTCGCCAGCTTTCTATGAGGAACTCTCCAAGTATGGACATGTGATGGAATTTCTCAACAAGAAGCGCATTAAGCGTAATGCCAATGCCAAGGAGTTTTTTACGCATGGTGTGAGTGAGGGCTATTTCCGTAAGGATGTCGATTTTGACATAGTGTCGCAGATAGGTGCTGCTTCCATGGAGCATGCCATGAAGACAAAGATGTATGAAAAATATGGAATGAAGGGCCTGCTGCACAACATTCTCTTCCTCTTCTTGCGTGGCTTGTGTACGGCTGAAGGCATTGCTCTGCTTGACGCTTCCGATGTCAAGTAAGGACAATTGGGGACTTAGTACGTCACGTAAGGTTCTATCTTTTTAAGGTCTTCGGGCGAGAACTCCTTCAACAGGCGCAATTCGCTTATGGATTTAATCATGCCGTGCAACCGTCGAAAGTTGACTATTGCGCTCGCCTGATAATAATTAATGTATGGATGGCGCTTGATTTGTGCAAGCGAACTCTTGTTTATGTTTATTTTCTTTATGTTTTCGCTGTCGATATTGATGTAGGCAATGGCCTTGGCAGGAAAGTCGTCAATCTCAAGCAGTTGTTCTTTCGAAACATACCCGCCGAGGCGTGTGCGGTAATCTACTATGCGTCGGGCATAGTAGCTGCCTATTCCCGGTATTTTCTTCAATTCGGTTGTGTCTGAGCTGTTTATCTTCAGGGTCTCGCCTGGCTTGATTTTGGGTGTGTAAGCAGGCTGTTTCTTGTTCTGCGAGTACGCAGACTCCTTTATGTTCTGTTCGTTAGAATAGTGGATGCTTGTGGTTCTGTTGTAATAAGAATGCTGTCTGCCCCTCCTCACCTCAGCCAAAGATGAGGCAGGAAGATAGTCGCTCGAGATACGTATGTAAGGAGCCAGGCGCTTGTAGTCTTTGGCGGTAAGCCCATATACGTAGGCAAAGTCTTCCTTGCATTGGTAAACGCCACCACGGGCGCGGAATTTATAAATGTTGCGAACTTGCCATGACTGAAGTCCAAGACGCAGCAACGTAGTGCTGTCGGCTGTATTGGGGTCGAAGCAGAACGTTTCCACTTTGCGCTTTGGCACAGCATACACGTCAGCTGCATCAGTCTTATGTTGTGATGACTGTTTGTGCAGGGTGCTGTCATTAGGAATGTCGGGGGTGTCATTGCTGGATTCCGTATCAGCGAAGAAGCCGGTAAGAGCAGCGATTATGACAAACAGGCTTACAAGGAACAGCAAGCTTCTTCTGTCGGATTTGTGCATAATATATAGTTTAAGGTATTACAAGTTTTTGCGCAAAGATACTAAATGTAACGGTTCGGTGCAAGATTATCATTAAAAAGAATAAAGATTTGGAATAAAATAAAGCCTAATGTTTTGCCAATTTGAGCTAAAACATTACCTTTGTGTGTAAATTATTAACATCCGTCTTCATTAGAGGCAATAAGCATGATTACAAACAATAGTGTAAAAATATTAGGTTTCATCTTAGGATTCTTCCTTGTTTTGGGATGCAACTCACGTACTGGTAAAACATCTGACGTTGGAGAAGACCTTGTGGCAAAGAAAAATCTGCAGGGCATTTGGCTTGATGACGAGGACGAGGATGTCGTCTTTCGTATTAAGGGCGATACCGTCTATTTCCCCGACTCTACGAGTATGCCTGCCTATTTCCGCATCGAGAAGGACTCGTTTATAATTGTTGGCGGCAACACCATCAGCTATCATATTGTAAAGCAGACACCACACCTATTTATATTTGTCAACCAGAATGGCGAGAAGGTAAAGTTGTTCAAGACGAGCGACAAATTCTATCTTGACATGTTTGCTGCCAAGACAGTGCTGCCAATCAATCAGAACAAGGTGGTGAAGCGCGATACCGTCTTCTTTAACAATGACGAAAAATATCATTGCTATGTTCAGGTAAATCCTACTACTTATAAGGTAGCCAAGAGCTCATGCAATGAGGATGGGGTAGAGGTGGACAATGTCTATTACGACAATATTGTCAATCTGAATGTCTACCGGGGAGTCAGCAAGGTCTACTCAAGCGACATGCGCAAGGAAGTGTTCAAGAATGAAGTGCCAAGCCAGTTCCTGCGTCAGGCCGTGTTCAGCGATATGACATTCGACAAGGCGGATAGCGAGGGAATGCACTTCTTTGCTGTCCTCGCAATACCCGAGACATACATAAGCTATTATGTAGAAACCATAGTCACATACAACGGTAAGGTATTCTACAGAATAAAGAAGTGAAAACACGTAGTTTGCTTTTTACGAATATCACCATGAATGATGATTGCGTTGACGGGCCAAAGGCGTGTCGGCAAGAGTTGTGTGATGCGTCGAATTTTAGATCACATCGCTGAGAATGAAGAAAATCACGTTATCTATATAGATAAGGAGAATTCGGGCAAGAAACTGCTTGATGAGAGTAAAAGATAAAAGCCTTTCAGCTTGTTGAGGCTGAAAGGCTAATTGGAAAGCACATTCAAGAAGTAATCTATATCTACTGCTGTTAATTCAAACTTAGAGTTAAACCTCACCACATCGTAATGTCTGTCTTGAGTAACAATATACTTTGCTTTTGCAGTAATCATGGTATGGTGTTAGACAAAATTTTGGAAAATGCTCCCACAAAATTAAAGGTGTCTGTAAATGTCAATGATGCTGACTGGCATAAAATCCAAGAATTGTTTGCCAAAGAACGCCAATGGATGACAGCACAGATGCAGACGCATATCCGTGAGGTCAATTCCATGTTTGCTGATGAACGGAAGAAAGTCCGTGAGCGATACAAGGAATATGATGGCTGCTATCTCGGTCACTATGCCCAGTGGTTCTTTGGGTTCTTCTTTACCATTGGCATCTTTGTGGTTGCAGGAGGTATAGGTATGATAATTGCACAGAACTATGGCAAATGACAAACATAATTGGTAAAAATAGACATACCTAATCTAATAATCTGTCACATAGTTTCCTAAATGGAAAGTCTTAATCCGAGTCCATTAATTGTTTGCGCTTGCCACAGTAATATTTGGTTAATTCCTTTATCATAATTGCATTTTTCAATGCAATCCTTCAGAAATTGAGCATTCTCTATTTCATAAGAAAAAAGATTGTGGTGATCTCTTTTTCTCAATGAGATTATTTTATCTAAGAAATACTCTGATTTGCCATAATCTTTTAATATATAATTAGTAAAAGCAAAATACACATCACGTCCTGTTTTTGAGCCATAGTACGGATGCTTTTTCAATATTGCCAAAAAGTCTTCAAATGTATTCAGTTCGTTGAATACATCAAAATTATTTATTTTGTCTTGAAGATCTGGCATTCTGTCTATTTGCCAATAAGAACCTATTCTGTCCCCTAAGCTAAAGTTATAGGTACAAAATGGCACATAAAGACATTGAGCAAAATAGTTAACAAAGAACGAATTGGGATCAATCGAATTATCTAAATAAAATCCAACCAATACAATTGCTCCAGTCTTATGAGTCAATGTATAATATGCCAACCTTCCCTTTTTCTTAAACTTATTTGGGAATATGAGTTTCTTCATTATTTTGCTTAATTCTGATGATTTCATATTATCAAAAGTTTAAAAATATAATTTTATCTAAGCATCTTCCATTTGGTTAGATAAAGTTCTGAAGCCCAGGAACTAATGAAAATCGATGCACAAATAATTACAATTGCTAACATCCCAAATGCTATTTTTCCCAGTATGCTACCTCTTTGAAATTTATTCTTTATTATTTTTATCTGCTGAAATGTAGTAATGATACGATAACCAATAGAAACAGCCATATATGATTATGCCAACTATAGTAGAGACCTTCATGGGTATGTCAATACCCACCCAATATAGAGATAGTAATCTAATAATGCTTATTAGTGGGATTGCTACCAAAAGCGAAATAATCCCTGTTATACTGATTGTGGGATTCCACGAGTGACTTACTTTAAAAAATCCTTCTATAACAACATAGAAAGCGTAATAAAGGGCATACAATCCTTTTTTACATATAGTATCATGCTCAACCATCCTTGCTTATCTTTTATATTTATTGTTTTTATTCTACTGATTTGCAATCTACAGAAAATGAATATTCGTTTCTATCAATTATCCTACCAAAAAAATGACACATGGAATCACGAAATTTTTGTAATAGGATTTGTCATTGTTTGTCTTGGCTGTTTCCCTTTTAGCCATATTCTTTCGTTTTCTTTTCATTTCTCCCAATTTTTAAGCATATCAAAATCTGCATATCCAGAAAAGAATTTCTCGCATACAATATATGTCGAATCGTTTGACATTCGCATAAGATAATGTTCTTGCCCAAAGGGTTTCACCTTGTAGAAGGCGATCTTGTATTGTCCATTGAAAGGATGTGCTGGAGCATGGATTTTTATAGAATCCTTTGAGCTATATAATTCCCATGTTCCATTAGATTCTCTTATTGCTTTTTGATAATTAGACCAATCTTTCTTAAGAGAGTCTTCGTTAATATCTGCATCCAACAATGTTTTACCTTTGAAATCTACACGTGGAGTTTGGAGCAAAGGAAGCTCAACATTCTTACAAGTAAAATTGAAGTTTATGCTACCGAATTCTACCTTTGCACTTCTATTTATAACAAGACTATCAAGAACCATATTCCAATAGCCATCCAACCGAGAATCAACACAGATTGGACGATTAGAGCAAGATAAGGACATTAACGATATTACTATTATCGTTAAAAGCACAAATACATGATGGTTTAATCTTATTTCCATGCTACAAAAATAACATTTTGTTGTCATAATCCCTCATAAATCTTCGAATATCTGCTATGTTCTGTCGTAATTTAGACAAAATGAAAATAGAATCTGTAAATGTGGAACTTAAATAAATGGTTTTCTAACACAGCAAGATATATGTTTGCAATGAATATTTGTT
>JAIJMN010000180.1:0-4971 GCA_022735715.1 Prevotella sp.
GTCATACTTGAGCATGTAAGCCAAGTAATCAACCGGGCAAAGGTCGTTGATACCTACAATCTGAATGTCGTTGCGAGTCTGAGCTGCGCGGAATACGAAGCGGCCGATACGACCAAATCCGTTAATACCTACTTTAATCATTTTACTTTATTTTATTTAAAGGGTTAATTTTGTATCTTATACCATACAAATGTATTAACAAAGTCCGTTTTTCTTGTTAGTGAGACATAGAAGCGTAAGAATGTCACCACACTTGTTAGGATTACTCCTTTTATTCCGCTGCAAAGATAATAATTATTTTCTGAAAAGAAAGACAATTAAAGTATTAATTTATATAAAAATCTCATTACATAATCACTATTTCCTTTCTGACTATAGAGATTGCAATATGTAGTTTGCAAAACACGCACAAAAAAAACAATAGTACACACTCGGCAAACTGCCGATTGCATTCTATTATTTTATCCGTACATAATACATCATTGTATAACTGCCGACTCTACAATATATATCATATTTAGCGTGATTGTACAAAAGCGGTATTATATCTGAAAAAACATTCAGCGGATTATTGGCTTTGACGATTTTTCACTAAATTTGCACCAACACTAATATAAACACAAATAAAAAAACATGAGTAGTATTCTTAACGACTTCAAGGCGTTTGCCGTAAAGGGTAATGCGGTAGATATGGCTGTCGGTGTAATCATCGGCGGTGCATTTGGCAAGATTGTTTCTTCAATCGTTAATGACATCATCATGCCTCCTATAGGCTGGCTTATCGGCGGTGTCAACTTCAGCGACTTGAAGTTCGAGCTTCCGTCAGTACATATTGCCGGTGAAACGATGCAGGCAGCGACCATCAATTATGGTGCCTTCATACAGACTATCATAGACTTTGTAATCATTGCCTTCTGTGTTTTTATGCTTGTCAAGGGCATCAATAAGCTTTCGAGCATCAAGAAGAAGGAAGAAGAGAAGCCGGCCAAGGCTGCTCCTGAGGAGCCGAAGCCTACAAACGAAGAGGTACTGCTGGCAGAAATACGTGATTTGCTGAAGAATCAGGCAAAATAATAAAACGATAAACCATGCGTGAAAGTGCAAAGGAAAAGGGCAAGGTGGATTAGTCTTTAATTCCTACCTTGCCCCTAATTATTTAGTAGCCTTTGTGTTTCGGTGTCATTTAGCAATGCAAAATTACACAAAAACAGGCGACATTGCAAATGCGTTTATGTGCCCAATGGCTTAAATGTAGCGATAAGTGGTTTAAGTGGATAAAATCAACGCTTAAACGTAATAAATTCTTTGCTGTTTTTCTTTTGCTCTACAATGTCACCACCATTCCCTCGTTCGACAGTTCGGAAGCCTCGAACACCTGTCGTGCCTCCTTGAGCAGCACGTCCTCATTATCATATTTCGAACTGTAATGACCGAGCAGCAAACGTCCCACCTGCGCATCGCGTGCCACCTGGGCTGCCTGTGCGGCTGTAGCATGAAAATACTTCTGTGCCTTTTCGATGTCGGGCGTGGCATAAGTGGACTCATGATAGAGGCACGAAACGCCCGAAACGCGTGCTGCGAGGTCGGGCAGATAGCACGTATCGCTGCAGTAAGCATAGCTGCGCGGCGGGTCGGCAGGCGTAGTGAGGCGTGAGTTTGGCACCTCCCTACCCTCTTCGTCGGTCCACGAAGCTCCGTTCTTGATGTTGTTTATCTGCGATATTGGTATACCATAGAAGTCAATCATGTCGCGACGTATGTGCGGCAGCGTCGGTTTCTCGCGAAACAGATAGCCGCATGTAGGCACACGATGCTTCAGTGGAATAGTCTCTACCGTAAGGCTGCGGTCCTCGTACACCACCTGTTGCTTGGTTGTGTCGACAGCATGAAACTGTATTTCGTAGTCGAAATCGGTGCAGAATGTGGCAAGAAGCATGTCGAGCACCGGTTTGAAGTCCGTAGGCGCATAGATGGCAAGCGGCATTGTACGGCCCAACAGACCGAACGACGAGAGCATACCTATCAGTCCGAAACAGTGGTCGCCGTGAATATGCGATATGAATATTGCCACTATCTTGTTGAATCCTATGCGTGAGCGGCGCATCTGGGTCTGCGTTCCCTCGCCACAGTCAATCATAAACTGCTTGCCTCGCAGCTCCACCACTTGCGACGACGGATTGTGACGCAATGTAGGCAGAGCCGATCCGCATCCGAGTATATGGATTTTGAATGGTTCCATTGTTGTTTTATTTCTGACGCTTGAAGTGTTATTTCTTGCGCTTGAATTGTTACTTCTGACGCTTGAATATGTATATGCCCTTATGGTTTTCAAGATAGAGCGAGTCGGCATCAAGCGATGTGATGTCGAACGTATCGCGATTGAGCAGCAGTTGTCCGTTCAGAATCTTCCATGATGTCCACGGGTCGGTCTCGGCTTTCAATTCCGAGTGTACTGTTCCGCCCTCCTCTATCATGAAGTTGCGGTCGATGCTGGTCCAATGGCCCAACAGTGATGTAATGTTGATAACACGTGTGGCAACAAGTTCGCCATCGACTGTCTTCAATCCGGTCACCGCCATCTTGTCGCCAGCCATAAATCCTCCCTCTACATTCGACACAATACCTTCAGTGATGCCACCGTCCATATCTGCCTCGGCATCAAGAATGGTGTATGTCAGCGTGTCGCCGGCATCGGTGATAAGCTCCATTGAATGCATCGATGTGCCGTCGCCGCACACTCCGTACACCGTAGAGTCAGCCACTTCCACATCGTCATTGTCAACAGTCTGCGGTTTCTGCTTTCTGTCGTTGCAGCCGGCAACCAGCATTACGATTGCCACTGCCAAGAATAATTTCAACTTGTTCATGATACAACGATTTTATTATTTCTTTTCCTGAGCCTTCGCTTCGTTCCACAACGCATCCATCTCGCCGAGCGTCATGTCCTTCAACGGTTTGCCTATGCGTATCGAATGCTCCTCGATATAGTTGAAACGTCGTATGAATTTGGCGTTGGTTTTCTCAAGAGCGGTGTCGGGATTGATCTTGTACAGACGTGCGACATTGATGAGCGAGAATAGGAAGTCGCCGAATTCTTCGGTAGAATGCTCGCGGTCTTCCTTGCGCAGTTCGGCCTCAAGTTCGCCGAGTTCCTCGCGCACCTTGCCCCATACGTCGCCCTTGTCCTCCCAGTCGAAGCCCACGTTGCGTGCCTTGTCCTGTATGCGATAAGCCTTGATGAGTGCCGGCAGAGCGTCGGGCACACCCGAGAGCACACGCTTGTTGCCGTCCTTCTCGCGCAGTTTTATCTGTTCCCAGTTCTCTATCACCTGCTGTGCGGTCTTCACCTCTTCCGAATTGTCGCGCTCTTCCTCCTTCTCGCCATAAGGCAACGGCTTGGGATCGGGCGCTCCTATCTGCGAGGGATGATATACGTGAGGATGGCGGAATATGAGTTTGTCTACAAGCTTGTTGCAGACGTCCGCCATGTCAAACTGCTGCTTCTCCTGACCTATCTTGGCATAGAAGCACACATGCAGCAGCACGTCGCCCAATTCCTTGCAGATATTAGGCTCGTCGTCCTTAAGCAGGGCGTCGCACAGTTCGAATGTCTCTTCTATGGTGTTGGGTCGAAGCGACTCGTTGGTCTGCTTGCAGTCCCACGGACATTTCTCACGCAACTCGTCGAGCACATCCAGCAGACGTCCGAAAGCCTTGAGTTTTTCTTCTCTTGTATGCATAGTGTATATATATTAAATATGTGGGGAATACCGATTGATGCGGTATACGATAACGCAAAGGTAAGAATAAAATTCGACACTATAAATAGGATTTTTCAATTTCATTCGTAATTTACAAATCTTTGTCAGAATTATTAAAATCATATTTTAGGAAATATCCGTAAATTTGCAACATAAATTTTACTAAAACTGAAACAAATAACACTTAAGACAAAACCTTTATGGCCACAGCTATTATCCTTTTACAATTTGCCATCGTACTGGCTCTCATCTTTAAAGGTGCGCGCGTAGGCGGTATCGGTCTCGGCATCTACGGCATGGTGGGTGTCTTCATCCTTGTCTTCATCTTCGGACTTAAGCCGGGCAATCTGCCTATCGACGTGATGCTTATCATCGTGTCGGTGATAACGGCAGCTGCCACATTGCAGGCAGCCGGCGGACTTGACTATCTTGTAGGTATAGCTGCCAAGTTCCTGCGCAAGCATCCTACACACATCACCTATTTCGGTCCGCTCACCACTTGGCTCTTCTGTCTGGTGGCAGGTACTGCACACACAAGCTATTCGCTCCTGCCTATCATTTCGGAGATTGCAACCAACTCAAAGATTCGTCCTGAGCACCCGTTGAGCGTTGCCACCATATCGGCATCGTTAGGCATAACCGGAAGTCCGGTCTCTGCAGCTACTGCCGCAGTCATAAGCACCGACCTTCTGGGCGGAGCCGGAATCGAATTGAAGCACATACTGATTGTCTGCATTCCCGCTTCGCTCATAGCCATACTCGTAGCCGCATTTGTACAGAACCGCATAGGCAAGGAACTGAATGAGGACGAGATATATCAGGAGCGTGTTCGCCAGGGCATAATCAATCCCGAGAAGGACAGTAAGCTCATCGACAACATGATAAAGAATCCCGATCCGCACGCCAAGTATGCTGTGCTGGCATTCATACTGGGCGTGTTGCTGGTAGTGATATTCGGTAGTGTTCCGTCGCTGCGTCCGTCGTTCATGCTCAATGGCGAGCTGCATCACGTGAGCATGCCTGAAATAATCGAGATTATAATGATGTCGACATCAGCCCTCATTCTGCTTGTGAGCAAGGCCAACGTGCAGGATGCCGTGAAGGGCAACGTATTTGCTGCGGGCATAAACGCCTTGGTTGCAATATTCGGCATTGCATGGATGGGCGACACTTTCTTCAACGGCAACCTGGAATTCTTCAAGGGTCACAT